>NZ_JAUSZJ010000002.1:1442500-1777500 GCF_030817475.1 Streptomyces sp. V2I9 | reverse complement strand
CGCAGCCAACTGGGCCGCCTGGAAGGAGATCGGGACCGGCCATACCGGCAACGTCACCGTCGCCCTCAACAACCGCAAGAAGGGCACGTTCCTCCAGGTCTTCGGCAACCGCGGCGGGAACGGGCTGTGGACCGTCACCCAGTCCGAGCCCGGTACGGCGAAGAACCCGACCGGGACCTGGGCCACCGGCAAGGCGCAGCGGATCGGCCCCGCGGTCCCCGGCCGCCCCGTCGTCATCGCCCACAGCGACAGCCGCCTCGCCGTCCACGGCGTCAACGCGGACGGGTACGTCGCCTACCGGACGCAGACCGCCTCCTCCACGCAGGACGCCCCGAACGGGATCTGGGCGGCCGGTTGGAAGCCCCTCGGCGACCGGCAGGCGGACTCCTTCGCGGTGCGCTCCGCTCCGCAGGGCACGACCACCGCGTTCGACGTGTTCGCCATCGGCACGGGCACGAGCACGCTCTACCAGCGCTCCCGGTTGTCCGCCGGCACGGGCGACGGAAGCCGCGAGGACGTCTGGCTCGACTGGGCCGACCTCTCTCCCGTCGGCTCGGGTCCGTGCGACGGCCCCGGCTCCCTGGAGTGCCTGAGCATCGAGAGCGCCGGTCTGAAGCTGGTCCTCGGCCTGGAGAACTCGCTCGACCCCGAGGGCAACGTCACGCGTGAGCCGCAGACCGGCCGGCCGTGGCAGAAGTGGACGCTGAAGAAGACGGGCGACCCGAGCGGCGCGATCGCCATCGTGAACCGCGCCAAGGGCACGTGCCTCGACGAGGACGACGACATCGTCCTCCCCTACCACCTCGTGCTCGCCCCCTGCGATCCGGAGCGGAAGGAGCAGATGTGGTACGTCGAGCCGGTCCTGCCCGAGGGGGCCGACGCGGGGAAGGACACCGCGTCCACGTTCCGCCTGCGTCACCGCGCCGACCCCGAGAGCTGCCTGACCGCGCTGGCGGGGGACGACTGGCCGCACACCGCGAAGAAGGTGGAGCTGATCGACTGCGACACCGAAGCGGACAACGACCACACCACCTGGCGGTTCGGCAACAAGTCCATGGTTCCGGGAGCGACGACGGCGACCGCGCCCGGGGTGCTGGACATCGTCCTCCAGCAGGCCGCCCGGCGGTGCGCCGAGAAGCCCGAGACCAACACGTGCGAGTTCGTCGCCCTGGAGACGCCGAAGGCGTACCGGGCCGCCGAGGGGTGCGTGAGCGGGCAGGTGCTGTACAACCAGAGCTCCGACCGGGACGCGGAGTACTCCATCAGCTGGGCGCACACCACCGGCACGCAGTTCTCCTTCGGCCGGACCGTGGGGGTCTCGATCGAGTTCCTGTCGAGCGAGTTCAGCCTGAACTTCAGCTGGCTCCAGGAGAGCACCAAGACCGAGCAGGTGCAGGTGCACGTACCGCCGAGGCAGTTCGGCTGGGTGGAGTTCGCCCCGGTCCTCCGCGAGACGATCGGCTACTGGAAGATCACGCTGGACGGCCACAAGTGGACCGTGCCGGGCCACAACGTCTCGTACGCCAAGAACGGCACGAGCGGTGCGGAGACCTACGTCGTCCCCCGTACGTCCGACACCCCGCCCCACGGCGATCACTGTGACTGATCCGCCGATGTGCCCGATGTGCCGGATGTGCTGATCCGGTGCCGGTGATCCGCTCGCCGTCGCTCCCGCGCCGGTGAGCGGGACGGCCCCGGGAACCCTGTTTCCCGGGGCCGCCCGCCGCGCGGTCGAGCGGGCGCGGCCGGGAAGGCGACCGCGGCGGCCGCTTCCGCTCGCCTGCGAACGGCGGGCCCCGTCGCGTACGGGTGCGCGGGCCACCCGTCCGGAGTACGCGACAATGGGGCCATGACCACGCTCGCCCCCGCCCTCCCGCAGCTCCGCATCGGCCCGCACACCGTGCAGCCGCCGGTCGTGCTGGCCCCGATGGCCGGCATCACCAACGCCCCGTTCCGGACGCTGTGCCGGGAGTTCTCCGGGGGCAAGGGGCTGTTCGTCAGCGAGATGATCACCACGCGGGCGCTGGTCGAGCGCAACGAGAAGACCATGCAGCTCATCCACTTCGACGCCACCGAGACGCCGCGCTCGATCCAGCTGTACGGAGTGGACCCGGTCACCGTCGGCAAGGCCGTCCGTATGATCGTGGACGAGGACCTGGCCGACCACATCGACCTCAACTTCGGCTGCCCGGTCCCCAAGGTCACCCGCAAGGGCGGCGGCTCCGCGCTCCCGTACAAGCGGCCCCTGCTGCGGGCGATCCTCCGGGAGGCCGTCTCGAACGCCGGTGACCTCCCCGTCACCATCAAGATGCGCAAGGGCATCGACGACGACCACCTCACCTTCCTCGACGCGGGCCGCATCGCCGTCGAGGAGGGCGTCACCGCCGTCGCCCTGCACGGGCGCACCACCGCCCAGCACTACGGCGGCACCGCCGACTGGGACGCCATCGCCCGGCTCAAGGAGCACGTCCCGGAGATCCCGGTGCTCGGCAACGGCGACATCTGGTGCGCCGACGACGCCCTGCGGATGATGCGCGAGACCGGCTGCGACGGCGTCGTCGTCGGCCGCGGCTGCCTCGGGCGGCCCTGGCTCTTCGCCGACCTGGTGAGCGCGATGGAGGGGCGCACGACCCGGCACGCGCCCACCCTGCGCGAGGTCGCGGACGTCATGGTGCGCCACGCGACGCTGCTGGGGGAGTGGATCGGCGACGAGGCGCGGGGCGTGATCGACTTCCGCAAGCACGTCGCCTGGTACCTCAAGGGCTTCGCGGTCGGCTCCGAGATGCGCAAGAAGCTGGCCGTCACCTCCTCGCTGGAGGAGCTGGCCTCCCAGCTGCACGAGCTGGACCTCGACCAGCCCTGGCCGGACGGCGCGGACGGGCCCCGTGGGCGGACCTCGGGCAACAACCGGGTCGTCCTGCCGGACGGCTGGCTCAAGGACCCGTACGACTGCGCGGGCGTCAGCGCCGACGCCGAACTGGACACCTCCGGCGGCTGACCGCGTACGGACGCGGGCCCTGCCCGTACCCCGTGACGCCCCGGCCCGCCGCGTCCGTCCGGGATGCCGTCCGCGCCGGGGCCGCGCTCAGCCCGTGACGTCCGGACCCGCGTGGCGTTCCAGCGGGGCCGCCGCCGCGGAGTTCATCACGTTGAAGACGACGCTGCCCGCCCGGTAGCGGTCGTCCGTCCACTCGATGGCCCGGCCCGCCGCCGTGTACGTCAGATGGCGCTGGCGCAGCAGCGGGCTGGCCCGGCGGACCCGCAGCAGCCGGGCGTCCTCGCTGCCCGCCGCCACCGCGTCGATCAGGTGCTCACCGTAGTGCGCGACGACGTCCGCCCGCTCCGCGATGCTGTCCATGATCGAGACGCAGTCCTCGGGGAGCGCGAGGACCGCCGGGGCCACCCACTCCGCGTACACGGTCCGCTCGACCATCACCGGTTCGCCGTCCAGGCGTCGCAGTCGCAGCACGTACAGCACCCCGCTGCCCGGTTCGGCGCCCAGCCGGGCCGCCTCCTCGTCGGTCGCGGGCCGCGCGGTGCGCTCCAGGATGCGGCTGGAGACCTCGCACCCCATCGCCCGCGCCCACTGCGCGAAGCTGTTCAGCTGCTGGAAGCTCTGCCGCCGCTCCTGGCGCAGCACCACCCGCCGGGCCCCCTGCCGGGAGCCGATCATCCCCTCGGAGGCGAGCAGGGCCACCGCCTGGCGCACCGTGCCGCGCGAGACCTCCCAGCGGGCGGCCAGGTCGCTCTCGGACGGCAGCCGGGAGCCCAGCGGATGGGCGCCGCTGCGGATCGCCTGACGCAGCGATTCGGCGATCTCCTCGTAACGCGAACGGCCCACACGTCCCCCGTCGGTCGGCTGATGTCTGACCGGACTGTGCACAGGCAGCTGACCGTGCGGTGGTCCGAAGGCCCACCCTAACGTCTCCTCGCATCGGTCCCGCGTCCGGTTCCGCCGTCGTCACAACTCCGACATGACGGGCTTTCCTCTTCCGCCGGTCTTGCGGGGGCGGACATCGGGTGTTCACCGCGCCGACATCTGAGAAGGGCGAACTGATGCCAGCTTGTCTGAACAAGTGACCCTCACTTCGCTCCGGGAGACTCACCGTGCACAGAGCCCGACCCCGCCTCCGCACCCGCGCCAACGGCCGTGCCGTCGCCGCTCTCGCCCTCTCCACCGCCGCCCTCACCGCGCTCACCGCGTGCGGCGCGGCGCCCGAGGAGAAGACCGCGACGGGGGTGAACGGGGTGAAGTCCACCGAGGCCGCCTCGGTCGCCGACTTCGGCGGGCTGGAGAAGCTGGTCGCCGCCGCCGAGAAGGAGGGTGAGCTGAACGTGATCGCCCTGCCGCCGGACTGGGCGAACTACGGCGAGATCATCAAGGCGTTCGAGGCCACGTACAAGATCAAGATCAAGAGCGAGACGCCCGACGCGTCCAGCTCCGACGAGATAGCCGCCGTCAAGTCCCGCAAGGGCCAGAAGCGCGCCCCCGACGTCCTCGACCTCGGTATCGCCTTCGCCCGCAGCGGCGCGGCCGAGAACCTCTTCGCCCCGTACAAGGTCGCCTCCTGGGACAAGATCCCCGACAGCCAGAAGGACGCGGACGGCCGCTGGTACAACGACTACGGCGGCTACGTCTCCATCGGCTGCGACGCCGCCCGCATCACGACCTGCCCCGAGACCTTCGCCGACCTGCTGAAGCCCGAGTACAAGGGCAAGGTGGCCCTCAACGGCAACCCGACCAAGTCCGGCTCCGCGTTCGGCGGCGTGTACGCGGCCTCGCTCGCGAACAAGGGCTCGTTCGGGGACATCCAGCCCGGCATCGACTTCTTCGGCAAGCTGAAGAAGAGCGGCAACTTCATCCCCGTCGAGTCCACCCCGGCGACCGTCGAGAAGGGCGAGACGCCGATCAGCATCGACTGGGACTACCTGAACGCCGGGTACGCCGACCAGTTCAAGGGCAAGGGCGTCGACTGGAAGGTCTCCGTGCCGACCGACGGCGTCTACGCCCAGTTCTACTCCCAGGCCATCAACAAGGAGGCCCCGCACCCGGCCGCCGCCCGCCTCTGGATGGAGTTCCTGTACAGCGCCGAGGGCCAGAACCTCTGGCTCAAGGGCTACGCCCGCCCCGTGCTGCTGCCCGCCATGACCGAGGACGGCACGGCCGACAAGGCCTTTGTCGCCAAGCTGCCGAAGGTCGCGGGCACCCCGTCCTTCCCCTCCTCCGAGGAGCTGGACCAGGCCAACGCCACCCTCGCCGAGAACTGGGACAAGGCCGTCTCCTGATGACTTCCGCCCACCCGACCGCCGCCCCGGTACGCGGGGCGGCCCCCGCCGGGGCGCCGGGCACCGGTCCCACGGCCGCGGGGCCCACGACCACCGGGCCCCGGCCGGCGGGCCGTCCGCGCCGGGCCCGGCCCGCCCGCGCCTGGCTCGGCGCGCTCCCGCTGCTCGTCTTCGCCGGCCTCTGCTTCGGACTGCCCGCCGGCGCCCTGCTGTACGGGGCGCTCACCCGCACCGACCCGGTCGCCGGGACCACCGAGTTCACCGGCGAGCACCTGGAGCGTTCGCTCCGGGGGCCCTACCTCACCTCGCTCACCGGCAGCGTCGAACTGTCCGCGCTGACCGCCGCCCTCGCCACCGTGCTCGGGGTGCTGATCGCCCGGGCCGTCGTCACCTCCCGGCGCGGCGCGCTGCGCGGGGCGGTCCTCACCGCCTCCGGGGTGCTGGCCAACTTCGGCGGCATCCCGCTCGCCTTCGCCTTCGTCGCGACCCTCGGCATCTCCGGGGTCGTCACGGAGATCGGCCACCTGGACGCGCTCGGCTGGAACCTCTACTCCTTCACCGGGCTCACCGTCATCTACCTCTACTTCCTGGTCCCGCTCATGGTCCTCGTCGTCGTCCCCGCGCTGGACGGGCTGCGCCCGCAGTGGCGGGAGGCCGCGCTCAGCACCGGGGCCTCCACCTGGCAGTTCTGGCGCCACGTCGGCCTGCCGGTGCTCGCGCCCTCGCTGCTCGGCGGCTTCGTCCTCCTCTTCGGCAGCGCCTTCGCCGCGCACGCCACGGCCGCCGCCCTGGTCGGCGGCTCCGTCCCGCTGGTCACCCTGAAGATCGCCGACGCGCTCTCCGGCAACGTCCTGGTCGGCCAGGAGAACGTGGCCCTGGCGCTGAGCCTCGACATGATCGTGATCGCCGGACTGGTGATGGCCGTCTACCTGCCCCTCCAGCGACGGAGTTCCCGATGGCTGCGCTGACCCCCGCCTCCCCGGCCGCCGTCCCCGCCGCGGAGCGGAAGGCCCGCCGCCCCCGTCCCCGCTACTGGCGCGGAGCGGTGCTCACCGTCGCGGGCCTGTACTTCCTCACCCCGCTGATCTCCTCGTTCGTCTTCACCGTCCACGTACCGGGGCAGGGCGTCACCTTCGCCGCGTACAGCGGAATCCTGTCGGCCGAAGGCTTCACCGAGAGTCTGTTCCTCTCGCTCTCGCTGGCCGCCGCCACCATCGCGCTCGCCCTGCTACTTGTCGTGCCCGCCCTGATCGCGGTCCGGCTCGGACCGGCCCGGCTGCGCGCCGTCGTCGAGATCGTCTGCATGCTGCCGCTGGTGGTGCCGCCGATCGCCCTGGTCACCGGGATCGCCACGGTGCTGCGCTGGGGACCCGACCACCTCTCCCGCACCCCGCTCTACCAGACCTTCCTCGCCGTGCAGAACGAGTCGTTCCCGGTGGTGCTGGTCCTCGCCTACACCGTGCTGGCGCTGCCGTTCGTCCACCGCTCGCTGGACGCCGGACTGCGCGCGGTCGACGTGCCCACCCTGGTGGAGGCGGCCCGCAACTGCGGGGCCGGGCGGCTGTACGTGATCCTCCGCGTCATCCTGCCCAACCTGCGCTCCTCGCTCGCCGGGGCGTCCTTCCTCACCCTGGCGCTGGTGCTCGGCGAGTACACCGTCGCCTCCCTGCTGGGCTTCCGGCCCTTCGCGGTGTGGATCGTCTCCGTCTCCGGCGCCGAGGCCCGCATGTCGGTCGCGGTGTCGCTGCTCAGCCTGCTGATCACCTGGGCCCTGCTGCTCGTCCTCTCCCGCGCCGGAACCGGCGGGTCCACCGACGTCCCGGCCGCCGGACCCGCTGCCCCCGGACCCGCTGCCCCCGGACCCGCCCCCGCCGGACCCGCCGCCCCCGGAGCCGCTCCGGCCGGACCCACCACCGCCGGGTCCGCCGCCCCGGCCGCCGCCCCCATTCCCGTACCCGGCAAGGAGTAGTCACCCATGTCAGCCCTGCCAGCCCTGTCCGCCCCGTCCGCCGGCCGCCGCCCCGAGCGGGCCGGGCCCGCCGCGCGCGCCGGTGCGGGAGCACGGGTGGAGTTCCGCTCGCTGCGCCGGGCGTTCGGCCCCACCGTGGCCCTCGACGGACTCGACCTCACCGCCGAACCCGGCGAACTCCTCGCCCTCCTCGGCCCCTCCGGCTGCGGCAAGACCACCGCGCTGCGGGTGCTCGCCGGATTCGAGCAGCCGGACTCCGGCGAGGTCCTGGTGGATGGCGAGGACATCACGCCGATCCCCGCCAACCGGCGCGACGCCGGAATGGTCTTCCAGTCCTACAGCCTCTTCCCGCACCTGAACGCCCGCGACAACGTCGCCTTCGGCCTGCGCGTGCGGAAGGCGCCCGCCGCCGAACGGCACGCCACCGCCGCCGAGCTCCTCGCTCTGGTCGGCCTGCCCGACCACGGCGGACGCTTCCCGCACCAGATGTCCGGCGGCCAGCAGCAGCGGGTCGCCCTGGCCCGCGCGCTCGCGCTGCGGCCCCGCGTGCTCCTGCTGGACGAGCCGCTCTCGGCACTCGATGCCAAGGTCCGGCTCTCGCTCCGCGAGGAGATCCGCCGCCTCCAGCTCTCGCTCGGCATCACCACCATCTTCGTCACCCACGACCAGGAGGAGGCCCTTTCGATGGCCGACCGGGTCGCCGTCCTGAACGCGGGCCGCCTGGAGCAGTGCGCACCCCCGGCCGAGCTGTACGACCGCCCTGCCACCGCGTTCGTCGCTGAGTTCGTCGGGACCATGAACCGGCTGCCGGGCCGGCTGACCGGCACCGGTTCGGTCGAGGTCGCCGGCTCCACCCTGCCGGTGGACGGCGAGGCCCCGGCTGGCAGCGGCCCCGTCGAGGTGCTGCTGCGGCCCGAGGGCATCCGTGTCCAGGCCGACCCGGACGGCACCGCCACCGTGGTCTCCGCCTCCTTCCTCGGCTCGGTCACCCGCGTCCTGCTCGACCTCCCGGACGGCACCGCGGTCAAGGCCGACCTGGCATCGCGGGACGCCGCCGACCTGCTGCCCGGCGTACGGGCCACGGTCGCCCCCGTACCGCGACCGGTGCTGGTCGTCCCCGCGGCGACCCCGGACGGGAGGACCGGTTCCACCCGCTCCGTACGGGAGACGCCGGCCGGGAAGGCGGACGCGTGACGGCGCCCGCGGCCGTGCTGTTCGACATGGACGGCACCCTCGTCGACACCGAGGTGCTCTGGTGGGAGACGGCCGACGAGGTCGCCGCCGGGCTCGGCCACCGGCTGACCGACGCGGACGCGCCGGAGGTCGTCGGACGGGCCGTCGCGGACACCGCCGCTCATCTGATCGCGGTGACGGGCCGGACGCCGGCCGCGCTGCCCGCGATCGCTGACGAACTGACCGGCTCCTTCTTCCGCAAGGTCGAGGCGGGAGCACCCCTGCGCCCCGGAGCCGCCGCTCTGCTGGCCGCGCTGGAGCGGGCCGGAGTGCCGTTCGCACTGGTCAGCGCCTCACCGCGGAGCGTGGTGGACGCGGTGGTGGCGGGCGCGCTGGCCGGCGTTCCCTTCGCCTTCACCCTGTCGGCCGACGACACCGCCCTGACCAAGCCGCACCCCGATCCGTACCTGGCGGCGGCGGGCCGGTTCGGTGTCCCGGCCTCGGCCTGCGTGGCCGTCGAGGACTCCCCGGACGGCACCGCGTCCGCGCACGCCGCGGGGTGCGCGGTGCTGGTCGTGCCCTCGCTGCTGCCGGTGCGGCCCGCGCGGGGGAGGACCTTCGCCCGTAGCCTGGAAGAGGTGGATTCCGGGGTGCTCGCGGAGTGCCTGCGGCGTCCCGAGGCGTCCGGATCCTGAAATTCGGAGCCCGAATCGAGCGTGATTCACGCCACCCCTGATCGGGGTTGCGCTCAGATGAGCAAATCGGAGGCGGCTGCACTTCTGGAAGACGTGGCACTCAGTGCCACCCCGCTGCGTTCGAGGAGTGGACTCATCTGCTCCGCGATACGCTCCGATGAGCGGTATGAGTCAAGTTTCGGCCATGTCGCCTTCAGGAGGTGAAGTCAAGGATTTCCCTGCTTCGGCCTGACGGCCCTTTGGATCTGCTGGCGGACGGGTGGTTGCGGCCGTATGACGACCAGGTGGACGTACCCATACGCCTTCGATCTGGGTATGTTCCTCGCCGTCAGGGCAGCCACCGCGTCCTCGAGGAGTCGAGACCCGTGTCGGAAAACAAAGATCCCCAGAAGTTCGTCTACGACTTCACCGAGGGCAACAAGGATCTGAAGGACCTCCTGGGCGGCAAGGGCGCCAACCTCGCCGAGATGACCAACCTCGGGTTGCCCGTCCCTCCGGGCTTCACCATCACCACCGAGGCGTGCAAGGTCTACCTGGAGAGCGGCGACGCGCCGACCGAGCTGCGCGACGAGGTGAGTGCGCACCTCACGGCCCTGGAAGAGCGCATGGGCAAGCGGCTCGGCCAGGCCGACGACCCGCTGCTGGTCTCCGTACGCTCCGGCGCGAAGTTCTCCATGCCGGGCATGATGGACACGGTCCTCAACATCGGCCTCTCCGACGCCTCGGTGGCCGGTCTCGCCACCCAGTCCGGCGACGAGCGCTTCGCCTGGGACTCCTACCGCCGCCTCATCCAGATGTTCGGCAAGACCGTCCTCGGCGTCGACGGCGACCTCTTCGAGGAGGCCCTGGAGGCCGCCAAGCACGCGAAGAAGGTCACGGTCGACACCGACCTCGCCGCGGCCGACCTGAAGAAGCTGGTCAAGCAGTTCAAGAAGATCGTGGAGTCCGAGGCCGGGCGCGAGTTCCCGCAGGACGCCCGTGAGCAGATGGACCTCGCCATAAACGCGGTCTTCGACTCGTGGAACACCGACCGCGCCAAGCTCTACCGCCGCCAGGAGCGCATCCCCGGCGACCTCGGCACGGCCGTCAACGTCTGTTCGATGGTCTTCGGCAACCTCGGCCCCGACTCCGGCACCGGCGTCGCCTTCACCCGCGACCCGGCCAGCGGCCACCAGGGCGTCTACGGCGACTACCTCCAGAACGCGCAGGGCGAGGACGTCGTCGCCGGCATCCGCAACACCGTGCCGCTCGCCGACCTGGAGTCGATCGACAAGAAGTCGTACGACCAGCTCATGCAGATCATGGAGACCTTGGAGAACCACTACAAGGATCTCTGCGACATCGAGTTCACCATCGAGCGCGGCCAGCTCTGGATGCTCCAGACCCGTGTCGGCAAGCGCACCGCCGGCGCCGCCTTCCGGATCGCCACCCAGCTCGTGGACCAGGGCCTGATCGACGAGGCCGAGGCGCTCCAGCGGGTCAACGGAGCCCAGCTCGCCCAGCTGATGTTCCCGCGCTTCGACGACGCCGCGAAGACCGACCTGCTCGGCCGGGGCATCGCCGCCTCGCCCGGCGCCGCGGTCGGCAAGGCCGTCTTCGACTCGTACACCGCGATCAAGTGGTCCCGCTCCGGCGAGAAGGTCATCCTGATCCGCCGCGAGACCAACCCCGACGACCTCGAAGGCATGATCGCCGCCGAGGGCATCCTGACCTCGCGCGGCGGCAAGACCTCGCACGCGGCGGTCGTGGCGCGCGGCATGGGCAAGACCTGCGTCTGCGGCGCGGAGGACCTGGAGGTCGACACCAAGCGCCGCCGGATGACGGTCGGCGGCATCGTGATCGAGGAGGGCGACCTCGTCTCGATCGACGGCTCCACCGGCAAGGTCTACCGGGGCGAGGTCCCCGTCGTACCGTCCCCGGTCGTCGAGTACTTCGAGGGCCGGATGCACGCCGGAGCCGACGACGCCGACGAACTGGTCGCCGCCGTGCACCGGATCATGGCGTACGCGGACCGGGTCCGCCGGCTGCGCGTGCGGGCCAACGCCGACAACGCCGAGGACGCCCTGCGCGCCCGCCGCTTCGGCGCCCAGGGCATCGGTCTGTGCCGCACCGAGCACATGTTCCTCGGCGAGCGCCGCGAGATGG
The DNA here is from genome assembly GCF_030817475.1 of Streptomyces sp. V2I9. Taxonomy (NCBI): domain Bacteria; kingdom Bacillati; phylum Actinomycetota; class Actinomycetes; order Kitasatosporales; family Streptomycetaceae; genus Streptomyces; species Streptomyces sp. V2I9. The sequence continues at coordinate 1,766,232 of NZ_JAUSZJ010000002.1, read as the reverse complement.
TCGAGAAGCTGATCCTCGCGGACACCGACGACGAGCGCGAGACCGCGCTGGCCGCCCTGCTCCCGCTCCAGAAGGCCGACTTCATCGAGCTGTTCGAGTCGATGGACGGACTGCCCGTCACCGTCCGGCTGCTGGACCCGCCGCTGCACGAGTTCCTGCCCGACATCACCGAGCTGTCGGTCCGCGTCGCGCTCGCCGAGTCCCGCAAGGACGCCAACGAGAACGACCTGCGCCTGCTCCAGGCGGTGCACAAGCTGCACGAGCAGAACCCGATGCTGGGTCTGCGCGGGGTGCGTCTGGGCCTGGTCATCCCCGGCCTCTTCGCCATGCAGGTACGGGCGATCGCCGAGGCCGCCGCCCAGCGCAAGAACGCCAAGGGCGACCCGCGCGCCGAGATCATGATCCCGCTCGTCGGCACGGTCCAGGAGCTGGAGATCGTCCGCGAGGAGGCCGACCGGGTCATCGCCGAGGTCCAGGCCGCCACCGGCACCGACCTCAAGCTGACCATCGGCACCATGATCGAGCTGCCGCGCGCCGCGCTGACGGCGGGCCAGATCGCCGAGGCCGCGCAGTTCTTCTCCTTCGGCACGAACGACCTGACCCAGACGGTGTGGGGCTTCTCCCGCGACGACGTGGAGGCCTCGTTCTTCACCGCGTACCTGGAGAAGGGCATCTTCGGTGTCTCCCCGTTCGAGACGATCGACAAGGACGGCGTCGGCGCGCTGGTCCGCAGCGCCGTCGAGGCCGGCCGGGCCACCCGCCCCGACCTCAAGCTCGGCGTCTGCGGCGAGCACGGCGGCGACCCGGAGTCGGTGCACTTCTTCCACGAGGTGGGCCTGGACTACGTGTCCTGCTCGCCGTTCCGCATCCCGGTAGCCCGCCTGGAGGCGGGCCGGGCCGCAGCCGAGTCCAAGGGCAGTGACAGCCGCTGACCCGGACTCACCGGTCCGGGGTGCACGAACACCCCGGATCTCCTGGGCAGGGCTGCACGAACAGCCCTGCCCATCGACCACGGCCGCATGGACGGCCTGCCCCTCCGGGGCCGTAGCGGGAAGCCGAGCCCGGCCCTCACCGGGCGCACCGGCCCCGCCCCGGCCACGGAGGACCAGGAAGCGGCGGCACCCTGTGCGGGGGTGCCGCCGCTTCGCCGTGCGGCCCGGTGTGCGTCACCACTTCGCCCGCGCGGCCCGGCGGATGCTTTTACGCGGGACGGCCGCGATGCACAGGGGCCGTGCGCGGAGATGACCGGCCGTAGCGAGAAGCCGTCAGGAACGCGCACCGAATGGAGCGCGGAAGGTGTGGCGCAGAGCACATTGCGCCGTTGCGTCGTTTAATACGCAAAGAAATTCGGGTGTCCGGCGGGAGACCGGGGTGCGGTCCATGGATCCCCACCCATGGACCGCACCCGGCTTACCCCCATCGGGTACGGAGCCGCACCGTCACCCACCGCCGCCGAACACATGAAGCCCCCCACGGCCTTCAGGTGCTCATCCGGTGAGCGCCGGATGCGTACCCGACGTCGTACAGCCTTTCGGGTGAAGCGGAACGGGGCGAGACCTTTCACTTCTGGCCGAAACCCCGTGGTGACCTCCTGTGACGACCCGCATACCCTTTGGCGTGGGTAATTGCGGATGCAACAGGTGGGGGAGAAGTGCTGCGGATCCATGTGTCCAGGCTGGACCTTTCGCGGGTGCGGATGGCCACGAGGCCGGACGCGCTGTGGGAAACCGTTCTCAGTTTTCACCGGCTCAGGGACCGGCGCGCTTCGACGGTGTTCGGAAAATGGCGTTCGGAATCCCGCGCGCGGTTGAACGGTGAAGCACAACTGCTGGCAGCCGTCGTCCCGCCCCGCGGGTATTTCCCGGATTTCCTGACGCCCTCCCAGGAGGGCACGGAGCCTTTCGGGTTCGACACCGGAATGGAGGCGCTGCGCGACACCCCCGCCGACCGCGTCCACGCCGAGTTGGAGCTCCTGGCCGCCGGACGGCTGCGACAGCGGGCAGACCGGCCGGTCGGTCAGTGCCGCCGGGAAGCCCGGCCGGGTACGGCGGGCGCGGCGCTGCCCGCCGCGCTCATGGACGGCCGGGCCGAACCGCCGGCCCGGCTCATCGGCGCCCTCCGCAGCTACCACCGCGCGGCCGTCGAGCCCTACTGGCCGCACATCCGGGCCAGCGTCGAGGCGGACCGGGCCGTACGCGGCCGGGCCCTGCTGGACGGCGGCACGGACGGACTCCTGGCCACCCTGCCGCCGATGATCCGATGGCGCGCACCCGTGCTGGAGGCGGACTACCCGGTCGACCGCGATCTCCACCTGGACGGGCGCGGGCTGCTGCTCCAGCCGTCCTTCTTCTGCCGGGGCACCCCGGTCGTCTACCGCGACCCCTCGCTCCCGCCGGTGCTCGTCTACCCGGTCGCCAACCCCGGCGCCCCGGTCTTCGCCGAGCCGGGCCCCTGGCTCGGGCGGCTCGTCGGGCACACCCGCTCGGCCGTCCTCTCCTCCATAGGCACCGGCTGCACCACCAGCGAACTGGCCCGCCGGGCCGGGGTGTCGCTGGCCTCCGCCAGCCAGCACGCCTCCGTGCTGCGCGAGGCGGGCCTGGTCCTGACGCTGCGCCACGGCAGCTCGGTCCTGCACACGCTGACCCCGCTCGGTGGCTCCCTGCTGCGCGGCGGCGCACCGCACGCTCTGCCCGAGGGGGCGTGACGGCCGCCGTCCGCCGCTGTGCGGGGGCGTTGTCAGTGGGCCGTGCCAGTCTTCTGCCCGTGACACCGATGAGTTCGGCACGGCCCCGCCGTCCACCCATCGACAGCGCCGGACGGAGCGACCGCGGGCGCCACGGGACCGAGGAAGAGGGAACGACCATGGCTCAGATGATCTTCGTGAACCTGCCGGTGAAGGACCTGGAGACCACCAAGGGCTTCTTCGAGAAGCTGGGCTACGGCTTCAACCCGGCGTTCAGCGACGACAGGACCGCCTGTCTGGTCATCAGCGACACCATCTTCGCCATGCTGATGACCGAGCCGCGCTTCAAGGACTTCACCGAGAAGGACGTCGCGGACGCCTCGAAGACCACCGAGGTGATCCTCGCCCTGAGCTGCGACAGCCGCGAGGAGGTCGACCGGCTGGCGGACGCGGCCCTGGCCTCCGGCGGCTTCCCGGCGAACGAGACGCAGGACAGGGGCTTCATGTACGGCCGCTCGTTCCAGGACCCCGACCACCACATCTGGGAGGTCATCTGGATGGACCCGGCCGCCGCCGGGGACCAGGGCTGAATCGCCGGGGGCGGCGAGCAGGAGGGCGGGTGCCGGGCCGCAGGAGGTGCGCCGGGGCCGCCGAGGGCCACCGGCGCACACGGGGCGCCGGCGTCAGCTGCGGAACGGCCCCTTCACCTCGTACGTGATGCCCCCGGAGGAGCTTCCGCTCGTCCCGCGCTGCGAGGAGAAGTAGAGCCTGCTGCCGTCCGGCGAGAACGCGGGGCCGGTGATCTCGGAACCGGACTGGCCGGAGATCCGCAGGAACGGGGCCACCGTGTCGTCCGGCGTGATCAGGCAGATCTCCATGTTCCCGCCGTCCTCCGCGATGTAGAGGTCGCCGGAGCCGGACCGGGTGACGTTGTCCACGCCGGTCAGCGGGGCCGAACCGCCCGTCACCAGCGAGTCGTCGTAGGCGAGCGAGATCGACGAGGTGTTCGCGTCGTACGCCCACACCCGGTTGTCGCCCTTGGTGGTGAACCAGCAGGTGCCGGCCGCGTAGAAGCAGCCCTCACCGCCGTTGAACACCTTCGCCCCGGAGACCTGGTACCGCGTCTGGGTGGAGGAGGCGGCCGGGTCGGGCACGTTCGCCCAGGTCACCGGGCCGGAGGTGGACGAGCCCGCCACCAGCACCTGGAGCGTGCCCGCCGACAGGTCGCCCCAGGTCGAGGGCCGGAAGCGGTAGAAGCGGCCGTCGCTCTCGTCCTCGGTGAGGTAGACGTACCCGTGGTCCGGGTCGGCGGCGGCGGCCTCGTGCTTGAAGCGTCCCATCGCCGGACGGCGCACCGCCGCGTTCACGCCCCAGGGGTCGGTCTCGTACACGTACCCGCGGGTGACCTCCTCGCAGGACAGCCAGGTCTTCCACGGGGTGGCGCCGCCCGCGCAGTTGTTGTTCGTGTTGCCCAGGATGCGGTACGCGGAGGTCACCGTCCCCGAGGAGTTGAACTTCAGCGCGCTCGCCCCGCCCCCGCTGCTGGGGGACACCTCGGCGTTGGAGACGTAGATCCAGCCCGATCCGTCGGCGTAGGTCGCGCCGCCGTCCGGGGCGCTGTGCCAGCGGTAGGAGGTGCCGGGCACGGTCTGCCCGGAGCGGGCGACGACCCGGCTGGTGAAACCGCGCGGCAGCAGGATGCCGTCGCTGTTGGCCGCCTGGAGCGCGCCGTACGGGCCGGTGGCCGGCTGGGCCGGGTCGGCGAAGGCGGCGCCTCGCCACAGCGTGCCGCCGAAGGCCGCCGCCGAGCTGCCGATCACCGCGGTGCGCAAGAAGTTCCGACGTTCCACGATCACTCCACGCATGAGTGTGGGCCCACCGCTCCGGACGGACCGGCGGGTCGCGCGTCAGGACTGTAGGAGAGCGGAATGGACGGATCGGCACGCGCGGGTGAACGCCCGGCGGAGGAGTTGCGCAGGCGGCCGGTGCGGCGGACGGCGCCGCCGTCCGCGGCCGGTGCGGCGGACGGCGCCGCCGTCCGCGATCAGTCCACCCGTACGGGGAACACCGGGACCGAGGCGTCCGGGTCGTCCAGGCACGCTCCCGTGGTCAGGTCGAACCGCTGCTTCAGCAGCGGCGAGGCGACGAACGCCCGCCCGCCGACCGAGCCGAGCAGCCCGCGCGCGAGGACGTACGCCCCGGTGAACGGGTCCCGGTTGCCGATCGCGTACACCCGGCCGGACCGGTCGGTGAAGACGGCCGCCTGGTCCCCGTCCGGGAGCAGGGCGGCGACGCCCCGTCCGGGGGTCAGCAGCTCCCGGTCGCAGACCGTCAGCCAGCCGCCTCCGTGGGCGAGCCGCACGGACCCGGCGGGCGGCACGGAACCGCCGGTGCCCTCCTGCGCCGTCGTGTTCGTCGCGGTGGTCATCAGGACGCGGTCCCTTCGAGGGTGCGGACGGCGAGCACGGGTCCCGCGAGCAGTCCCAGATCGGGCTTGATCTGGTCCCGCTCCGGAACGAACCTCACCGAGGGGTCGGGGGCGCCGGGGGCGTTGACGAAGGTGACGAACCGCCGCAGCCGTTCCGGGTCGGCGATGGTCTCGGCCCACTCGTCGCGGTAGCCCGCCACATGGTCGGCCATCAGGCGCTCCAGCTCGTCGCAGAGGCCCAGCGAGTCGTGGACGACCACGTCCCGGACGTGGTCCAGGCCGCCGTCGATCCGCTCCAGCCAGGCCGAGGTGCGCTCCAGGCGGTCGGCGGTGCGGATGTAGAACATCAGGAACCGGTCGATGAGCCGCACCAGTTCGGCGTCCGACAGGTCCTGGGCCAGCAGGTCCGCGTGGCGCGGGGTGGCCCCGCCGTTGCCGCCGACGTAGAGGTTCCAGCCCTGGGCGGTGGCGATGATCCCGAAGTCCTTGCCCCGCGCCTCCGCGCACTCGCGGGCGCAGCCGGAGACCGCCGACTTCAGCTTGTGCGGGGAGCGCAGGCCCCGGTAGCGCAGCTCCAGGTCGATCGCCATCCGCACGGAGTCCTGCACGCCGTAGCGGCACCAGGTCTGCCCCACGCAGGACTTGACCGTGCGCAGTGATTTCCCGTACGCGTGCCCGGACTCGAAGCCCGCCTCCACCAGACGGGCCCAGATCGGCGGGAGCTGGTCGACCCGAGCGCCGAAGAGGTCGATGCGCTGGCCGCCCGTGATCTTCGTGTAGAGGCCGAAGTCGCGGGCCACCTCACCGATGACGATGAGCTTCTCGGGGGTGATCTCGCCGCCCGGAACGCGCGGCACGATCGAGTACGACCCGTTGCGCTGGAGGTTGGCCAGGAAGTGGTCGTTGGTGTCCTGGAGCGCCGCCTGCTCGCCGTCCAGCACATAGCCGCTCGCGCCGACCGTGGGGGCGAGCGAGGCGATGACCGAGCCGACCGTCGGCTTGCAGACCTCGCAGCCGTCCCCGCCCCGCGCCTCCTCGCGGCCGTGGGAGTCGAGCAGCGCGGCGAACGAGGTGACCCGCAGGGTGCGGACGATCTCGTACAGCTCGCTGCGGCCGTACGGGAAGCAGCCGCACAGGCCGGCGTCCTCGGGCGGCGGCATCAGCTGCCCGATCACCTTGAGACAACTCCCGCACCCCGTACCGGCCTTCGTGCACTTCTTCACCTCGGGCAGCGTGGTGTGCCCGCAGATCTCGCCCTTGGTCACGTTGTGGCAGGAACAGACCACCGCCTCGTCCGGCAGCGCGGCGGGGCCGAGCGCCACCGGACCGCCGCCCGCCCCGGCCGGCAGCACCAGCTGCTCGGGGGCGATGGGCAGCACCGTGCCCGTCATCGGCCGCAGCGTGCCGTACTGCTCCGCGTCCCCGACCAGCACCCCGCCCAGCAGGGTCCCGTCCCGACCGATCACCAGCTTCTTGTAGACCCCCGACCGGGCGTCGGAGTAGACGACGTCGAGCGCCCCCTCCGCCGTCCCGTGCGCGTCCCCGAACGAGGCCACGTCCACACCGAGCAGCTTCAGCTTCGTCGACAGGTCAGCCCCGGTGAACGCGGACCGCCCGCCCGCGATGACCTCGGCCGCCGTCCGGGCCATCTCGTACCCCGGCGCCACCAGCCCGTACACCCGGCCGTCGGCGGCCAGCGCGCACTCACCGACCGCGAAGACGGCCGGGTCCGACGTCCGGCACTCCTCGTCCACCACGATCCCGCCGCGCTCCCCGACCGCGAGACCGCACGCACGCGCCAGCTGGTCCCGAGGCCGTACGCCCGCCGAGAAGACCACGAGGTCGACCGCGAGCGAGGACCCGTCGGAGAGGGCCATCCCGGTCACCGCGCCGGCCTCGTCCGCGGTGACCTCCCGCGTGCCGACCCCCGTGTGCACGGTCAGGCCCATGTCCTCGACGGTCCGCAGGAGTGCCGCGCCGCCGCCCTCGTCCACCTGGACCGGCATCAGCCGGGGCGCGAACTCCACGACGTGGGTGGCGAGTCCGAGACCCTTGAGCGCCCCGGCGGCCTCCAGGCCCAGCAGTCCGCCGCCGACCACCGCCCCGGTCGCCGCGCCCTTCGCGTACTCCTCGATGGCGAGCAGGTCCTCGATGGTCCGGTACACGAAGCAGCCCCGGGCGTCCTTCCCCGGCACCGGCGGCACGAAGGGGTACGAGCCCGTCGCCAGCACCAGCGTGTCGTACGGGAACACCGCGCCGGACCGCGCGGTCACCGTCCGCCCCTCCCGGTCGATGCCCGTCGCCGGATCGCCCACATGCAGCTCGATGCCGTGCCGCGCCATGAAGTCCGGCTCCACCAGCGACAGTTCCTCGGGGCTGCGGCCGTCGAAGTACGAGGTGAGCGCCACCCGGTCGTAGGCGGGCCGCGGCTCCTCGCAGAGCACGACGACGCGGGCGCCGCCGGCCGCCGGGGTCAGCCCGCGCTCGGCCAGGGTCTCCAGGAACCGCTGGCCGACCATGCCGTGCCCGACGACCACGATCGTCGGGACGGCGGCGGTGGCGGCCGGGGGGGCGGGGGTGCTCGGGCCGGCGTCCGGTGCTGCGGCTGCGGCAGCGGCGGTGGCGCTCGGGTCGAGGGTGGGCTCCGGCATCTCAGTGGCCTCCGTCGGTTGTCCTCATGCACCGAGCGTGGGAGGCAGGTGTTACCCGGCGGCATCCCGGCTGTTTCCCGGCCGGAACCTTGCGCTCAGCGGACGGACCGGGGCCCTGTGAGGGGCCGGCGAGCGCTGGGGCGAGGGGCGACGGAGCGGTGGGCCGGGGTGCGGGGCGCCGGGGTGGGGCGGCCGGTCCGGGGTGCGGACCGGGGCGAGCGGGCCGGCGACAGGCGTCTAGGGTCGGGTCGTGCCTGACATATCGCTGACCACGCTGATCCTTCTCTGCCTCGCCGCGGCCGCCGCCGGCTGGATCGACGCGGTGGTGGGCGGCGGCGGACTGCTGCTCCTGCCCGCGCTGCTGCTCGGCCTCCCGCACGTACCGGCGGCCCACGTCCTCGGTACCAACAAAGCCGTGGCGATCGTGGGCACCTCGGGTGCGGCGGTGACCTATCTGCGCAAGGCCCCGGTACGGGTGGGGCTCGCGGTACGGGTCGGGCTGATGGCGCTGGCGGGGTCGATGACCGGTGCGTTCTTCGCCGCCGGGATCAGCAGCGAGGTGCTCCGCCCGGTGATCATGGTGGTGCTGCTCGGAGTCGCGGCCTTCGTGATGCTGCGTCCGTCCTTCGGCACGGCCGCTGCGGGCGACGGCACGGACCGCCCGGTCGCCAGGGCCCGGATCATCACGGCGATCGTGCTGGTCGGCGGCGGCATCGGCTTCTACGACGGCCTGTTCGGGCCGGGCACGGGCACCTTCCTGGTGCTGGCCCTGACCGCCGTGCTCCATCTGGACCTCGTGACCGCGTCGGCCACGGCGAAGATCGTCAACGTGTGCACCAACGCGGGGGCGCTGGCGATGTTCGCGTACCAGGGCACCGTGCTGTGGCAGCTCGCGGCCGTGATGGCCGTCTTCAACCTGGCGGGCGGGATGGTCGGGGCCCGGATGGCGCTGAGCCGGGGGAGCGGCTTCGTCCGGGCGGTGCTGCTGACCGTGGTGTTCTCGCTGGTGGCCAAGCTGGGTTTCGACCAGTGGAACGCGTGAGGGCCGCCGGCCGCCGGCTCCGCGCGGGCCGGACGGCCGCCGGTCGTCGCTCCCGCGCGCATCCCGGCCGCAGCGGGGACCGGTCCCTCAGCGCACGCCGGTGAGGTGCGCGTACGCCACCACGTTGCCCTGGTAGCCGGTCTCCTCGGAGAAGCCGCCGCCGCAGGTGATCAGCCGGAGCGCGGCGTGCGGCGCGTCGCCGTAGACACGCTGGTCGGGGAAGGCGTCGTTGTCGTAGACCTCGATCGCGTCGATCGAGAACACGGCCGTGTGCCCGTCCTTGCGGTCCACCTCGACCGTGGTCCCCTTGGTCAGGGACCCCAGGGCGTAGAAGACGGCCGGACCCTCCGCGTTGTCCACGTGCCCCGCGACGATCGCGGTGCCCCGCGCGCCGGGCGGGACGCCGCCCCCGTACCAGCCGGCGAGGTTGCGGTCCTCGTCCGGCGGTACGTCGAGGCTGCCGTCGGCGGCCAGTCCCAGCCGGGTCATCGGGGCGTCCACGTCGATGGCCGGAATGCGGATGCGGACCGGCTCGGAGCGGTCCATCGGTTCGGCGACCGGCGATCCGGGCTGGAGCTGGGGCCCGGCGGCGAACGCCTGGGCGCTGGAGGGCTGCGGCGGGATGAGCTGGCCGCCGGGGCCGTTCTGGACGAGCCAGACCCCGCACAGTACGGCGATGCCCACCAGCCAGCCCTTGGCCTTCTGCGCGCTTGGGGACACGGCGTCGTCCTCGGTCGGTGGTCCGGGCGGACGGGGCGCGCTCGGGGACGCGCCCCGCCCGGTCAGGGGGGAAGCGGTGCTGCGGCTTCCGTGCGGGCGGGTCAGCTTCCTCCGGCGCCCTCGGAGCGGCGGCGCATCAGCCACAGTCCGCCGACGGCGGCCAGACCGATCACGCCGACGCCGAGCGCGACCCGGGTGGAGTTCGGTTCGACGCTGCCGCCGACCCCGGTCCGCACATGGCCGGACGGGCGGTCGTGGATCGGCTTGTCGGGCTTGCCTCCGCCGATCACCTCGAGGTCACCGACCGCGTCCTTGCCGTTGTCGCAGGAGACGACGATCTCGTAGATGCCGGGCCGGGTGTCGTGCGGCACGGTGAACTGGCCGACCACGACCTCCTTGTGGGTGCCGGGGCGCATCTCGAAGTCCCCGGCGTTCAGTTCGTTGGCGTCGCCGATGCCCGAGCCCTTGGGGCCGCAGGCGGTGGTGTTCACGGTGACGGTGGCGCCGGGAACCGCGGTGGACGGGGTGATCTCCAGACGGCCGAAGTCACCCGCGTACGCGGACGGAGCGGCGGCGGCGAGACCGAACGCGATGACGGTGAACGCGGCACCGACGGTGCCGGTCACGAGGCGGGCAGGACTGCGCATGGTGATCCTCCGGGCAGACGGCGCGAGCAGGTGTGTCCTGGCCCCGAGCCAACGGGGATACGGTCGCCGCCGCCTTCTGACGTCCGATCAGCTTTCACCCGTACGGACCGGCGCGGCACCCTTGCCGAGCTGGAACACCGCAGGTCGAGGCGGTGCGACTGGGCCGTTCGGTCCGTGCCGCCGGGCACGGTGCCGATCGGGTGAGGTGCGACGACGGAGTGTGACCCAGATCACATGTGTGGCCGGGCGGGCGCCGGGCACACGCATGACACCCCCCCACGGGACGGGACCCCCGCCCCCCCCACGGCACCCGCCCCCGCCGGCCCACCCCCCTGGACCGGCGGGGGCGGTGTCGGTTCCGCCGCCTCGGACGCGTTCCGCTTCCGGGCCGGACTGTGGTGCGGACTCCGGCGGGACCGGTGGTGGACTGTGGGCCGGACTCCGGGCCGGGTGCGTCCCGCCTCCGGGGCGCGCCGCGGTCGGGCGGTGGTCACGCCCCGCCCGTGGCGCTCCAGGTGATCTGCGGCGGACGCACGCGGGCGCACAGCGGCTGCCCCTTGGCGTCGGTGAGCCCGAGCCGCCCGGTGAGGTGGCCGGTGCGTGCGGCCGACTCCAGGACCTCCGGCTCGATGTCGGCGAACATCAGTTTGGCGCGCCGGAACATGGTGAAGACCCCTGCCCCGTCCACCGTGCCCCAGGACAGGTAGACGAACCGCCCGCCCAGCCGGTTCTGGACGTACGGCCCCGCCACCTCGACCCCGTCCGCCGTGACGGTGGCCGTGCAGTCGAGGGCCCATGAGGCGGAGGGCGCGTCCGCGGGGTGCGGGCCGAGCAGTTCGTCCGGCCGGTCCTTGCGCTGGACGCCGACGTGGATGTTCTCGTACCCCGGAAAGTCGCTGTCCGGACCGCAGTCGCGGCCGGGGAGGTCCGATGCCTGGATGTGGATCTGCATACCCCCATGGTCCGGTACGGCCGGGGCGGACGGCCCCGCCCTTCCGTACGCGGTCTCACACGGTGTCCACCGGGGCGCTGTCGTACACCGCGCGCAACCCCCGCATCAGCTCCTCGTCGACCGTGAACGCGTGGTCGTCGATCCTCCGCACCGGCGCGATCCCCCGGGAGTTGCAGACGAAGGCCGCGGGGAAACGGCCCACTCCGTCCGGTCCGTCCAGCGTCACCGGCCGGCGCACCGAGGGCCGGCCGGCCCGGTCGAGGCCCTGCTCCAGGAGCGTCATCGTGATCCCGGTGAGCGCGGGCGCGTCGGGCCACACCACCGAAGTCCCGTCCCAGAAACCGATGTTGGTGATCGCGCCCTCGGTGACCACCCCGCCGGGCAGGGTCAGCAGCGCCTCGTCGAAGCCCGCCCGCCCGGCCAGCATCCCGTAGTACGTCTGCCCGAACTCGCCCGGCCGCTTGATGTGCGGAGCCGTGCGGGCGTACGGGACCGACATCAGGCTTCGCGCCCCGGCCGGCATGACGGCGGGCTCCCGGACCGTCACCATCAGGGTCGTCTCCTCCGCGCCGGGCGGCAGGTGGACGTTGACCCGCACCGAGGCGTCCGTCCGCCCCGCACCGGCCAGGGCGTGCCGGATCAGCTCCCGCACCCGGCCGCCGCCCAGGGGAAGTGCGAACAGCTCCCGGTTGGCGGCGTCCATCCGGGCGAGGTGCGCGTCCAGGCCGCGCGTCGCGCCGTCCCGTACCTGGAGGGCGGTGAAGTGGCCGAAACCGTACAGGGTGGAATTCCGCAGATCCTCCTCGGTGGCGGGCCGCCCGTCGAACTCGATGTACGGCACGGGTGTGTTCGGTGTTTCCGGGGTGCTCGGGGTGTTCCGCGGGCGCGTCGTCATGCCGTCACCGTATGCCGTGCGCTTCTCCGGAGGTCCGGCTTGACCTCAACCATGGTTGAGGCTGAAAGGTCGTCCCCATGACCACCACAGCCGCGTCCACGCAGCCCACCACGTCCACGAAGCCGTCCGCGTCCACCGAGCCCGCCGCGCCGCTCAAGGTCGCCGTCATCCTCGGCAGCAACCGGGACGGCCGCTTCGGCCCCGTCGTCGCGGCCTGGTTCCTGGCCCGCGCGGCGGCCCACCCCGGTATCGAGACCGACCTCATCGACGTCGCCGAGGCCGACCTGCCCACCGCCATCACGTTCAGCCCCCGGCCCGAGGAGGCGGCCCGCCTCGGCGCGGTCTCCGCACGACTCGCGGCGGCCGACGCCTTCGTCGTCCTCACCCCCGAGTACAACCACTCGTTCCCCGCCCCGCTGAAGACCCTCATCGACTGGCACAAAGCCGAATGGCAGGCCAAACCCGTCGCCTTCGTGGGCTACGGCGGCATCTCCGGCGGGCTGCGCGCCGTCGAGCAGCTCCGGCAGGTCTTCGCCGAGCTGCACACCGTCACCGTCCGCGACACCGTGTCCTTCCACAACGCCGGCGCCCTCTTCGACGACGCGGGGCGCCATCTGGACCCGGAGCCCGCCGACGCGGCCGCCAAGACGCTGCTGGACCAACTCGTGTGGTGGGGCACGGCCCTGCGCGACGCCAGGAACCTCCGCCCGTACGGCGCCTGACCTCCCGGCCCGTACGGCGTCCGGCCTTCCCGGCCCCTGCCGCGTCCGACTTCCCCGGCACGGGCCCCGCCACCCCCTTCCGTCCCCCTCCGTACGGCGCCCGACCCGGCGTGGGCCGAGAATCGCAGCGAAGGCCCGCGGGCAGGGAGCCCGCCGTACTCCGAGGAGACCGCCGATGACAGCGCCGCCGGCATGGCTGACCGTTCTGACCACGACCGACAGCGAGGACAAGGCCCACGCCCTGGCCCGGTCGGCGGTGGAGGCCAGGCTGGTGGCCTGCGCGCAGATCTCCGCGCCCGTCACCTCCGTCTACCGGTGGCAGAACGCCGTCGAGACGAGCGAGGAGTGGCAGATCTTCCTCAAGACGACGGCGGAACGCTACGAGGAACTGGAGGAACACATCCAGCGGGAGCACGACTACGACACGCCGGAGATCATCGCCCTGCCGGTGATCCGGGGCAGCGCCCGCTACCTCGGCTGGGTGTCGGCGGAGGACGGCACCTCCGGCAGCCCTGTGACGGCGGCGATGCCCACGTCCGTGCCGGGCGACCGCTCCACCGGCGCCGAACTGCCCTTCTTCGTGTACGGGACGCTGCTGCCGGGCGAACCCAACCACGACCTGTTCCTCCGGGGCCGTACGGCACGGGAGCGGCCGGCCGTGCTGCCGCGGGCGCTGCTGTACGACGGACCCGGCTACCCCTACGCGATCGAAGGCCACGGCCGGGTCCACGGCACGCTGCTCGTCGCCGCACCCGGCGCGTACGGGGAGCTGCTGGGGCTGCTCGACCACCTGGAGGAGTTCCTCGGCCCCGGCCACCCGCGCAACCTGTACGAACGCGTCGTCCGTGAGGTCGAGTCGCCGGACACGGGCGGGTGGACCGGCGGGACGGAAGCCGGGGGAGCGGCGGGCGGAGGCGGTTCAGACGGCGGCGGGACGGGCAGCGGGGAAGCGGGCGGTGGGACGGGCAGCGGGGAAGCGGGCGGTGGGGAGACCGTGCGGGCCTGGGTCTACCTCGCAGCGACCGCCGTCACCCGCTCGCTGCGGACCGGCGGCGTCCTGATCCCCGGCGGCCGCTGGGTCACCGCCCGGTCGGGCTGAGGACGGCCCCCGGCGCCCAAGGCGGTCGTGGTACCCGTAGCGGCCCCGGTACCCATGGAGGCTCCGGCACCCCTGGCGGAGCCTCCATGGGTACCGGGGACGGTGGCGTCACGCCGTCCGCCGGGCGAACCGCCCTCACCGCACCCCGGACGCCAGTGCCTCCGCCACCCCCGGCTCCTCCGGCCCCAGGAAGTGCGGGTCGGGCCGGAGCAGCGCGTCCAGCGCCGCCTTGCCCGAGGCCGCCAGCTCGCGCACCCCGCCGTAGTACCAGGTGGCGTCCCGCCGTTCATCGACCCCGACGCCGTACGCGTCGATCCCGGCGGACCGGCACAGCGCGACCGCCCGGTGGATGTGGAAGCCCTGGCTCACCAGCACCGCCCGGTCGACCCCGAAGATCTTCTTGGCCCGGACGCAGGAGTCCCAGGAATCGAACCCGGCGTAGTCGCTCACGATCCGCTCGTCCGGGACCCCGTGCCCGGTGAGGTAGGTGCGCATCGCGTCCGGCTCGTCGTACTCCGCGCGGCTGTTGTCCCCGGTGACCAGCACGACCCGCACCTTCCCGGCGCGGTACAGCTCGGCGGCCGCGTCCAGCCGGTGTGCGAGGTACGGGGTCGGCCGGCCCTTCCACAGCCCCGCGCCGAACACCACGGCGACCTCGCGGGCCGGCGCGTCGGCCACCGCGCCCACGCGGTCCCCGGACTCCAGCCGCATCCAGGTGGCGGGCACGAGGGCCAGCACGCAGACGGCCACCGTCCCCTGCACGAGCCGTCGTCGCCCCCGCCGGGTACGCGGCAACCGCACCCCCGCGAGCCGCCGCCACCCCCGCGCGCCCGCCTGCCGGGCCCCCGCGCGCCACCCGCCTCCACCCAGCGCCCCGCGCCACCCCCGTACCTCGCGCTCCCCGGTCTTCCCGTTCGTCCCGCGCACCGCACACCCCGCCCCTCGGTCCGACCGTCGCGCCGTGCGCGCGCCGTGTCCCCACCCCACTGGACGACCGGCGCGCCGCGAAGGTTCGCCCGCCGCCCCGGTCGTGGCGTCCGGCACCGGCCGCGAACCGGGTGGCGAGGGCGGCGGCAGGGGCTCCGCACACCGCTCCCCACCCCGCCGTGAGGCGGCGGCAAAGACCCGTGACCCCGGCGCAACGGCGAGGCAACCTCCGCCCGGCACCATCGATCCATGACGGAGCACGCCCCGCACCACCCGCACCCCGCACCGCGGCCCCACCGCCCTGTCCCGGCCGCCCCGGAGAGCGCCCCCGTCCTGGTGGCCGTGGCGCACGGCAGCCGCGACCCGCAAGCCCTGCGGACCGTGCTGGCCCTCCTGGACCGGGTACGCGAGCTGCGCCCCGGACTCGACGTCCGGCTCGGCCACATCGAGCTGAACGCGCCCCTGCTCCCCGACACCCTGGACGGCCTGCGCGGGGCCGACGCCGTCCTCGTGCCGCTGCTCCTGGGGCGCGGCCACCACGTCAAGCGCGACCTGCCCGCCACGGCCGCCGCCGCCCCCGCCGTCCGCAGCCGGATCGCCGCCCCCCTCGGGCCGCACCCCCTGCTCGTCGAGGCGCTGTACGGGCGGCTCATCGACGCCGGCTGGGACCCCGCCGACCGGGGCGGCCGGCACACCGCCGTGGTCCTCGCCGCCGCCGGGTCCCGCGACCCCGCATCCGCGCGGGACACCCGGCACACCGCCCGCCTGCTCGCCGAACGCCTCGGCGTCCCCGTCGTCCCCGCGTACGCCTCCGCCGCCACGCCCACCGTTCCCGCCGCGCTGCGCGCCCTCGCCGCCCGAGGACGCCACCGGGCCTTCGTCGCCTCGTACTTCACCGCACCCGGCCGCTTCGCGGGCGCCTGCGCCGCCGCCGTACCGCACCGGGCCTCGGCCCCCCTCGGCGCCCACCCGGCGATGGCCCGGCTCGTCCTGCACCGCTACGACCAGGCGCTGTCGGCCGGGGCCCCGGCCGACACGGTGACCTTGCTCGCTTCCGCCTGACATCCGGTCCCGCGCACGCCGTGTCGTCCTTGCCGGTCGCTACTGTCGGGACCATGGACGGCACACAGGACACACAGGGCGCACACGGGACGGACCGGGCAACCGGCGCGCACGGCGTACACGGCGCACGGGCCGCACGGCACGCACCGGGCGGCCGGGGCGCCGGCCCCTACGGGCAGGCCGACACCGAGCGGTTCGACACCGAGGAGGACAAGCGCCCCGGCCGCACCGCCTTCCAGCGCGACCGCGCCCGGGTCCTGCACTCCGCCGCCCTGCGCCGCCTCGCCGGAAAGACCCAGGTCGTCACGCCCGGCACCCGTTCCCTCCTGTGGGACGCCAGCCCCCGCACCCGGCTCACCCACTCCCTGGAGTGCGCCCAGGTCGGCCGCGAGCTGGGAGCGGCCCTCGGCTGCGACCCGGACCTGGTGGAGACGGCGTGCCTCGCCCACGACCTGGGCCACCCGCCGTTCGGCCACAACGGCGAACAGGCGCTGAACGACTTCGCCTCCGACTGCGGCGGCTTCGAGGGCAACGCCCAGTCGCTGCGCCTGCTGACCCGCCTGGAGCCCAAGCGGTTCGTCCACGACCCGCGCACCGGCGACCTGGTCAGCGTCGGCCTCAACCTCACCCGTGCCGCCCTGGACGCCGCCACCAAGTACCCCTGGCCGCGCGGTGCGCACCCCACCGACCCGCACTCGGTGAAGTTCGGGGTGTACGCCGACGACCTCCCGGTCTTCGCCTGGGCCCGCGAGGGCGCGCCCGAGGACCGCACCTGCTTCGAGGCCCAGGTCATGGACTGGTCCGACGACGTGGCGTACTCCGTGCACGACTTCGAGGACGGGCTGCACGCCGGGCACATCGACCCCAACTGCCTCTACGCCGAGCCGGAACGCGAGGAGATCTGGGCGGTCGCCATCGGACGCTACGTCCCCGCCGACACCGACCCGCAGGAACTGTCCGACGCCCTGGACCGGCTGATCGACCAGGAGTGGTGGCCGCACGGTTACGACGGCTCCGCCGTGGCCCAGGCCCGCCTCAAGGACGCCACCAGCCAGCTCATCGGCCGCTTCTGCCTCGCGGCCGAGACCGCCACCCGCGCGGTGTACGGCCCCGGCCGCCTCGGCCGGTACGGCGCCGAGCTGGTCGTCCCGCGCGAGGTGCGCCACGAGTGCGCGGTGCTCAAGGCGGTGGCCGACCGGTACGTGATGCAGCGCGCCGAACAGGAGACCCTCCGCGCCGACCAGCGCGTCGTCATCGCCGAACTGGCCGCCGCCCTCACGACCCGCGCCCCCGAGGGGCTGGAACCGCACTTCCGCGCCCTGTTCGACCGGACGTCCGACGACCACGCCCGCAAGCGCGTCCTCGTCGACCAGATCGCCGCCCTGACCGACGCCTCCGCACGATCCCTGCACGCCGCGCTCACCGCGCGCCGCGGCTGACCGGCAGACTGGAAGGGGCCGGACATCTGACCACGGGGTGTGACCTGACCGGGGCACACCCTCTTTCGCCATCACGCTGTGTGCGGGACGCTCGCAGCAGTGGGGGCGCCGCGCAGCACAGCACTTGAGGAGGCATCACGTGGTCGACGCACACCAGACGTTCGTCATCGTCGGAGCGGGACTCGCCGGGGCGAAGGCGGCCGAAACACTGCGTGCCGAAGGGTTCACCGGCCGGGTGATCCTCATCGGCGACGAGCGCGACCATCCCTACGAACGGCCGCCGCTCTCCAAGGGCTACCTGGAGGGCAAGGCCGAACGCGACAGCGTCTTCACCCACGAACGCCCCTGGTACGCGGGCGCGGACATCGAGCTGCACCTCGGTCAGCCGGTCACCGCCCTCGACCGGTACGCGAAGACCGTCCAGCTCGGTGACAACACCGTCATCCACTACGACAAGCTGCTGCTGGCCACCGGCTCCGAACCGCGCCGCCTCGACATCCCCGGCACCGACCTGGCCGGCGTCCACCACCTGCGCCGCCTCGCCCACGCCGACCGGCTGCGCAACGTGCTCGCCGCCCTCGGCCGCGACAACGGCCACCTGGTCATCGCCGGAGCCGGCTGGATCGGCCTGGAGGTCGCCGCCGCCGCCCGCGGCTACGGGGCCGAGGTCACCGTCGTCGAGGCCGAGCCCACCCCGCTCCACCAGGTCATCGGCCCCGAGCTGGGCCAGATCTTCACCGAGCTGCACAGCGCGCACGGCGTCCGTTTCCACTTCGGCGCCCGCCTCACCGAGATCACCGGCCAGGACGGCATGGTGCTGGCCGCCCGCACCGACGACGGCGAGGAGCACCCCGCCCACGACGTCCTCGCCGCGATCGGCGCCGCCCCCCGCACCGCCCTCGCCGAGGCCGCCGGCCTGGAGATGGCCGACCGCGCCCACGGCGGCGGCATCGCCGTGGACGCCTCGCTGCGCACCTCCGACCCGCACATCTACGCCGCCGGGGACGTCGCCGCCGCCTCCCACCCGCTGCTCGGCACCCGGCTGCGCGTCGAGCACTGGGCCAACGCCCTCAACGGCGGCCCGGCCGCCGCCCGCGCCATGCTCGGCCAGGACGTGACGTACGACCGGGTGCCGTACTTCTTCTCCGACCAGTACGACCTGGGCCTCGAATACTCCGGCTGGGCCCCGCCCGGCTCCTACGACGAGGTGATCATCCGGGGCGACGCCGGGAAGCGGGAGTTCATCGCGTTCTGGCTCAAGGACCGCCGCGTCCTCGCCGGGATGAACGTCAACGTGTGGGATGTCACCGACACGGTCCAGGAACTGATCCGGGCCCGTCGGCAGCACGACCCGGAGGCCCTCGGAGACCCGTCCGTCCCCCTGGACTCCCTGCTCTGAGGCCCCCGGCCGGGGTGCGGGCCCCCCGGCCCGCGCCCCGGCCGGGCGGCTGCCGCGCGTCCGCTCGTCCGCGCCCACCCGTAGACTTCACCCGTGGCTGGCAGGATCAACGACGACGACGTGAAGGCGGTACGGGACGCCGTCCCGATCGACTCCGTCGTGTCCGAGTACCTCCAGCTGCGCAACGCGGGCGGCGGCAACCTCAAGGGCCTCTGCCCCTTCCACGACGAGAAGTCCCCCTCCTTCCAGGTCAGCCCCGCCAAGGGGCTGTTCCACTGCTTCGGCTGCCAGGAGGGCGGCGACACGATCGCCTTCGTGATGAAGATCGACCACCTCTCCTTCTCGGAGACGGTCGAGCGCCTCGCCGCCAAGGCGGGCATCACCCTGCGCTACGAGGAGGGCGGCTACAACCCCTCCCACCAGCGCGGCGAACGCATCCGGCTGATCGAGGCCCACCAGGCCGCCGCCGAGTTCTACGTCCGCGCGCTGGAGAGCCCCGAGGCCGAGATCGGCCGGAAGTTCCTCGCCGAGCGCGGCTTCGACCAGGACGCCGCCGCCCACTTCCGCGTCGGCTACAGCCCCGCCGGCTGGGACCACCTCACCCGCTATCTGCGCGGCAAGGGGTTCAGCGACAAGGAGCTGATCACCTCCGGCCTCTCCCAGGACGGCCGGCGCGGCCCCATCGACCGCTTCCGCGGCCGGCTCATGTGGCCGATCAGCGACACCGCGGGCGACATCGTCGGCTTCGGCGCCCGCAAGCTGCGCGACGACGACAACGGCCCCAAGTACCTGAACACCCCCGAGACCCCGGTCTACAAGAAGTCCCAGGTGCTGTACGGCATCGACCTGGCCAAGAAGGACATCGCCAAGGCCAGCCGCGCCGTCGTCGTCGAGGGGTACACCGACGTCATGGCCTGCCACCTCGCCGGGGTCACCACCGCCATCGCCACCTGCGGCACCGCCTTCGGCAACGACCACATCAAGATCCTGCGCCGCCTCCTCATGGACAACGGCAGCGCCCGCGTGATCTTCACCTTCGACGGCGACGCGGCAGGCCAGAAGGCCGCCCTGCGCGCCTTCGAGGACGACCAGAAGTTCGCCGCCGAGACCTACATCGCCATCGCCCCGGACGGCATGGACCCCTGCGACCTGCGCCTCGTCAAGGGCGACGACTCCGTGCGCGACCTGGTCGAGCCGCGCACCCCGCTCTTCGAGTTCGCGCTGCGCCAGATCGTCGGCCGCTACGACCTGGAGACCCCGGCCGGCCGCGCCGCCGCCCTCGACGAGGCCGCCGCCGTCGTCGCCAAGATCAAGACGAGCAGCGTGCAGCGCGAGGTCGCCGTCCAGCTCGCCGGCCTCGTCGGCATCCTCGACCAGGAGTTCGTCGTCCGCCGCGTCTCCCAGCTCGCCCGCTGGGCCCGTGACAAGGGCGGCGACCACGGGGAGCGCGGCGGCCGCGGCGGTCCCCGGGGCGCACGCGGCCCGCACGGCGGCGCCCCGCAGCGGACCGACCCCGCCCCCGGCTTCTCCGGCCCCGCGCTCAACCTCCGCAGCCCCGCCCACCGCACCGAGCGCGAACTGCTCAAGCTCGCCCTCCAGAAGCCCGCCCTGGTCTCCCCGGCCTTCGACGCCTACGGCGTGGACGAGTTCACCGCCCCGCCCTACGCCGCCGTACGCCGGTGCATCGAGGAGGCGGGCGGCGCCGAGCAGGGCGTCGTCGACGACCGGGCGTATCTCGGCGCGGTCCTGGACGCCGCCCCCGACAACACCGTCCGCAACCTGGTCACCGAACTGGCCGTCGAGGTCTTCCACGGCAAGTCGATCGACGAGACCTACGCGGGCATGCACCTCGTCCACGTACGGCTGCGCGCCGTCGACCGCCGGATCGCCGACGTCCAGAGCAGCCTCGCCCGCCTCGGCACCAACGTCGCGCCCCAGGACCTGGCCGCCGCACAGAACGAGGTCTGGGTCCTCCAGCAGTACGCCCAGTCCCTGCGCGCCCACGGCGCCGCCGCGCTCTGAGCCCGGCGTCCCGTCTCCGGGGCGGTGACCGTCCGGTGACGGACCGGAAGCAGAAAGTGCTCGCACGCCCCTCGTGACAGTCGTGTGCCGTACCCCACACTGGGGAATGTCTGAGGCAACGGAGCACGCCGGTCCGCAGGGGAACACCCGCGCCCGGACAGACCTCCACCCCGTCATCCGGCAGCGATCACCTGGAGGTCGCCCCCGTGCAGACCCGGACCGTGACGACCACGACCGAGCCCATCGCGGCCATCCCGGCGCAGCACAGGGCCCGGCACCACCCGGAGACCACCGCCGGGCCGCCCGGATCCGCCCCCGAGGCAGTCATGGTCGAAGCGACGCACCTCCCCGAACCCCCGGAGCCCCGGAGCCGCGCGGACTCCGGCGGCCCCACCTCCGACCTGTTCCGGCAGTACCTGCGCGAGATCGGCCGCATCCCGCTGCTCACCGCCGCCGACGAGGTCGAGCTGGCCCGCCGCGTCGAGGCCGGACTCTTCGCCGAGGAACGCCTCGCGGGCACCCCCGATCTCGACTCCCGCCTCGCCGGGGACCTGGACCGCCTCGTCGTCCTGGGCCGCACCGCCAAACGCCGGCTCATCGAGGCCAACCTCCGCCTCGTCGTCTCCGTCGCCAAACGCTACGTGGGCCGTGGCCTGACCATGCTCGACCTGGTCCAGGAGGGAAACCTCGGACTGATCCGGGCCGTGGAGAAGTTCGACTACGCGCGGGGCTACAAGTTCTCCACGTACGCGACGTGGTGGATCCGCCAGGCCATGTCCCGCGCCCTGGCCGACCAGGCCCGCACCATCCGTGTCCCGGTCCATGTCGTGGAGCTGATCAACCGCGTGGTCCGCGTCCAGCGCCGCCTCCTCCAGGAGCGCGGCGTCGAGCCGACCGCCGAGGACATCGCCGCCGAGCTGGACCTGACGCCCGAGCGGGTCACCGAGGTACTCCGCCTCGCCCAGGAACCGGTCTCCCTGCACGCCCCCGTCGGCGAGGAGGACGACGTCTCCTTCGGTGACCTCATCGAGGACGGCGACGCCCCCTCGCCCGTCGAGTCCGCCGCCTTCCTGCTGCTGCGCGAACACCTGGACGCGGTGCTCTCCACCCTCGGCGAACGCGAACGCAAGGTGGTCCAACTGCGGTACGGCCTGGACGACGGGCGGCCCCGCACCCTGGAGGAGATCGGACGGATCTTCGGCGTGACGCGCGAACGCATCCGCCAGATCGAGTCCAAGACCCTCACCAGACTGCGGGACCACGCCTTCGCCGACCAACTCCGCGGCTACCTGGACTGATCCGCGAGGAGAATCAGTCCACCTCGGCCGGCGCCTGGGCGAACTGGGCCGCGTACAGCCGGGCGTAGGCACCGTCGGCCGCCAACAGAGCGTCGTGCGTGCCCTGTTCCACGATCGACCCGTTCTCCATCACCAGGATCACGTCCGCGTCCCGGATCGTGGAGAGCCGGTGCGCGATCACGAACGACGTACGCCCGTGGGCCAGCCGCGCCATCGCCTTCTGGATCAGCACCTCGGTCCGGGTGTCCACCGAACTGGTCGCCTCGTCGAGCACCAGGATCACCGGATCGGACAGGAACGCCCGCGCGATCGTGATCAGCTGCTTCTCGCCCGCGCTGACCCCGGTCCCCTCGTCGTCGAGCACCGAGTCGTACCCGTCGGGCAGCGTCCGGATGAACCGGTCCGCGTGCGCCGCCTTCGCCGCCTCCTCGATCTCCTCCCGGCCGACCTCGCGCGAAGCGCCGTACGCGATGTTCTCCGCGATCGTCCCGCCGAACAGCCAGGTTTCCTGGAGCACCATGCCGATCGAGGACCGCAGGTCGGCCCGCGACATCCGCGCCACATCGACCCCGTCCAGCGCGATCCGCCCGCCGGTCACCTCGTAGAACCGCATCAGCAGATTGACCAGCGTCGTCTTGCCCGCACCGGTCGGGCCGACGATCGCAACGGTCTGCCCCGGCTCCACGCTCAGCGACAGATCCTCGATGAGCGGCTTGTCCGGCTCGTAGCGGAACGACACCTTCTCCAGCGAGACCCGGCCCTCCAGCGCCTTGGGGCGCTCCCCGTGCTCCGGGTCCGCCTCCTGCTCCTCGGCGTCCAGCAGCTCGAAGACCCGCTCCGCCGACGCGATACCGGACTGGACGAGGTTGGCCATCGAGGCGACCTGCGTCAGCGGCATCGAGAACTGCCGCGAGTACTGGATGAACGCCTGGACGTCACCGATCGACAGTGACCCCGAGGCGACCCGGAGCCCGCCGACCACCGCGACCAGCACGTAGTTGATGTTGGAGATGAAGAACATCAGCGGCTGCATGAGCCCGCTGGCGAACTGGGCCTTGAAGCCCGCCTCGTACAGCGCCTCGTTCTGCTCGGCGAAGTCCCGCGCGGACTCCTCCTGCCGACCGAACACCTTCACCAGGGCGTGCCCGGTGTACATCTCCTCGACATGGGCGTTGAGCGTGCCCGTCACCCGCCACTGCCGCACGAACTGCGGCTGCGACCGCTTGCCGACCTGCGTGGCGACGACCACCGACAGCGGGACCGTCACCAGCGCGACCAGCGCCAGCAGCGGCGAGATCCAGAACATCATCACCAGCACGCCGACGATCGTCAGCACCGAGTTGATGAGCTGGCCCATCGTCTGCTGGAGCGTCTGGGAAATGTTGTCGATGTCGTTCGTCGCCCGGCTCAGCACCTCACCGCGCTTGGCCCGGTCGAAGTACGACAGCGGCAGCCGCGCCAGCTTCGTCTGGAGATCCTCCCGCAGCTGGAACACGATGCGGTTGATCACGCGGATCGAGGTCCGCGTCGCCACCAGCATCAGCAGCCCGGCCCCGACGTAGATCACCAGGGCCACCAGCAGGACGTTCCCCACCGCACCGAAGTCGATGCCCTCGCCGGGGGTGAAGTCCACACCCGACAACATGTCGGCCATCGACCCCCGGCCGTCCTCCCGCAGCGCCTCGATCGCCTGCGCCTTCGTCGTACCGTCGGGCATCCCGCGCCCGACCACACCGGCGAAGATCAGGTCGGTCGCCATGCCGAGGATCTTCGGCCCGGCCACCGCCAGCGCGACGCTCACCGTCACCGCGGCCAGCATCAGGTACAGCGACGCCTTCTCCCGGCCGAAGCGCTTCAGCAGCCGCTTGGCCGACCCCTTGAAATCCATCGACCGGTCGGTGGGCGCGCCCCCGGCCATCATCCGTCCAGCCGGACCGGCCATCACGCGGCCTCCGCTTCCGTCAGCTGGGAGAGCACGATCTCCCGGTACGTTTCATTGCCGTCCATCAGATCGTGATGGGTCCCGGACCCCACGACCCGGCCCTCGTCCAGCACCAGGATCCGGTCCGCGTCACGGATGGTGGACACCCGCTGCGCCACGATCACCACGGTCGCCCCGGCCGTTTCCCGGCCCAGCGCCGCCCGCAGCGCGGCGTCGGTCGCGTAGTCCAGCGCCGAGAACGAGTCGTCGAACAGATAGATCTCCGGCCGCTGCACCAGCGTCCGCGCGATGGCGAGCCGCTGCCGCTGACCGCCGGACACATTGGTGCCGCCCTGCGCGATCGGCGCGTCGAGCCCGTGCTCCAGCGCCTCGACGAACTCCTTCGCCTGCGCCACCTCCAGCGCGTGCCACAGCTCCTCGTCGGTGGCGTCCGGATTCCCGTACCGCAGGTTCGTCGCCACCGTCCCCGAGAACAGGTACGGCTTCTGCGGCACCAGGGACACCGTCTTCGCCAACAGCACCGGATCGAGCGTCCGCACGTCCTCGCCGTCGACCAGCACCTCGCCGGCCGTGACGTCGAACAGCCGGGGCACGAGCCCGAGCAGCGTGGACTTCCCGCTGCCCGTCGACCCGATGACCGCGGTCGTCTCGCCGGGCCGGGCCACCAGGTCCACGTTCCGCAGCACCGGCTCCTCCGCACCCGGGTAGCGGAACTCGGCCCCGCGCACCTCCAGGTGGCCGTGGAGCCGCAGCTCGGTGACGGGCGCGAGCGGCGGTACGACGCTCGACTCGGTCCCCAGGACCTCCTCGACACGCTCGGCGCACACCTCGGCGCGCGGCACCATCATGAACATGAAGGTGGCCATCATCACGGCCATCACGATCTGCATCAGATAGGCGAGGAACGCGGTCAGCGCGCCGATCTGCATCCCGCCGCTGTCGATGCGGTGCGCGCCGAACCACACCACCGCGATCGACGACAGGTTCACCACCGTCATCACGGTCGGGAACATCAGCGCCATCAGCCGCCCGGTCGCCACCGACACATCGGTCAGCTCGGTGTTCGCCCCCCGGAACCGCTCCTCCTCGTACCCGTCCCGGACGAAGGCCCGGATGACCCGGTTGCCGGTGATCTGCTCGCGCAGCACCCGGTTCACGCCGTCCAGCCGCTCCTGCATGGTGCGGAACAGGGGACCCATCCGCTTCACGATCAGACCGACCGAGACCCCCAGCACCGGCACGACCGCCAGCAGCACCGCGGAGAGCGGCACGTCCTGCCCGAGCGCCATGATGATGCCGCCGACGCACATGATCGGGGCCGACACCATCAGGGTGAACGCCAGCAGCACCAGCATCTGGATCTGCTGGACGTCGTTGGTGGTCCGGGTGATCAGCGAGGGAGCCCCGAACCGCCCCAGCTCACGCGCGGAGAAGGACTGCACCCGGTCGAAGACGGCGGCCCGCACATCGCGCCCGAGCGCGGAGGCCGTACGGGCGCCGTAGTACACGGCCCCCACGTTGCAGAGGATCTGGAGCACGCTGACGGCGATCATGAGACCGCCGAACTCCAGGATGTAACCGGTGTCGCCCGTGACGACACCGTTGTCGATGATGTCGGCGTTCAGACTGGGCAGATACAGGGTGGCGCAGGTCTGGAGCAGCTGGAGGAGCACCAGCAGCGCGATGGGTTTCTTGTACGGGCCCAGATGGACCCGCAGGAGTTGTATGAGCACGCGTGTCTCTCGGAATCGGCGGCAGGCAGAGGCCGACCCAGTTTCGCGTACGCCGTACTCCGAGAGCGAACCCTTTTCCCCAAGCTCGGGTCAAACCTGGAGCACGCGGGCAAGCCCCGCGCGCTCCGGATCAGGGAGGCTCACTCCGGGGCACGGAGAGGGGGCGGCCGACCGAACGCGCCGGGTCCACGCCGGGGCCCTTCCGGTACGCGCCGGGCGCGGGCGGTCCGCTTCCGCCCTCGCCGGGCTCACTCCGGGTGGACGCCGCCGAACGCGCCGGGGTGGATCTGCTCGCGGGTCGCCCGGTACTGCTGGCGCACCGCGCCGCCCACCGCCAACTCCTCGCCGGGCTCCAGCACCCGGGCCGCCGCACCCTGCCAGGCCGGGGGGGTGCGCGGGTCGAGCGAGCCCTGCGAGACCCCGAGCGCCCACGCCGCCTGCCGGGCCGCGCCGATCGCCGCGTACTGAGCGGGCTGCGGCACGACGACCTGGGTGCCGAACACCGCCGGAGCCAGCGCCTGCACGGCGGGCAGCTCGGCGGCGGCCCCCAGCAGGAACACCCGCCGCACCTCCACCCCCCGCCCGCGCAGCACGTCCAACGCGTCGGCCAGGGAGCACAGCATCCCCTCGAACGAGGCCCGCGCCAGATGCTCCGGCTTCATCGACTCGCGCCGCAGCCCGCAGAGCGTGCCGGCGGTGTGCGGGAGCTGCGGGGTGCGCTCGCCCTCCAGATACGGCAGGAGTACGAGCCCCGAAGCGCCGGGCGTCGACGTGAGCGCCAGCGCGGACAGCTCCTCCAGCCCCTCCAGCCCCAGCATCTCGGCGGTCCCGCGCAGTGCGCGCACGGCGTTGGAGAGATGGACGACCGGCAGGTGCATCCCGGTGGCGTCGGCGAACGAGGTGATCATCCCGTTCGGATCGGCGAGCGCCTCGTGGTGCACGGCCATCACGGAACCGGAGGCCCCCAGCGACACCACCGCGTCGCCCACGGAGACCCCGAGCCCGAAGGCGGCGGCCATGGTCTCGCCGGTGCCCGCGGAGATCAGCAGCCCCTCGGGCGTCATCCCGGCGGAATCGGAGGGCCCGAGCACCTCGGGCAGCGCGGCGGAGTGCCCGAGGGCGAGCTCCACCAGATCGGGGCGGTAGGAGGCGGACCCGGCCGACCAGTACCCGGTGCCCGAGGCCGCGCCCCGGTCCGTGGTCCGCCGGGCGGGCCGGCCGAGCAACTGCCACACGAGCCAGTCGTGCGGCTGGAGCACGGCGGCCACCCGCTGGGCGTGCTCGGGCTCGGTCCGCGTCAGCCAGCGCAGCTTCGCCACCGGCTGCGCGGCGCTCGGCACGGCCCCGACGGCCTCCGCCCAGGCCTGCCGCCCACCGAGCGCGTCGATGAGGTCGGCGGCGGCCACCTGCGCCCGCCGGTCGTTGCCGAGCAGCGCGGGCCGTACGAGGTTGCCCTGCTGATCCAGCGGTACGAGCCCGTGCTGCTGCGCGGAGACGCCGATGGCCTGCACGCCTTCGAGCAGCCCGCCGGCGGCCGCCTCGCCGAGCGAGAGCAGCCACGCCTGCGGATCGACCTCGGAGGCCTTGGCCTCGACCGGGTGGGCGGCGTACCCCTCCCGGAGCACGGCGCCCGAGTCCGTGTCGCAGACGACGATGTGAGTGAAAGCGGACGAACTGTCCAGCCCCGCGACTATGCCCATACGGAGATTCTGCCGCACGGCGGGACCGTCCCGGAACTCACATCGCGCCCCACGGGCCCGTCAGGTGTTGGTCGTCCCCCAGTCGTCCTCCAGCCCGTTCCGGCTGCTGCGGTCCCGCAGCGACCGGACCCGCTCGGCGACGGAGGCGGGCACGTGGTCCCCGACCTTGTCCCCGACCGAGTGGTACGCCTTGTCCGCGAGGTCCCGCCCGCTGTGCGCCGCGGTCTCGGCGGCGTTGCGGACGGCGGGGTTCTCCGCGAACCGCCGGGCCGACTTCTTCAACTGCTCGTAACGCTCGCGCCCGGCTCGCGTGCCGAGCACGTAACCGAGGGCCACTCCGGCGATGAACGTGAGCCGGTACCGCATGGCTGCCACCCTTCCTACGCTTGGTGCGACGTGTGCAGCCCGCCTACCCGCAGGCACCCGAGATCACCCCGGGCGATACCGATTGGCGGAGCACCCCCCTGCTTGCGCTAATGTATGTGTCGCAGCGAACGCGCGCCGCCCGGCAGCAGCCAGGCAGGTACGATTTCGAAGCAACGCAGCAATCCCCTGTAGCTCAATTGGCAGAGCAGCCGGCTGTTAACCGGCAGGTTACTGGTTCGAGTCCAGTCGGGGGAGCGCGATCCCCTGTAGCTCAATTGGCAGAGCATTCGGCTGTTAACCGGAGGGTTACTGGTTCGAGTCCAGTCGGGGGAGCGGAACGGAAGAGGACCCTTCGGGGTCCTCTTTCGCGTCTGTCCGGAACGGCCCCCGGACCCGTCCGGAGCGTCCCGACGATCACCCTTTAGGGTCTCCTTCGCCCCGACCGCAACCGGGCAGCACGCAGCGCCGTCCTCAAGATCAGGCGAAGTCGACCATCCGAAGCAAGAGATCGTATGACCGGCTATGCTGCGGCAGACGGGGCGCACACGTGTACGCGCCACGCCGAAACGGGGCGGTAGCTCAGCCGGTTAGAGCAGCGGACTCATAATCCGTCGGCCGTGGGTTCGAGTCCCACCCGCCCCACTCTGAGCCGGAACGGTTCGCCTGTTTGACCAGCGAAAACAGAGAGGTCCCCGCTAGGCGGGGACCTCTCTCGCGCTTTCAAGATCGTCACCTCGGCCGTGGCTCGGCCGAGGTGACAGAGAGCCAAAACGCAGAGGCCCCATCCAGGTGGAGGTCTTCACCTTGCCCCGCACGACGAACTCGGCGCGGTGGGCCGCCGTGGCGAGTTCGCGGCTGTCGACGAGCGCCCCGCCGCCGTAGTGCGACCACGCACCGTCGTCGTCCTGCTGCTCGATCTGCGCGACGACATTCCGCTTGCCGTCCGGCACCGGCGTCCCGACGACGACCGCCGAGGCGGTGGAGACAGGGCGAACGTACTGCCGACACAGCGCAGACCCCCGCGAGGGAAGCACCCGTCAATCGGCTCACCGACTTGCGCGAAACGACCTCTGCTCCGCCTGCCGCCGGGGCTGAGGCCCCGGCGGACGTCTCCGTCGGGCGGCTCCGGCAGGTCCCGTCCGACGGATCATGAGGCAGCCGTTCATCCGCCCGGTCTCAGCGCGGTAGCCGGCCCGTCACGGGCTCCCCGCGACTCTGTCGCACCTCGGGAGCGGCGGGTGAAGGGGGGTGCGGGGCGATCAGCACTGGTAGATCAGCTCGGTGCGGTCGAGGCGCGCTCGGGCCAGGTCCACGCGCGGGGTGACCCAGTAGATGGCGCCGTCGCCGACACCGGTTATCCCGCTCTGGTTGGCCTGGGCCAGCGGCTGCCAGGCGGCCGCCAGCTCGTCCCAGTCGATGAGGGCCGGATCGTCCTCCGACGGCCCCGCGTCCGGGTCGTCCTCCCACGCCTGTCCCCGCCGTGTGCCGACCCGGCCCAGGACCTCGTACTCGACGGTGTTCTGCTGGGCCTGCGCCACTCCGCACAGCTTGACGTCGTAGTTGGGGTCGTCCAGCACGAGGGGGACGACCTGGGGCCCGGCGAGCGCCCGGAACTCCTCGACCGCGCTGTCCAGGGTCTCGGACTCGTCGTTGATGTCCAGGTCCCAGAACGCCGTGGCATGCAGCGGCCGCCGTTCGATCAGGTACTCGTCATCGCTGCGCTCGAACGTGCACGAGGACGGGTCCCAGGGGGTCGTCTCCGTGCCGGGCGGGACGTACAGCGCGCGGGGGAACGCGGGCGGCCAGCCGTAGTCCAGGTCGATGAGCTCGGAGAACGGCTCCGCGAAGAGGAGCAGGCGGCCGTCGGCAGGGAGCCCGGTGTCCAAGGAGTGCGGGGGCAGGGCGGCGAGGTCGATGGAGGCCACGAACACCCCCGATCCGTCCCACGTCATGCCGGTCGGCAGGTCCGGCAGTCCGCCGAGCCAACCGACCGCTCCCTCTTCGGACCGACCGGGTTTCAAGGCGTAGGCCGGCTGCACCACTGTGAGGATCAGGTCGAGGGATTCATCCGAGACGCCCATCTCACGGGCTTGCGCACGGAATGCTTCACGAGTTGCCATGCCCCAACTCTGGCATGGACCACTGACACAACTCCGGCATGGGCCACTGCAACGGGATCAGCCCCATCCAGCACCGCGCTCGCCGGAGGTGGTCCGGCCATGGCGCCTGAAGGCATTTCAGGAACGAGGGCGTCCGGACCCGACGCGACGACGGGGCCCGCACCCGCCCGCGTCGCTCGGTCGCCGTGAGCGGGGGCCACGCGGCCCGCCGCCTCACCGGTGGCACCAGCTCCCACCCGGTGCGGCGACCGGCCACGGGGTCGGACGCGCCGCGGCGGGCGCGGCGGTGCGGTCAGCAGCAGTTGGGGTGGTCCCAGGGCTGCCAGGACGTACCGAGGTCGGGGCGCGTCTTGCCCACGAAGGCGCCGTTGGTGTTCGTGAGGTAGATGTTCGTGCGGAACTGGCCCGGTGGGTGCGTGTCCGAGTCCGTCACCGTGATGGAGCTCGCCGCGTTGGCCTTGCCGAGCGGGTCGGGCTTGCCCGGGGACGTCCACCGGGTCCAACTGCCGTTCTTCGTCCAGCGCGTCCCCACCGCGTAGTCGGTGCCGACCAGGAACTGTTCGTCCTCGCCGTTCGGCAGGTCGTGCCTGGTCACGCCGTACTTGCCTAGGTACTTGCCGTTGCCACCGGCCGTGCGGATGGCGGCCGCCCGGACCGGCGTGATGGACACGGCCGGCCCCGCCGTGGCGGCGACGGCGACGACGGCAGTCCTGATTCTCTTCACCCTGTGCATCCCGTCCTCCGACGTACTGCGAGCGGACCGGCCCTCTGCCGGTCCGGCGGTGGAACGCCGTCGCCCCACTGGCCTCCGGTGAACCGCACGCTCACCTCCTCGCTCGGCCCCACGTGCCACCGGTGCGGCCACGGCGCCCTGTCGGCGGGGAGGGGGCGGCCCCGGGTGATGGCGTCGGACGTCGTTCGTCGTCGTCGTCGCGGGCGGGCCCCGGTCGGGGACTTCGTGGCCGGTTCGGTCGCCGACGCCGTCTCCCCGACGCCGTCTCCCCGGCGGCGGCGACCGCCGGCGGCGTCGCGTGCGTGGCGGCCGTGGCCCTGCTCGCCCTGAAGGTGGCGCGCCTTCGCCCGCTACGACGCGCGCGACCCGCAGCCGTAGCGCCCGTCCCCTTCGATCGGCCGACTCCCTCGGCGACGGAACTGTCAGTGGGAGGCGCGAGGATGAACACATGTCCTACGCAGAGAAGTTCCGGGCGCACGCCCGTCAGTACGGAGTGTCCGACGACGCCATCACCCGCATTCTGTGGCACGTCCAGCCGGCGGTCGGGATCGAGGGCATCTACGACGACCCCGGCCCCGACGACCGCGTGGTCGGCTATGCCGGGGGGCTCCCCCGGATGCCGGTGGACGTCCCCTGGGAGTGGGGGACCCAGTTCGTGGCCTGCCTCGATCTGGCGGCGATACCGAAGCAGCCTCTGGACGACTGGGTCACCCGCGAGGGCCACCTGCTGCTGTTCTCCGCATCGGACTACTGGCAGGCCGACGACGATCCGCTGTCGGTCGTCTACGTGCCCCCCGGCGCCGAGATGGTCGAGCGGGCCAACCCCGCCGTCTTCAGAGGGGACGGTGTGGAGGAGGCGGTGGAGCCGTTCGACCTCCTGAGCCGCAAGACCCTGATCTTGACGGAACCCGCCGAGTGGGACGTCCTCGGCGAGACCTGGGTCGAGGAGGAACCCGCCGAGGGGGAGACTCCCGGCGACCTCGTTCCGGATTGGCAGTTGGACCCCCTGCTCGTGGCCGCCCTGGAGGAGTACCGGTCGCGGGTCCCCCACCCGGCGTCGCCGGGCCGGCACGAGAGCGACCTGAAGCTGCGCGGGGCCGAACTGAACCCCCACGGATGGGACACCGACCAGGGGGACGTCCTCGCCGCCCTGCGGGAAGAGGCCGTGCCCCTCGTCAGGGAGGCGCCGGAGAGGTTCGAGGAGCTGCACCTGCAGGCCCTCACCGCGGCGATCGGCAACGGGTATGTGCCGGACTTCTGCCACATGGAGCACACCGAACCGTGGCTGTGCCTCGCCGAGGTCGCCGCGGGCGCCTTCTGGCGTCAGGCCGAGGGCACCCTGGCCTGGATGGTCAGCTACGCCGACCTGCGCGCGGGCCGTCTGGACCGGATCCACTCCGCCTACCACGAGTGACCGACGCCGTACGCCACGGCGACCCGCCGGCCGCCCGCACGGCACGGTCGGCTACCGGGTGACGATCGAGCGGGCGACGCCCAGCTCCACCAGGTCCTGCGGGCGCAGCCGCAGCTGGTCGGCCGTGGCGGCGGTCTCCGATGCCGGACGCTTGAGGATCGCCGCGGCCAGCTCCGGGGCGATGACGGAGAAGTAACTGTCCGCCGTGACATGGGTGTTGCCCGGTGCAGCGAGCGCCAGCGCCCCGCCCGAGCCGCCCTCGCCGATCACCAGCGTCGTCACCGGCACCCGAGCCGCCGCGATCGCCGCGAAGGCGTCCGCGATGGCCGCGCCCGCGCCCGCCCGTTCCGCCTCGGCGTCGTTGGCCGCCCCCGGAGTGTCGACCAGGGTCAGGACGGGGACGCCGAGGCGGTCCGCCAGCCGGACGGTCCGGGCCGCCGCACGGTAACCGGCCGGGCGGGTGGGCGTGCCGCACTGGGCGACGTACGCCACGGACCGCCCGTCCGCGCGGAGCCCGAAACCGCACAGCAGCCCCGCGTCGGTGCCGCCGGCCCGGTCCCCGTGCAGGGGGAGCCGTACGGTGAAGTAGTCGGCCAGGTACGCCTCGGCGCGTGGCCGTCGTGGATCGCGGGCCCGCGCCACCGCCTCCCGCCCGGTCTCCGGAAGCCCGGTCGCCCCCTCCCGCTCCGGGTTCGGAAGCTGTGGCACCGCTGGTTCGAGCGGTGCCGCCCCGGCGTCGGTCGGCGTCCGCTCCTCGTCCTCCGTACCGGACGCCGACAGCGCGCGCGGCAACGGGGCGGCCGGGAGGTCCTCGTGCGGGCCGAGCGCGTGCAGCCAGTGCCCCACCGCGGCGGCGAGTGCCCCGGCCGGGACGACCGCGTCCACCTGGCCCGCCGCGAACTGGCCCTCGGCGCTGTACGCGTACGGGTCGGCGTCCGGCGGCCGTACCCGCGAACCGGCGAAGCCGATCTGCGCGCCCGGCAGCGCCAGCACCACATCGGCGCCCGCGCCCACCGTGGCCCAGCCGCCGCCGGTCGACGGGTCGCGGACCACCGCGATCTGCGGGAGTCCGGCCGCGCGCAGCCGGACGGATGCGGCTGCCACCCGCTGGAGCTGGGTGAGCGCGATCATGCCCTCCTGCATCCTGCTGCCCCCGGTGGCGACCAGGACGAGCAGGGGCAGCCGCCGGATCAGGGCCAGTTCGTATGCGGCCGCCAGCCGGTCACCCGTCGCTCCGCCCAACGAACCGCCCAGGAAGCCGAATTCGAAGGAGATCAGGACGCAGGACCGGCCCCCGACGGCCCCGGTGCCGTACACCACCGACTCTTCCTCGCCGGTCCGGGCCGCGGCACGTTCGCGCGCCGCGTCGTACCCCGCCCAGCCCAGTGGGCCGTCCGGCGGCTGGGGGCGTGGCGGCGGGCGGTGCTCGGTGAAGCCCGCCGCGCCGGTGAGCAGCGTGATCATCTCCCGGCCCGTCGCCGGGCCGGAGTTCTCGTCAGGCACGGAGCGACCTCTTCATGATCTTGCCCAGGTCGTTGCGGGGCAGGGCGTCCAGATAGCGCACGGTGCGCGGGCGCTTGTGCGGGGCGAGTTGGGCCGCCACGTAACCCGCCAACTCCTCAACGGAGGGCGGAGAGTCGGGCGCAACCGCGACCACCCAGGCCACGACCCGCTCGCCGAGGTCCGGATCCGGCTCGCCGGTCACGGCCGCTTCCCGGACTCCGGGGTGGGTCAGGAGCACGTTCTCGATCTCGCCCGCGCCGATCTTGTAGCCGCCGCTCTTGATCAGGTCGGTGGCCTTGCGCCCGACGAGGGTGACGTAGCCGTCCTCGTCCACGGTGCCGACGTCGCCCGTACGGAAGAAGCCGTCCGCCGTGAGGGCCGCGGCGGTGGCGTCGGGCCGGTTGAGGTAGCCGGTGAACAGGTTCGGGCCCCGGACCTGGATCTCACCGATCGAGCCGGGGGCGTCGAGCACCGTGCCGTCGTCCTCCACCAGGCGCAGGTCCACCCCGGCGAGCGGCGGACCCACCGTGCCGGGGCGCGGGACCCCGTCCGCCCGGATACCCGTGTTCATCAGGGTCTCCGTCATCCCGTACCGCTCGATCACCCGCCGCCCGGTCGCCGCCGCGATGCGTTCGTGGTCGTGCACGGGCAGCGCCGCCGAACCGGAGACCAGCAGCCGGGCCCCGGCCAGCGCCGCCGCCAGCGCACCGGCCGGTGTTCCGCAGGCGTCCGGTCCGGGGGCGGACGGCACCGATGCCTCGGGGGCTCCGCCGGGCCACGCCGCCCGGCCCGCCCGACTGTCCGCCCGGCCCGTCCGACCGTCCGCCTGGGACGCCTGGGCGGGCTGGGACGCCGAGAACGCCGGGGGCGCCGGGTTCGTCCGTCCGTCCGCCGGGGAAGGCTGGTCGGTCCCGTCCAGCAGCTCCGCCAGCCGGTGGTACATCGTCGGGACCCCGAACAGCATGGTCCCGCCCGACCCCAGCTCCCGCGCCACGCCCTCCGGAGAGAACTTCCCCAGGTGCCGTACGGAGCCGCCGCGCCGCAGCGGGCCGAGCACGCCCAGGATCAGCCCATGCACATGGAACAGCGGCAGCGCGTGGACCAGGACGTCGTCCTCGGTCCAGCCCCAGGCGTCCTCCAGTGCGTCCAGGGAGGCGGCGATGGCCCGGCGGGGCAGGACGGCCCCCTTCGGCGGCCCGGTGGTGCCGGAGGTGTAGACGATCAGGGCGGGCGACTCGGAGTCGGCCGTGTCGCCCGTCGCGGCCGGGGTCACCGGTGCCGCCGGGCCGCCCTCGTCCGCGTCCCCCGGTGCGCCGAAGGCCACCGGACCGGCCGCGTCCGCCGCGCCCCGCGCGTACCGTTCCCCGGGTTCGGGCGCCGCCGCGGCCCGTGCGTCCACCGTCACCCGCCGCAGCTTCTCCAGCGCGGCCGGCAGCGCGTCGTCCGGACCCGCCAGTACGGCCGTGGGGGCGCTGTCGGCCAGGATGTGTGCCAACTCCCGTTCCCCGGTGCGCGGGTTGAGCGGCACGGCCGGGACTCCGGCGTGCAGCGCCGCCACCACCGCGATCACCGTCTCCGGCGTCGGGGTGGCCCAGACGGCGACCCGGCCCGCGTCCGCGATACGGGCGGCGAGTGCGGCGGACGCCTCGGCCAGCCGGCCGTAGCTCAGGGAGAGGTCGCCGAAGCGGACGGCCTCCCGCGAGGCTGCCGGGCCGGCGGGGGACTGGAGCGCGGGGAGAAGGGGGGAGGTCACGCCGGGAAGCCTAGGCCGTCGCATCGGCCCCCGCTCGGACTCCGGCGCCTATGAGGGGAGCGTCACGTACCCGGCCCGGTCGTCACCGGTCCGGACCGGGCGGTGTCCGGCCGAACCGTGCGGCCCCCTGTGTGCCGGTCCGTACGGAACTCACTCGGCCGATATCGCCGCAAGCTGGGACAATCGCCGTATGGATCGGCTGGACAGGGAAATCCTCGGCATCCTCCAGGAGGACGCCCGCATCTCGTACCGGGATCTGGGCGCACGCGTGGGGCTCAGCGCCAACGCTGCGGGCGACCGGGTCCGCCGCATGCGCCGCGACGGGGTCATCCGGGGCTTCACCGTGATCGTCGACCCGGCCGCCGACACCCGTTCGGGCCTGGTGGTCTTCATCGATGTGACGCTGCGGCTCGACACGACGAACGAAGAGTTCGAGCGCTCGGTGCTGATGCTGCCCGGAATCACCGAGGTGGTGCACCTGACGGGCGGCCACGATTACCTCCTGCGGGCCACCGCCGCCGACCCCGGAGCGCTGGACACCCTGCTGCGCCGGCTGAAACGGGAGGCGGGCGTCGCCCACTCCACCACCCGGATCGCCCTGCGCGCGGCCCCGAAGCACTGAACCTGCGGGGCCGTTGCGCGGAGCCTGCGGGGCCGTTGCACGGAGCCTGCGGCCTGAAGCGCCGCGCCCGCCGCCCCGCCGCTCCGGTGCGCTGAGCCCGCGGTGTCGAAGCGCCGCGCCCGCCGCTCCGGAACCGAGCTTGCTCGCGGAGTCGGCGCGCCCTGGTCAGAGCGGGGACTGCCAGGTCACCGTCGTCGGCCGTCCGTCCTCGCCGCGTCCGTCGTCCGCGACCACCAGCCGCACCCCGTCCCGCCCGTCCGGCAGCCGGACCGTGGCGTCCACCTCCACCTCGACGGCCGAGACCCCCGGCCTGCGGTGCGCGGCGGCCAGCGCCCCGCGCAGGGCGGCCAGCAGCTCCCGGCCCGTCTCCTCGCCCACCAGCGCGTCCACCGCGCCGGTGAACCGCACCGAGGGCGGAAAGCCGAGCAGCGCCGCCGCGCCGCCGGTCTCCCGCAGTACCCGGCCCCGGAAGGTTGCCGGGGCTTCGGCGGGCGGCTGCTGGAGGGCGAAGATCGCGGTGCGGACCTCCTGGATCGTGGAGTCCAGCTCGTCCACCGCCCGGCCGAGCAGGTCGCCGGCCTCCGCCCCGGCCCCGGCACCGGGGTCAGTCCCGGCCTCCGCGCCCACCCCGGCGCCCGAGTCGGCCCCGGCGCCCGAGTTGCCCCCAGCGCCCGAAGCGGCCCCAGCGTCCGAAGCGCCCGCATTGCCCGAACCGGCCCCGGACCCCGGTCCCGCCCCGGCCTGTGAACCCGCTTCCGGTCCCGTCTTCTCCCCCTTGCCGTTCGCCCCGGCGGCGGCCTTGCGGCGGGTCGACTCCAGCATCATCTCGGTGGCGAAGAGCCGCTGGACCACCAGGTCGTGCAGGTCGCGGGCGATCCGGTCGCGGTCCTCGTACACCGCGAGCTGCTCCCGGTCGGCCTGCGCGTCCGCCAGTACCAGGGCGAGGGCCGCCTGCGAGGCGAACTGCGTCGCCAGCAGCCGGTCCAGATCCGTGTAGGGCCGCTCGCCGCGCCGCCGGGGGAGCGCCAGGGTGCCGATGAGCCGCCCGCCGCTCTGCAACGGCAGCATCATGCTCGGCCCGAAGCGGGAACGTACGCCGGTGGTCATCCGGGGGTCGGTGGCCGAATCCTCGATGAAGACCGGTTCGCCGCCGAGCAGCTGCACCAGCACGGCGGAACCGGGCTCGATCACCGTGCCGACGATGCCCGCCGGGTCGTCCCGTGTGGACGCGGTGACGATCTCCATGCCGCCCTCCGCCGTGGGCTGGAGGATCACTCCGGCCGAGGCATCCGCCAGCACACGGGCACGTTCGGCCACCATCATGAGCGCGTCGGCCGCGTCGGTGCCGGTCAGCAGGGCGGTGGTGACGGCCGCCGCCCCCGCGATCCACCGCTCGCGCTGCCGGGCCGCCCCGTACAGCCGGGCGTTGCCGATCGCGATGCCCGCCTGAGCGGCGAGGGCCCGCAGCAGGGCCAGGTCGATGTCGGTGAACGGCCCGGACGGCTTCCCGGAGAGGTGGAGCCGGCCGAACACCTGGGTGTGTACGAGGATCGGGGCCCGCAGGAAGCTCCGCTCCGGCGGGAGGCCGGGTGAGCGGTCCGGAGCGAGGTTCGGCGCGCCGGGCGGGGAGTCCTGCGGAGGGGAGTCCGGGGCGGGTTTCGCCACGACGCCCGGAGCGGGCGGCGTGACGGAGGGCGGTGCGGTGAGCGGCTCGGGGCACGGCTCGGGGGTCTGACAGGGGGTCCCGATCGCGGCGGGCGCCGGGTCGGGGCTCCCAGTGGGAGCGTCCGGGAACAGGTCGAGGCGCCGCCGTTCCGTTTCCGTCATTCCGGCGGTGTACAGGGCACCGACCCGGTCCCGGTCGGGGTCCAGCACCCCGAGTGCCCCGTGGCGGGCCCCGGTCAGGGCGGTGGCCGTGTCCACGATCTGCTGGAGGGTGGAACCCAGGTCCAGGTCGCTGCCGACATCGAGGACCGCCTCCAGGAGCATCGGCAGCCGCCCGGCGGCATCCGCGCCGGACCC
This sequence comes from Streptomyces sp. V2I9, assembly GCF_030817475.1. Lineage (NCBI taxonomy): Bacteria > Bacillati > Actinomycetota > Actinomycetes > Kitasatosporales > Streptomycetaceae > Streptomyces > Streptomyces sp. V2I9. Next base: position 1,728,338 of record NZ_JAUSZJ010000002.1, on the reverse strand, counting down.
CGCCGCGCCGGCCTCGCCGACATCAGGCTCGACCGCACCGGGCCCGCCCCCACCAGGCTCGACCGGGTCGCGTCCGGACCTGCCCCCCTCAGGCTCGACCGGGTCGCGTCCGGGCCCGCCCGCGCCGGACTCGGCCGAGTCGCGTGACGGGCTCACCCCGCCAGCGGGTTGAGGACCATCGGCTGGATCTTGCCGTCCAGCATCGCCCCCAGGCCGAGCACCGCACAGGCGTCGGGGCGCTCGGCGATGTGCACCGGCATCCCGGTCGCGTCGCGCAGCATCTGGTCGAGGCCGGGGAGAAGCGCGCTGCCGCCCACCATCATGATTCCGCGATCCGCCAGATCGGCCACCAGATCCGGCGGGCACTCGCGCAGCACCTTCCCCACCCCGTCGAGCACCGCGGTGAGCGGGGTGTGGATGGCCTGCCGTACAGCGGCGGTGTCGACCTGCACCGAGCGGGCCAGGCCGGTCGCCACGTCGCGGCCGTGGATCTCGGTGAGGGCGGGGCCGGTGAGCTGGAGGCCGTTGCCGTGCAGGGCCACCTGGAGCGGGCGCACCGACTGGCTCGGGAGCAGCAGCTGGTGGTGCTGGCGCAGGTGCTGGATGACCGCCTCGTCGATCGCGTTGCCGCCCACCGGGATGCGTACGGCGGTCACGATCGAGCCGAGCGAGAGCACCGCGATCTGGGTGGTGGCCGCCCCGCACACCATGATCATCGTGGCGGTCGGCTGCTCGACCGGCAGCCCGCATCCCACGGCGGCCGCGATCAGGGTGTCCACCAGCTCGACCCGGCTGGCGCCCAGGCCGACCAGGGTCTCCACCGTCGCCCGCTGGGCCAGCGGATCGGCCTCGTGCGGGGTGCAGGCGGCGGCACGCAGCCGGGGCTTGCGGCGCAGCTGGCGGCGGAGCTTGTCGCCCAGCAGATGGCGCAGCATCCGCTGGGCCATCTCGATGTCCACGACCGTGCCGCCGGAGACCGGGCGGGCCACCCGGATGTAGTCGGGGGTGCGGCCCGTCATCTGCTCGGCGAGCGCGCCGACGGCGATGAGGGAGCCGGTACGGGTGTTGACGGCGGCGACGCTCGGTTCGTCGACGACGAGCCCGAGCCCCTTGACGTACACCCGTGTCCTCGCGGCTCCGAGGTCGACGGCGACATGGCAACGCTGCAACTGCTCAAGGCTGACGGTCACGGCGATTCTCCCGAGCGCGCGGACGGTGGTACCGGCGGACAGCCGGTCTCTCCTTGCATGGTCGCGCCGTCCGGGCCGTCGCGCGCGTTGAGCTGCGCCGTCAGGGGAGAGAAGCTGACGGCTGATCAGCTCGCCTCCCGCTCACTCCGGAAGCAGCCGCTGGAACAGGCCCCAGGTGAACTCGGCGACCCGCTCCCGGCCGGACGCCGGGTCGGTGACCGCCAGCGACCAGCGGGTCGGGGCGCTGCCCTCCATCGGCCGGGCCGGGGGAAAGGCGCGGGCCGCCTCGTCCACGGTGCACGACCAGGGGCGCAGCTCCACTACGGAGGTGAGTTCCGGGCCCGCCGCTCCCGGAGCGCGGACCAGCCACGCGTTCCACACCGCCCCGCCGGGACCGGCCATCACCTCGAACCGCAGATCCGGCCAGAGCGGCACCGGCCACAGGAGGGCCTCGCACGCCAGGTCCCCGACGCGGCGCGGCAGGGTTCGTTCCGGAGCCCCGAGCACCGAGCGGTAGCGGCGCAGGGAACCCCGCCCTCGGGGGGCGCGCACCATGGCCTGCCAGCGGCGGTTGGCCTCCCGCATGTCGGCGAGCGACGCGCCCAGTTCGTGCCGGGCCTCCTCGACCAGGCCGGGCTGGTGGTCGGCCATCCGGCGCAGCAGGACGAGCTGGAACTGGAGGGGGCCGAAGGGGGCGGGATCGGTCATGCGGCCCATCCTCCCGCGTGTCAGGCGTATCGGACCGGCCGTCACCGGAACGCGTGCTTCCTCACACAATCCTCACCCGGACGGCTTCCCCGGTTGTTCCGCGCCCGCCTAACCTGCGGGCGCCATGGATTACTGCCACCCGTGCCGACGGCATCTCAACGGAGCCCTGGCCTGCGCCGGGTGCGGAACGCCGGCCCAGGCGCTGTCCCCCTACGCCGCGCCCGAGCCCACCGGCCCCACGCCGGACGGCGTGTACGGGAGAGCCTCCCCGGCCGACGCGCCCCAGGGCCGGTCCACGGTCCGGGGCAGGTCCGGGCGACGGCCCGGCGAGAGCACCCGGCGCGACACCGCACCCGACCTGCGGGGCGACCGCGACACCGCACACGACCTGCGGGGCGACACCGCATACGACCCGCGGGGCGGTGCCGCGGGCGAGCCCCTGCGTGACATCGCCCGCGAGCCCCGACGCGGCTCGCGCCGCCGGGCCGGTGGCAGTCGACGCCCCCGCGGCCGGACCGTTCTGCTCGGGGCCCTCGTGGTGCTGCTCGCGGCGGGCGGGCCGGCCCTGGCGGAGTGGGCCGCGGACTCCGGGCGGGACGACACCGCCGCCGACTTCGTACGCGACTCCTCGGGCGGCCCGACCGGGGCCGCGCCCGCCGCGTCCTCCGCCCCGGCGCCCCGCGATCCCGGCCCGGTCGGCTCGGAGGCCGGGGCGGCCACGAGCTCCGGCACCGCCGCTTCACCGGCCGCCGGCGGCGAACGCTCCTCGGGGGCGACGGACACGGCGAGCCCCGCCGCCCCGGACGAGCCCGCCGCACCGGACCCCGGCGAGCCGGAGCCCGCCGCCCCGGCCCCGTCCGACGCCTCCGACAGCCCGCCCGCCGACCCGCCCGGACCGGGTGGCCCGGACCGGCCGACGACCGCACCCGCACCCCCGCCGCCGGCCGAACCGAGGCCCACCCCGACGCCGTCCCCGACCTGCACCCGCTTCCTGTGGTGGTGCACGTAGGAGAAACGCCGCAGGCGTAGCGCGACGCCCGAACGCCCCGCCGGAGCCCAGCACCCCCAGAGGCCCCCCACAGGCCCACCACCCCGACGGACCCAGCACCCCTCACAGGCCCCCACCCCTAAGCGGCGGCCTCCTCGCCCAGCATCCGGCGCAGCAGGTCCCGTAGTGCCGTGCGCTCCGCGTCCGAGAGGCCGGCCAGCGGTTCCCGCGCGAAATCCAGCGCGTCCCGCAGCTCCCGCGCCGTACGGCGGCCCTCGTCCGTCGCGGCGGCGAGTTTCACCCGGCGGTCCGCCGGGTCCGGGCGGCGCTCGACCAGGCCCCGCGTCTCCAGCCGGTCGATGATCCCGGTGACGTTCGACGGCTCGCACTTCAGCCTGACCGCGATCTTCCGCATCGGCAGCGGAGCGAGCGAGAGCAGCCCGAGCACCCGTGCCTGCGCGCCGGTGAGGGAATGCTCGGCGGCGGCCCGGTCGTACTCCTCGTGGTAGCGCGCCACGACGGCGCCGATGAGCTCGACGACCTCGAGGGTCAGGGGGTCTGTGCGAGTGGCCATGGACGACAGCGTACCGATTTGCTTGACATCATGAAATATTCAGGAGCATGGTTTTTTCATGTCATGAAGCTTTTCGCGCCGTCGAGCGCGGAGGCCCACCCCCGTAGGACATCGAGGAGAACCCGAGCCCATGTCTGCAGCACTTCCCACCTCCAGTCGCGAATGGCACCTCGTCGCCCGTCCCCACGGCTGGCCCAAGGCCGAGGACTTCGCGCTGCGTGAGATCACGGTGGCCGCTCCGGCCGAAGGCCGCATCCTCGTCCGCAACAAGTTCTTCTCCGTCGACCCGTACATGCGCGGCCGGATGAACGACGTGAAGTCGTACACCCCGCCCTTCAAGCTCGACCACCCGATGGACGGCGGGGCGGTCGGCGAGGTCATCGCGTCGAACGCCGAGGGCTTCGCCGTCGGCGACCACGTCCTGCACGGCCTCGGCTGGCGGGAGATCGCCGACGTGCCCGCCCAGCACGCGGTCAAGGTCGACCCCGACCTCGCTCCGCTCTCCGCCTACCTCGGCGTGCTCGGCATGACCGGACTCACCGCCTACGCGGGCCTGTTCGACGTGGCCTCCTTCAAGGAGGGCGACGCGGTCTTCGTCTCCGGCGCGGCCGGGGCCGTGGGCAGCCAGGTCGGCCAGATGGCGAAGATCAAGGGCGCGTCCCGTGTCATCGGCTCCGCGGGCTCCGACGAGAAGGTCAAGCTCCTCACCGAGGAGTACGGCTTCGACGCCGCGTTCAACTACAAGAACGGGCCGGTCCGCGACCAGCTCAAGGAAGCCGCCCCCGACGGCATCGACGTCTACTTCGACAACGTCGGCGGCGACCACCTCGAAGCCGCGATCTCTTCGTTCAACGTGCACGGCCGCGCCACCATCTGCGGCATGATCGCCCAGTACAACGCCACCGAGCCGACCCCCGGCCCGAACAACATGGCGCTGATCATCGGCAAGCGGCTGCGCCTGACGGGCATGCTCGTCGGCGACCACGCCGACCTCCAGCCGCAGTTCGTCCAGGACGTCGCCGGCTGGCTGGCCTCGGGCGAGCTGAAGTACCAGGAGACCAAGGTCGAGGGCATCGAGAACGGCTACGACGCCTTCATGGGACTGCTGCGCGGCGAGAACACCGGAAAGATGATCGTCTCCCTGGGCTGACCCCTCTCCCCGGGCTGACCCCTTCTCCGGCGCCGGTCACCCGTTAGGCTCATGCCCAGGCCGTCGTGATCGTGGGCGCGAGTCGCGGCGCACCAACCGGAGGAATCGTCACACCATGACCATCCAGAAGATCGATGTCGCCTACACCGCCGTCGCCACCGCCGAGAACGGCCGGGACGGCCGGGTCTCCTCCGACGACGGTCAGCTCGACGTCGTCGTGAACCCGCCGAAGGCCATGGGCGGCAGCGGCGCCGGCACCAACCCGGAGCAGCTCTTCGCGGCGGGTTACAGCGCCTGCTTCCAGGGCGCGCTGGGCGTCGTCGCCCGCCAGGAGAAGGCCGACATCTCCGGCTCGACCGTGACCGCCTCGGTCTCGATCGGCAGGACGGAGGCCGGCGGCTTCGGCCTGGAGGTCGCGATCAGCGCCTCCATCCCGAACGTCGACGCCGCCACCGCGCGGGCGCTCGTCGAGAAGGCCCACCAGGTCTGCCCGTACTCGAACGCCACCCGCGGCAACATCACGGTCGACCTCTCGGTCGCCTGACCGGTCGAAGGAGCCGCCCGACCGGTCGAGGGCCCCGTCCGAGGGCCCCGGCCGACGGCTTCCGCGCGAGGACCGCACCCCACCTCGGGGTGCGGTCCTCGCCGCGTTCCCGCACGCCAGTACGCTGACGCCCATGAGTGATCTCGGGGTGGGTTTCGGCTACTTGATGAAGGGGCAGCGCTGGGTTGCCCGACACGGACGATGGTTCGGATTCGGGCTGCTGCCCGGACTCGTCACCCTCGTCGTCTACGCCGGAGCCCTGATCGGACTCGGCTACGGGGCCGACGACCTCGTCGGCTGGGCGACTCCGTTCGCCGACGACTGGTCCTCGCCCTGGCAGGGCATCCTGCGGACCGGGCTGACCGCCCTCGTCTTCGTCTTCGGCCTGTTCCTCGCGGTCATCACCTTCACCGCCATGACCCTCCTGGTCGGCCAGCCCTTCTACGAGTCGCTCTCCGAGGAGGTCGACCGCAGCGAGGGCGGCGAGGTCCCCGAGTCCGGGCTCCCGCTCTGGCGTGAACTGTGGATCTCCGCCCGTGACTCCGTCCGCATCCTGCTGCGCGTCGCCCTGTACGGGATCATCCTGTTCGCCTGCGGTTTCATCCCCGTCATCGGCCAGACCGTGGTCCCCGCGGTCGGCTTCTGCGTCTCCGGCTACTTCCTGGCCGAGGAGTTGACCGCCGTCGCCCTCCAGCGCCGGGGCATGGTCCTCAAGGACCGCCTCACCCTGCTGCGCGGCCGCCGGATGCTGGTCCTCGGCTTCGGAGTCCCGCTGACCCTGGCCTTCCTCGTCCCGTTCGTCGCGGTGTTCCTGATGCCGGGAGCCGTGGCCGGGGCCACCCTCCTCGCCCGCGACCTGGTCGACCCCGCCCCCGCCCCGGAGGCGGAGCCCGGTGCCGGTCCCGGCACCGCCGACGACGCCGGCGCACCGGCCCCCCGGACGTGGTCGGCGTGACCGAGCTGCTGGCGGTCGCCGCCATCACCGTCCTCGCGGTCGTCTCCCCGGGCGCCGACTTCGCCATGGTCGTCCGCAACAGCTACCTGTACGGGCGCACCACCGGCGTCCTCGCGGCGACCGGCGTCGCGGCGGGCGTCCTGGTCCACGTCACGTACACGATGCTCGGCGTCGGGCTGCTCATCGCCTCCTCGACCGCCCTGTTCACCGCGGTCAAGCTGGCGGGCGCCGGGTACCTGATCTACATCGGGGTGCGCACCTTCCTGGCCCGCGCCGACCTCGACGTCGATCTGACGGACCGGCCGGGGCTCTCCCCGTTCGGGGCGCTGCGCAGCGGGTTCCTGACGAACGCCCTCAACCCGAAGACGACCCTGTTCGTCGTCGCCACCTTCACCCAGGTCGTCGGCCCCGGTACCGCGCTCTGGCAGCAGGCGGGGTACGGCCTGTTCATGTCGGCCGCCCACCTCGGCTGGTTCTCCCTGGTCGCGCTGTTCTTCTCGCACTCCCGGCTGCGCGGCGCGATGCTGCGCCGCCAGAAGGCCCTGAACCGTTCGATCGGCTCGGTCCTCGTCGGCCTCGGCGTCACCCTCGGCCTGGCCCGCTGACCGGAGCCCCGGAGGAAGCGCCTCAGCGCACCGAGAACGCGTACTCGGTGCGCGAGGCGAACTCCTCGCCCGGCCGCAGCACCGTGGACGGGAACTCCGGCCGGTTCGGGGCATCGGGAAAGTGCCGGGTCTCCAGGGCGATCCCGGCGCACGGCCCGAACGGCCGCCCGTCGAAGTGGTCCGCCGTGTCCGCGCAGGTGGTCCTGGTCACCGGCCCTGCGCGGGCGGCTCCGCGGCCGTGACGTTGCGGTAGGCGATCTCCGCCAGCCGGGCCTGGCCGTCCCGGCTCGGGTGGAACCAGTCCCACGGGCTGAGCTGGGTCCCGGTGAACCGGTAGGCGAACACCGCCCCGCCGTCGTACCGGCAGTACCGGTCCTTCGCGCACACGTCCCGCAGCACCTCGTTGTACGCCACCACCCGGTCCCGCACCGCCTCCCGCCGGGCGACCGCCGCCGGGCCCAGGTCGTCCGCGTCGGCCAGCATCGACCGGCAGATCCCGAGCTGCCAGATCTTCTTGCCCAGCTCGCTCGTCCGCCCCGTCGACCAGAGCCGCTTCAGGTCCGGCACGCTGGAGACGTACACCCGCGCCTTCGGCGCCCCGGCCCGCAGCTGCCGCATCGACGCCTCGAAGTAGGTACGGAAATCGGCCACCGGCGTCATCAGCCGCGCCGAGTCCCGGCACGCGTCGTTCGCGCCCGTCATCACCGTCACCAGCTCCGGCCGCTCCTTCGCCGCCAGCGCCATCTGCTCGGGCAGCTGCACCATCCGGGAGCCCGACACCGCGTGGTTCCAGCTCCTCTCCGTCGCCCGCGACGGGCCGAGCAGCCGTACCGCGAGAGAGCGCACCGAGGCATCCGTACCGGTCGCCCAGGATGCCTCGGGACAGTCGGTCAGCACCGAGCAGGCGTCGAAGCCCCGCGTGATCGAGTCGCCGACCGCCGCGATCGACCGGGGCCGGGGGTTCCAGTCCGGCGCGGGGGAGGGGGAGGGCGAGGGCGAGGTGCTGCGCGAGGCGGCCGGAGCGTTCCCCGACACGCCGCCCTCCGAACCGCTGCCACCACATCCGGCCAACGCGGCCACGCCGAGGCACGCGAGCGCCGTCAGCCCCGCGGCGACGGCACGCGTTCGTGGGCGTGTCGTACGCTCCGGCATCGTTCCGACCCCCTCCGGTCACCCTTTGGCGTATGCCTCTGGTCATGCCCCCGGCACACGCATCATCCCCAGGTCGGAGCTGTGCGCGCCCTGCCGGGTGAAACCCGGCGCATCAGAGGCCCGAGACCGACCGTACGTCACACGGACGGCCCCGGCGCACGGTAGCTTTTCCCCGTCGAACCAGTGGCGTCCCGCCCGCCCGCGTGCACCGGGGTGGCTCCGGTACATTACATCCCGTCACATACTGTCCCTTTTCAGGAGATTAACTCCCGATGCTGTTTACTGATGACAACCTCGGGAGACGGCCGAAAAGAGGCGGTCCGGACGCGAGGCCGTTGGGGAAGGCGTACCTCGTCCCACACGGGAGGTTCCGGTGACGACACGTGGAGTCCTGTACGTTCACTCCGCACCGCGCGCGCTGTGCCCACATGTCGAGTGGGCAATGGCGGGCGTCCTCGGTGTGCGGGTGCAGCTGGACTGGATCAGGCAGCCGGCCGCGCCCGGCACCTGGCGGTCCGAATTCTCCTGGCAGGGCCGCGCCGGCACCGCCTCGCAGCTCGCCTCCGCCCTGCGCGGCTGGGATCTGCTGCGCTTCGAGGTGACGGCCGAGCCGTCCCCCACCGCCGAGGGCGAGCGCTACAGCTCCACCCCCGGCCTCGGCATCTTCCACGCCGTCACCGGCCTGCACGGCGACATCCTGGTCCCCGAGGACCGGCTGCGGGCCGCCCTGGCCCGCTCGGTGCGCGGCGAGAGCGACCTGGAGACCGAGATCTCCTCCCTGCTCGGCAAGCCGTGGGACGACGAGCTGGAGTCCTTCCGCCACGCCGGCGAGGGCGCTCCCGTCCGCTGGCTCCACCAGGTGGTGTGACCCCTCCCGGCGCCCGCCCCGCTCCCGATCGTCCCGGCGCCCGCCCCGCCCCGATCGCATGACGAAGCCCGCCTCCCGGACGCCGGGAGGCGGGCTTCACGCGTACAGCGGTGGACTACACCGACCGGAACGCCAGCACCACGTTGTGGCCGCCGAATCCGAACGAGTTGTTGATCGCCGCGATCGGCCCCTCGGGCAGCGCCCGCGGCTCGCCGCGCACGATGTCCGCGTCGATCTCCGCGTCGAGGTCGTCGACGTTGATGGTCGGCGGGGCCGTGCGGTGGTGCAGCGCGAGGACGGTGGCCACCGTCTCGATGCCGCCCGCGCCACCGAGCAGGTGACCCGTCATCGACTTCGTCGCGGAGATGGCGACGTGGTCCAGGTCCTCGCCCAGCACCTTGCGCAGCGCCTTGATCTCGGCGATGTCGCCCTGCGGCGTCGACGTGGCGTGCGCGTTGAGGTGGACCACCTCGGAGGGCTTGAGGTCGCTGGAGTCCAGCAGGTTCTGCATCGCGGCGGCGATGCCCCGCCCGGTCGGCTCGGGCTGCGCGATGTGGTGGGCGTCGGCCGAGAGGCCCTGGCCCAGCACCTCGCAGTAGACCTTCGCGCCGCGCTGGGCGGCGTGCTCGGCGGACTCCAGGATGACGACGCCCGCACCCTCGCCGAGGACGAACCCGTCCCGGCCGGTGTCGTACGGACGCGACGCCTTCTCGGGCTCGTCGTTGCTCTTGGACATCGCCATCATGTTGGCGAACGCGGCGATCGGCAGCGGGTGGATGGCCGCCTCCGTACCACCGGCGACGACCACGTCGGCACGGCCGGTACGGATCATCTCGACGGCGTACCCGATCGCCTCCGCGCCCGAGGCGCAGGCGGAGACGGGCGTGTGGACACCGGCCTGTGCGTTGACCTCCAGACCGACGTTGGCCGCCGGGCCGTTGGGCATGAGCATGGGAACGGTGTGCGGGGAGACGCGGCGTACGCCCTTCTCCTTCAGCACGTCGTACTGGTCGAGCAGGGTGATCACGCCGCCGATGCCGGAGGCGATGACCGAGCCGAGGCGTTCGGGGGCGATGGACTCGTCCTCGCCGGCCTTGGCGGTGAAGCCCGCGTCCGCCCACGCCTCGCGGGCCGCGATCAGCGCGAACTGTGCCGAACGGTCCAGCTTGCGGGCCAGCGGACGGGGAAGTACGTCGCCAGGATCGACGGCCGCGAGGGCGGCGATCCGGACGGGCAGGTCGGCGAAGCGCTCGCCTTCGAGAGGCTTGACGCCGGACCGGCCGGCCATCAGACCTTCCCAGGTCGATGCGGAGTCGCCACCCAGCGGAGTGGTTGCGCCGATACCGGTGACGACCACGGTGCGATTGGTCGAGTTCACTGGAAAATCTTCTCCACGTGTAGAGGGTCGTGAATCAGCGGCGCCACCGCCGGGTGGCGACACAGCCGGGCTGGGATCAGCCCTGGTGCTTCAGGATGTAGTCGGCGGCGTCGCCGACCGTCTTGAGGTTCTTGACGTCCTCGTCGGGGATCTTGACGTCGAAGCGCTCCTCGGCGGCGACAACGACCTCGACCATGGACAGCGAGTCGACGTCCAGGTCGTCGGTGAAGGACTTGTCCAGCTGAACGTCCTCGACCGGGATACCGGCGATCTCGTTGACGATCTCGGCGAGACCGGTGACGATCTCTTCCTGCGTGGCGGCCATCTTGGCGCTCCTTCGGTGGGTTTGTTCGGTGTTCGTGCGCACGGACCAAAAGGTCCGGTGTGCCTAGGGGAGGGTAACGACCGTCGCGGCGTAGACGAGACCCGCCCCGAAGCCGATGACGAGCGCGGTGTCGCCGCTCTTCGCCTGACCGGTCGCCAGGAGCCGCTCCATCGCGAGCGGGATCGAGGCGGCGGACGTGTTGCCGGTGGACTCGATGTCACGGGCGACCGTGACGTGCTCCGGCAGTTTCAGGGTCTTCACCATCGAGTCGATGATCCGCATGTTGGCCTGGTGCGGGATGAAGACGTCCAGGTCCTCCGGGGCGATCCCGGCCGCGTCCAGCGCCTGCTGGGCGACCTTCGCCATCTCGAAGACGGCCCAGCGGAAGACCGCCTGGCCCTCCTGCGTGATGGCGGGGAACTTGATCTCGCCCTTCGAGTCGAGCGGCAGCGTGGAGAGGTCTCCGGCATGCAGGTCGTTCCAGGCCACCGTCTGCTTGATGGTCTCGGACTTGTCGCCCTCGGAACCCCACACGGTCGGGCCGATGGCCGGCTCCGGGGAGGGGCCGACGACGACCGCGCCCGCACCGTCGCCGAACAGGAAGGCCGTCGCGCGGTCCTCCAGGTCGGTCAGGTCGCTGAGCCGCTCCACGCCGATGACCAGGACGTACTCCGCCGAACCCTCGACGATCATGCCCTTGGCGAGGGTCAGGCCGTAGCCGAAGCCCGCGCAGCCGGCCGAGATGTCGAAGGCGGCGGGCTTTCCCGCGCCGATCCTGTGGGCGATCTCGGTGGCGACGGCCGGGGTCTGCTTGAAGTGCGAGACGGTCGAGACGACGACCGCGCCGATCTGCTCCGGGTCGATGCCCGCGTCGGCGATGGCCTTGCCGGACGCCTCCACCGACATCGCGGCCACGGTCTCCTCGTCGGAGGCCCAGTGGCGGGTGACGATGCCGGAGCGGGAGCGGATCCACTCGTCGGACGAGTCGATCGTTTCGAGGATCACCTCGTTGGGCACGACGCGGGTCGGGCGGTAGCCGCCGACCCCGACGATCCGCGCGTACGGGGCGCCCTTGCTGGGCTTGATCTTCGACATGCTCGCTCCTTAGACGCCTGCGTGCTCGGAGATGAGCGCGCGGGCCGCGTCGAGGTCGTCGGGGGTCTTGAGCGCGAGCGTCCGCACACCGGGCAGCGCGCGCTTGGCGAGTCCGGTCAGCGTGCCGCCCGGGGACAGCTCGACGAGTGCGGTGACGCCCAGGGACTGGAAGGTCTCCATGCACAGGTCCCAGCGGACCGGGTTGGCGACCTGCCCGACCAGCCGGGCGATGACCTCGGTGCCGGTGGCCACGGTATGGCCGTCGGCGTTCGAAACGTAACGCACGGTCGGGTCGGAGACCGTCAGGTCGCCGACCGCCGCGCGCAGCTTCTCCACGGCCGGAGCCATGTGGTGCGTGTGGAACGCGCCGGCCACCTTGAGCGGAACGATCCGCCTGACGCCCTCGGGCTTGTCGGCCTCCAGGGCCGCGATCTGGGCGGCGGTCCCGGCGGCGACGATCTGGCCGGCGCCGTTGACGTTGGCCGGGGTCAGCCCGAGCCTCTCCAGGTGCGGGACCGTGACGGCCGGGTCGCCGCCGAGGAGGGCCGCCATGCCGGTCTCGGTGACCATGGCGGCCTCGGCCATGCCGAGCCCACGGGTCCGGACGAAGCGCAGCGCGGCGTCCTCGTCGATGACGCCGGCGAGCGAGGCGGCGGTGATCTCACCGACGCTGTGGCCCGCGACGACGTCCGGGGCGGCGGCGTCCAGGGCGGTCGCCGACAGCAGTCCGGCGGCCACCAGGAGCGGCTGCGCCACGGCCGTGTCGCGGATCTCGTCCGCGTCGGCCTTCGTGCCGTAGTGGGCAAGGTCGAGCCCGATGGCGTCGGACCAGGCCGCGATGCGGTCGGAGGCACCGGGAAGGTCGAGCCAGGGGGTCAGGAAGCCGGGCGTCTGAGCGCCTTGGCCGGGAGCGACGAGTACGAGCACCCTCACACTCTCTCTTGTGGACGGCCCGGTACGCCCGTGGGGACAGGGACGAAGAACCGTCAGGGGAATTGTTGGAGTCCAACAAAAGTCTAGGACTGGCGATCGGCTGCGGCCAAGCGCCCCAGGATCAGGGCGATCCGCAGGGTGAAGGCCGAACGCACGTCGGAGGGCGACCAGCCGGTGACGTCCGTCACACGTCGCAGCCGGTAGCGCACGGTGTTGGGGTGCACGAAGAGCATCCGGGCGGCACCCTCCAGACTGCTCGCCTGCTCCAGATAGACGCTCAGCGTTTCCAGCAGAGCCGAACCGGCTTCCTCCAGCGGTCTGTAGATCTCCTCCACCAACTGGTCCCGCGCGGCGGGGTCTCCGGCCATCGCGCGCTCCGGGAGGAGATCGTCCGCCAGCACCGGACGCGGCGCGTCCTGCCACGCCGAGCACGCCTTCAGCCCGGCCGCCGCCGCCTGGGCGGACCGGGTGGCCGCGAGCAGGTCGGGCACGACGGGCCCGGCGACGACCGGCCCGGCCGCGTACGGGCCGATCAGCCCCTTGGCGACCTGGAGCGGGTTGTCGCTGCCGCCCGCGATGACGACGAGCCGGTTGCCGAGGACCCCGGTGAGGACCTGGAGCTTGGCGTGCCGGGCGGCGCGCCGGATCGCCTCCACGGTCAGCTCGCTGTCCCCGTCGGGCGCGGTGCCGAGGACGACGCACACGTGCTCGGGCGAGTTCCAGCCGAGCGCGGCGGCCCGTGACACGGCCCCCTCGTCGGCCTCGCCGGAGAGCACCGCGTTCACCACCAGCGACTCCAGCCGGGCGTCCCAGGCGCCCCGCGCCTCGGCGGCCTGGGCGTAGACCTGGGCGGTGGCGAAGGCGATCTCGCGCGCGTAGACGAGCAGCGCCTCCCGCAGCACCGACTCGTCGCCGGGGGCGGCCACCTCGTCGATCGCGGCCTCCATGACCTCGATCGTGGTGCGCACCATCTCCACGGTCTGCCGCAGGGTGATGGCGCGGGTCAGTTCGCGCGGGGCGGTGCCGAAGACGTCGGTCGAGATCGCCTGCGGGGTCTCGGGATGCCGGAACCACTCGGTGAACGCGGCGATACCGGCCTGGGCGACCAGGCCGATCCAGGACCGGTTCTCCGGCGGCATCGCCCGGTACCACGGCAGCGATTCGTCCATGCGGGCAATCGCGTTCGCGGCCAGCCGGCCGGAGGACTGCTCCAGCCGTTTCAGCGTCGCGGCGTGCAGGTGGGCGTCGTGGGCGGGGGGCTGCTCAGGATCGGGTCGGGGCACGAGGACAAGACTGCCTTATCGGGCCGGTGGATCGGTGGGCCGGGGCACGGGAGCCCCGTACCGGCGGGCGGGCCCGTGACCGCCGCGGCCACCCCAGGGCCGCCGTGCGAAGGTCCCGCGGCCTGCGCCGGGGAGCGCCCCGCGCCGTCGCCGCCGTCGCGCGGGCCGGCGGAGGGGCGGCGCCCGTCCGCCGACGGATGCACGGGAGGGAGGATGACATCGGCCGCGCCGTCCGGGCCGGTGACGGTCCGCGCCGGCAGCGGCGGCGGCCCTGGTCGGACAAGCCCGGCGTGAGCCCCGGTCGGGGGTCCTGGCCGTGGGCGTACTCCCCAACCCCGTTCGGGGGTCGCCCGGTTGCGGCTGCGCCCGGCACGGGAGGCGCGTCCGGTACGCGTCTCGCCCCCCTCACCCGCACGACGGCTCGCCTGAGGACATCGGCGCGTCGGCCCTCCGCCGTGTGATCTCCCTCTCCTGCGGTGGGGGTGGTGGACGATCCGTCGCTCGGGCGCGGTACAAACGTTCCGCGAGCCGACGGGGGTCGCGGCGGTGGGGGTGCCTGCGGGTGCGGCATGCCGCGCAGGGATACGAAGTTCGTCAGGGGACCAGCACATGAGCTATCCGCAGCCGACTCCCGCGCGGAGGCCGTCGGCCGGGCGCCGCCGAGCGCGTTGGGAGCGCTACCGGGTGACGGGGCCGTTCTCGCCCGGTGATCTTGCGAAGCTCTGGGGCCTGATGGGCGCGCTCGTGGGCTTCGCGGTGCTCTGCGGCTGGGCGCTGGACATGAAGGGCGGCACGGTCGTCGTGGTGGCCGCGCCGTACGTCTTCCTGTGGTTCGACGCGCGGCGCGTCCTCTTCCAGTTCGACCCCGGCGGCGTGCGCATCGGCAACGTCCAGCTGCCGTGGACCGACGTCACCGCCTTCGTCGTCGCCGATTCGCCCGCGCTCGGGCCACAGGTGCTCATCGGCACGCGGCTGCGCGACGGTACGGTCATCCCTGCGGGGGCCGAGGTGCTGCCCCCCGATCCGGCGATGCCCGCGCAGCTCCATGTGGCGGTCGAGCGGCGGAAGTTCCACCTGGGCAAGCTGACCGCGAAGGCACAGCGGTATGCGCCGCCGCATGTACAGATCGTCCACGCGGAGGCAGACGCCTCCGGAGGGTCCGGGGCCGGTCCGGCCGCAGGCGGCGATCCGTACGCGGCGGCCGGCCATCCGTACGCGGGAGGCCATCCGTACGCGCCGGGCACCACCGGGCAGCCGGGTGCGGACCCACGGGTGTTCCCGGCCGTGGTGCCCGATGGGGGCGGGCCTCGCTGGGGCATCGTGGCGGGCGCGGTGCTGACGTGTGTCGCCGTCTGGGCGGTGTTCGCCACCGCGCTGCCCGGGATCGCCATGCTCTTCCCCTATGAGGGCGAGGGTGGGACGGGCGGTATCGCCCTGGTGACGGAGGACGTCCTCGGGCTGTCCGAGTTCCCGCCCGGCCCTCCGGGCGGCCTGGTGACCTGGCCGTCGCTGCTCTGCCTCCTGGCCGCGATCACCGTCGCCCACCGCGCCCTCACGCCGCACTCGCCCTCCCGTGCGCTCGGAGTCGTGGGCCTCCTGTGCTCCGTCGCGTTCCCTCTGGTGCTCCTCGGGAACGACGCCTTCGACGGCCACCCCCTCGGCAACTACGAGAGCGGCTGGTGGCTGCTGCACCTCGGCGCGTTCCTGTGGCTGGCGGCGTTCGTCGCCATGGACCTGGCGCTCACCCGGGGCGCGGCCCGACCGGCCGGGTCCGGCCGGTTCACCTCAGGAACGTCCGGCTTCTCCCAGCCGGACGAAGGCCCGTACTGACCACCGGCCGACCGGACCCTGCGGCCACCGTCCCCAGGCGGGAGCCGTGAACACCCGCACCGCACGTGCCGTCCTCGCCGCCGCCGACGCGCTCGCGGGCCGATCCGGACCGGCAGCACGGTGTCCCGCAGGACCCGTCCATCGTGTGCCGCCCCGCACGGGCGTGCGCCGGGCTACCGTGGCCG
This sequence comes from Streptomyces sp. V2I9, assembly GCF_030817475.1. Taxonomy (NCBI): domain Bacteria; kingdom Bacillati; phylum Actinomycetota; class Actinomycetes; order Kitasatosporales; family Streptomycetaceae; genus Streptomyces; species Streptomyces sp. V2I9. The sequence continues at coordinate 1,712,575 of NZ_JAUSZJ010000002.1, read as the reverse complement.
GGTGATATCCGTGCACCGGTCCGAGGACCGCTACCGGGGCGGGGACGAGGCCGCCGGGATCGACACCCGGCACGCCCTCTCCTTCGGCCCCTTCTACGACCCGGACAACCTCCGCTTCGGCCCGATCCTGGCCTGCAACGAGGAGCGCCTCGACGCGGGCGCCGGGTTCGAGGAGCATCCGCACAGCCATACGGAGATCGTCACCTGGGTCGTCGAGGGCGAGCTGACCCACCGCGACTCGGCCGGGCAGTCCACCGTCGTCCGCGCCGGGGACCTGGCCCACCTGAGCGCCGCCTCCGGGGTCCGCCACGTCGAACGCAACGACGGCACCGGTCCGTCGACGTTCCTCCAGATGTGGCTGGCCCCCCTGGAGCCGGGCGGCGAACCCTCGTACACGGTCGTGCCCGGCATCACCGACTCCACCCCGTACGCCCTGCCCGGCGCGGGCGCGGTGCTCCATGTCCACCGGCCGGCCGGGGGCGAACGCACCACCCTCCCGGACGCGGTGCGCCTGTACGTCCACGTCGTGCGGGGGACGGTCGCCCTGGGGGGTGAGGAGCTGGGCCCCGGTGACGCCGCCCGGATCACCGGCGCGCGGGACCTGGCGGCGGTCACGGTGGACGGGCCCGCCGAGCTGCTGGTGTGGGAGCTGGCGGGCTGAGCCCCGCGCCTACCCGGCCCGGAGCGCCCGCCACAGGTCGCGGAGCAGCGCGATCTCGGCCATGTGGTGGATCAGCTCCAGGTTGGCGTTGACCAGCACGCCGATGTACGCGTCGTCCGGGTCGGAGCCGTACGGGTACTGCGACAGGCCCACCGTGTCGAGCTGTTCCTCGGTGAGGGTGTCCATGCTCGCGCGGTGGCGGTCGAGCGTCTCCCGGAAGCGGTCCAGCGCGAGCGAGGCGGACGGCGTGAAGTCGACCAGGAGGTGCGGGTCCCGCCGCCGTTCGCCGAAGGTCCACTCCCACCGGCCGGCGAAGTCGGAGTGCAGATGCCCCAGCCGCCACGCGATGGTCGTGACCGGTACGACGTCGGGCTCCGGCTCGTCGGTGAACGCCAGGACCTCTTCGACCCGTTCGGTACTGACGCTCCAGTCCTCGGCGATCTTCGCCACGGACATCCCGCCCGCCGCCTGCCGGGCGACCTCCGCGTACTCGCTCGCCGGGATCTCCGGCGCGCCCTTGTCGAGGACCCAGGCGCCCGGCCCGTACGCCCGGGGCGTCACCGCCTCCTCCCGGCGCCGGATCGACCAGCTGCCGGGGGCGGGCTCCCAGAGGTACTCCTCGTCCCCGAGCCCGCGCAGCCGGACCTCGGCCATCTCCCGTGCCTGGTCGAACTGCTCGATCAGGATGCCCAGTCGGTCGGTCCGCTGCCCCTGGTCGTTCATATGTGTCTCCCTCGTCGTCGTGCCGCGGTTCAGGACTCGGACCGCTGGTCGCGTTCGGCCGTCAGCCGGTCCAGCTCGCGTATCGCCTGGGCGTGGCCGCTCATCCGCCGGCTCACGCTGCCGGTGGTGACCAGAGCGGTTCCCGCGAGTGCCACGGGGATGGAGAGCCCCATAACGGCCAGCGCCTCGGGCCAGTCGCGTTCGTCGGCGCAGTAATCACCGCTGTATACGCCTTCGTTGGCGGTCCCCCTGTCCGTGAACAGGCGGGCCGCGCACTCCCTCTCGTTGCCGCCGGGCGTCTCGATCGAGTACTCCGTCATCAGCAGGATGGCGCACCAGCCCCACAACAGGCCCGCGACCACCAGGAGAAGGGCTCCCCCGTCACGTATGCGGGAGGCCCGCTCCCGGAATTCGAGGTCGTAGTCTCGTGATCGCATGGCGGATGAATCTAGCAGCGGGCAACCGGGGCCCCGTATACGGGCCGTACGGAAGGCGGCGGCCTCCTCGCCCCGTCCTACGACCACGCCGGGGCCATGCCGGGATCAGGTCGGTGTTCCTGACGGCGCGTAGTGGCGCAGGTAGGCATGCTCCTGCGGTGAGAGGGCCGAGAGGTCACCGTCCTGAAGGGCGCGCCAGAGGCGGTTCTCGATCCAGAACCGGTGCGCGAACTCCTCGAACGACGGCGCGCACCAGAGGATCGTGTCCTCCTGATCCTCCGGATCGGCGAGGCCGGGCCACGCGCCGTCATCGCCGTCCTCCGCTTCGTACAGGTCCGCGTAGTCGACGGAGGAGTGCACCACGAACACCTCGCCGGACGGGCTGAGGTGGAGGTACCAGTGGACGCAGTCCTGCTGGTCCCGCAGGAAGCGGACGAGGAAGGCGCCGGGCTCGACCGGACTGGGAAGAGGCTCGGACACATCGGTCCAACAGCCGGTCACCGATACGTCGTCCAGCGAGAAGCGGAGCTTCGCGTCGGCCAGGCAGGTGACGAAGTCGCGCGGCAGCGCCACGCCTTCGGCCGCGAGGGCGGCGGCCAGACGGTCGAGTGCCGCCAGGCGGTCGGGGGCCGGTTCGGTGGGGCCGCCGAGCCATGCGAAAGCGCCGGTGTACTGGGCCGAGTCGAGCGGCGGAAGACTCTCGTAGGGGTAGTACGCGTAGGTGAACCGGCACGGCCGGTATGCGCCGAGATCGGTGGCACACCAGCTGGTGTCGAAGCGTGCTGGGGGCGCGGCGGCCTCCGGACGTTCGTCGGGCATCGGGCCTCTTCCGACCGCAGTGAGGGGAGCTGTCCGTACCACCCTCGCACCGCCCACTGACACTCTCGCTCCGCCGCACGAGCCGCTCGACGCGCCGCGCGTGAAGAAGGCGGCGGCCGGAGCCCGTCAGGCCCCGGCCGCCGCCTTCTCGGACGTGGTCGTGTCAGCGCAGTCCGTCCACGAACGTCTGCCAGGCGCGGGCCCCCAGGACGATGGCGGGGCCGGTCGGGTTCTTGCTGTCGCGGACGGGGACGGACCCGCAGGCGGTCTCGACGGCGGTCTCGACGCACTCGCCGCCGGTGTTGCCGCTGTACGAGGACGTCTGCCAGGCCGCGCCGCCGGTCACGGTGCACTCGACGCACTCGCCGCCTGTACTGCCGCTGTACGAGGACTTCCGCCAGATGGCGCCATCGGTCACGGTGCACTCGACGCAGTCGCCGCCGGTGCTTCCGCTGTAGCTCGACTTGCGCCACTCCGCGCTCGTCAGGTCAGGGCCGTGCTCCATAACGCTCCTCCATCACGCGGCTGATCCGCGCCACCGATTCCTCGACGGAGAGTGCGGTGGCCTGGAGGTGAGCGTATCGGAGCGAGGACTCTCTGACGGTCTCCGGGTTGGCCGTCATATGGCCGGAGATGAGGTCCTCGGTGTAGATGATGTCCGGGTCGTCGTCGAAGCGCATGCTGGTGAATGAGCCGTCCAGGCTCGCGTGTTCACCGGCCTCGAACGGCAGCACCTGGATGCGCATCCAGCGGTGTGTCGCGTAGTCCAACAGCTTCTGGAGTTGGGCCCGCATCACCTCGTGGCCGCCGATCGGCCGGTACAGCACGGCCTCGTCCAGGATGGCCCATGCCAGCGGTGGCTTCTGCCGCTCCAGGATGCGCTGGCGCTCCATCCGCGCCGCGAGCAGGCCGTCCAGATCCTTGGGCATGCCGGTGGCCAGCACCGCCCGTGCGTACTCCTCCGTCTGGAGCAGCCCGTAGACCAACTGCGCCTGGTACGTGGAGATGTACGCGGCCTTCGCCTCCATGTCCGCGTACGCCTGGAACCACGTGGGCAGTTGGCTCCGCAGCACCAGCCCCACCAGCCGCGAGAACACGCCGTCCGTGCCCAGCGCCGCGTCCACACGCTCCGAGAAGTCGCGGGTCGGGATCTTCCTCGTCGTCTCGACCTGGCCGATGAGCGAGCCGGTGCAGAAGATGATGTCGCCCAGCTGAGGCTGCGTCAGTTTGGCGGCCTCCCGCAGGCGGCGCAGCTCCCCGCCGTAGAAGTCCAGCGGGGAGGCGTCGGGATCGAGCGTCTGGATGTTGGCCACGGTGCGGACCTCCGGGTGCAACGCCTCGCGGCGTTCGTTTCGGTGCGTAGCCGAGCGTAGCCATTCCGTCGCAGCCTGGTGACATGAATCACGTACTCGTCCCCCGGAGGAATGCCGGGGAGCCCGTCTACCGCGCCGACCTCGCCTTCGGTGAGCACTCCGCCCGGCACCTGCGCCGCATTCTGCGGCTCTACCTCAGGACCTGGGACCTGCTGTTCCTCGCCGACGCGGCGGAGTTGGCGCTCACCGAGCTGATCGCCAACGTCGTGCAGCACGTCCCCGACCGGCGCGGCCGGGCCTACATCTTCCGGCTGCCGGACCGCGAAGGCGTCCGCGTCGAGGTGGCGGACGACAACCCGGTTCTGCCGCTCGCCATCAGGAGGGACCCGCTGGACGAAGGCGGGCGGGGGCTCGTCCTGGTCAACGCCGTGACCGACGCCTGGGGCATCGTGAAGCAGTGGGATCAGCCGGGCAAGACCGTCTGGTTCGAGTGCCTGACCCCGCCGGAGCCGGGGAGTGCCCGGCGGATCAGGACAGCTCGGCCAGAACCGCGTCCGTGAACGGCGTCCACGCCTCCGCCGCCCACGGGCCGAACGCGCGGTCCGTCAGCGCGACGCAGGCCGCGCCCGCCACCGGGTCGATCCACAGGAACGTGCCCGCCTGGCCGAAGTGCCCGAAGGTGGCCGGGGAGGACGAAGTGCCCGTCCAGTGCGGGGACTTGGAGTCGCGGATCTCGAAGCCGAGGCCCCAGTCGTTCGGGTTCTGGTGGCCGTAGCCCGGCAGGACGCCCTTGAGGCCCGGATGCACCACGCTCTGGGCCTCCAGGACCGTACGCGGGTCGAGCAGGCGGGGGGCCTGGACCTCGGCCGCGAAGCGGACCAGGTCCCCGGCGGTGGAGACGCCGTCGCGGGCGGGGGAGCCGTCCAGGGTCGTGGACGTCATGGCCAGCGGCTCCAGGACCGCCTGGCGCAGGTATTCCGCGAACGGGATGCCGGACGCCCGCGCGATGTGCTCGCCCAGCACCTCGAAGCCCGCGTTCGAATAGAGGCGGCGCTCGCCGGGCGGGGCCGTCACCCGGTGCTCGTCGAAGGCGAGGCCGCTGGTGTGGGCGAGGAGGTGGCGCACCGTGGAGCCCTCGGGCCCGGCCGGCTCGTCCAGCTCGACGGCCCCTTCCTCGTACGCCACCAGCGCCGCGTAGGCCGCGAGCGGCTTGGTGACCGAGGCGAGGGGGAAACGGTGGTCGGTCGGCCCGTGCGTGCCGAGGACGGTGCCATCCGCCCGGACGACGGCGGCCGCCGCCGTGGTGACCGGCCAGGTGTCGATGATGCGCAGGCTCTCCATGGTTCCGAGCCTAACGGCCGCCCCTGCCTTCGCGTCCCCGGGCCCGTTCCCTGCCCCGGCCCGTGCGAGGAGCCCCTGCCCCGGCCCGTGCGGGCACGGCGGCCCGGAGCCGGGCGCGGGCCCCGTCCGGCCGCCGTGCCCGCACGGGGCCCCGGCCCGGCGACCTCACGCCGCCAGCGGGTGCAGCGGGGCGAGCCGGGTGCCGAGCGCCATGATCCGCATCGCCCGCTCCGTGGCGTCCGCCAGGAACTCGCCGCTGCGGCCGATCGCCTCCCCCAGCGTCATCGGGGCGGGCAGGATCGCGCTGTACGCGTCCACGCCCACCGCCCGTACGTCCTGCGCGCCCGGCCCGATCGTCCCGGCCAGCACCAGGACGGGCACCCCGGAGGCGCGGGCCCGGCGGGCGACCTCCGCCGGGATCTTCCCGCGTACGGTCTGGTGGTCGAGCGCCCCCTCCGCCGTGATCACGACATCGGCGCGGGCCAGGCGGGCGTCCAGGTCGAGGCCGTCGAGCAGGACGTCGTAACGGGGGAGGAGCCGGGCCCCCACCGCGGCGAGCCCGGCCCCCAGCCCGCCCGAAGCGCCCGTTCCGGGGGCCGTCCGCAGGTCGACGGCGGCTCCCGTCGGCGGGGTGAACGCCGGGGCCAGGTCACGGGTGAGGACGGCGGCCAGCCGCTCCAGGCCCGCCGAGAGCAGCTCCACCTCCGCCGGGGTCGCCCCCTTCTGCGGCCCGAACACGCGGGCCACGCCGCGCTTCCCGCACAGCACGTTGTACGGGTTGCAGGCCACCAGCAGTTCCGTGCGGGCCAGCCTCGGGTCGAGGGCGGACGGGTCGAGGTGCTCCAACTCGTGCAACGACCCGCCGCCCGGCGGGAGTTCGCGGCCGTGCCGGTCGGTCAGCCGGGCCCCGAGCGCCTGGAGCGCGCCCGCGCCCCCGTCCGACGTACCGGAGTCGCCGCAGCCGACGAGGATGCGCCGGGCCCCGGCGTCCAGGGCCGCCCGGATCAGCTCGCCGACCCCGTACGTGGTGGTCGCGCCCGGATGGCGGCGGTCCGGCGGGACCAGGGCGAGCCCCGCGACGGCCGCCATCTCGACGACGGCGGTGAGCGGTCCGGGACCACCCAGCAACGCGAAGTGCGAGGCGACCGGGTCGCCCACGGGGCCCGTCGCCGTGGTCTTCACCAGCCGGCCGCCACCCGCCAGGGCCAGTGCCTCCGCCGTGCCCTCGCCGCCGTCGACGAGGGGGATGAGGTCGAGTTCGGCGTCGGGGACCACCCGGCGTACGCCGGCGGCGATGGCCTCCGCCACACGGGCCGCCGACAGGGACTCCTTGAAGCCGCTGGGGGCGATGGCGATGCGGGGAGCGCGGGAGGAAGGACGGGTCATGGCTGGGTCTCCAGGAGGACGGGCACGCCGAGCAACGGCCAGACGGCGAGGGCGAAGAGGAGGACGAGGGCGGCGGTGAGCGGGGCGAGGAAGGCGGACAGCCGCAGCAGGTCGCGCGGGGTGTACGTCGGGGTGCCCGGCACATCCGCGAAGAGGGCGACCGGCTTGGCCGAGGACGGCAGGGTGTGGCAGAAACCGGCGGCGGCCGTGGAGGCCAGCGCCGCCGTGACCGGGTTGACCCCGGCCCCGACCGCCGCCGCGACCACCAGCGGCACCAGCACGGAGGACCGGGCGGAGCGCGACTGGAGCGCGAGATGGGCGGCCGTGCTGACGACGACCACTCCGGCGAGGAACAACCACGGGGGCGTGGACGCCCCCGTGGGTATCCACCCCACCAGCCAGTCGGCCGCACCCGAATCGGCGAGGGCGACGCCCATCGCCATGGTGGCGGCCATGAACAGCAGCAGCGGCCAGGGGACCGTCCGCAGCCCGTCCTTGAAGCGGACCGTGCCCAGCGCGGGCGAGGTCGCCACCAGCGCGCCGATCAGCGCGACCACGGCGGGCGACACCCCGTGCAGCGGCTCGCTGCACCACAGCAGGACCACGGTCGCCAGCAGCAGCAGGCACCGCGACTCCGCCGGGGTGAACGGCCCTTCGACGGCCGTCCCGGAGTGCTCCTGGATCTGCGCCGCCGTGATCCTGACCGGCCCCCTGCGGTCGGCGCGCCGGGTCGTGGTCACCAGCACCAGTTCGGCGGCGAGATGGGAGGACACGACGGCCAACGGCAGCCCGAGGACCAGCCATTGGACGAAGCCCAACTGCTCCCCGGTCTGCTCCCCCAGCACCCCCACCGTGATCAGGTGCGCGCCCGCCCCGATCAGGGTCGCCACGGCGGAGAGCAGGATGACGGTCGGGAAGAGGAGCGCCAGCATGACGACGAGGCGGGTCCGCTCCCGGAGCGCGGCGGCCAGCGCCAGGAACACCGGGAGGGCGAGCGCGGCCCGGCCCGAGGTGGCCGGTACGGCGAACGCGGTGACGACCAGACCGGCCGTGGTCAGATGCACCAACTGGCGTACGGTCCGGGCCCCGCCGACCAGGAACACGGCGGCCCGCCCGGCCAGACCGGTCCGGGTCACGGCCGCCGCCAGGACGAACGCGCAGATCAGCAGCCACACCGTCTCGTCGCCCAAGGTGGCGAACAGGGTCTCGCTGCTGATCACCCCGGTCACCGTCAGCGCCAGGCCCGCGCCGAGCGCGACGTAGGCGTCATCCACCGGGGTGGCGATCCAGGCGGCGGTGGCGAGGACGAAGACGGCGAGGGAGAGCCGCCCGTCGACGCCGAGGCCGGGGGCGGCGCCGGGGACGGCGAGGAGGGCGCAGAGTCCGAGGACGGCGCAGAGGCCGGCGGTCTGCCGGAGGGGGAGAGGCACGCTGTACAGCCTCGGAAGGCGGGGTGAGAGGTCGATGAGCGGCCGGTGAAGGACCTTTCATCCCGCCGCCGCCGGGTCACCCGGCCGCCCGGTCACCCGGCCGCCCGGTCACCCGGCCGTTCGGGCGGCGGGTGACCGGGCGGCGTCGGTCCGGGCGTACCCCGAGGGCTACGGCAACCGGTACCCCATGCCCCGTACCGTCTCCAGCCGCTCCGCCCCCAACTTGCGGCGCAGCGCCCGGACGTACACGTCCACGATGTTGGAGCCGGGGTCGAAGTCGTACCCCCACACATGCGACAGGATCTGCTCGCGGGACAGCACCTGGCCCGGATGGCGCAGGAACATCTCCAGAAGCACGAACTCGCGCGCCGTCAGGTCCACCGTCCGTTCCTCCGCGCGGGCCCGGCGCGTCCGCAGGTCCAGGGCGAGGCTGCCGCTGCGCAACAGGGTGACCTCGGGCGCGCGGGCGGCGGTGCGCTGCCGCAGCCGTACGCGGGCGAGCAACTCCTCGAAGCGGAACGGCTTCGTCATCCAGTCGTCGGCCCCGCCCTCCAGCCCGGCCACGGTGTCCCGGACCGAGTCGCGGGCGGTGAGCACGATCACCGGCAGCGTGACCCGCGCCTCGCGCAGCTCCCGCAGGACGGTGAAGCCGTCCCGCCCCGGCAACCCGATGTCGAGCACCATCAGGTCGAAACCGCCGGTCAGCGCGTGGCCGAGCGCCAGGTCGCCGTCCTCCGCGACGACCGTGGTGAAGCCGTTGGCGCGCAGCCCCTTCTGGACGAACGAGGCGATGCGCTCCTCGTCCTCGGCGATCAGGATGCGGTTCATGAGTCGGTCTCCAGGATGAGTACGAAGGTGGCTCCGCCGCCCTCGGTCCGGCGGAGTTCCACGCGTCCGTGGTGGCCCTCCGCGATGGCCTTGACGATGGCGAGGCCGAGCCCCGCGCCGCTGGTGCGGGTCCCGCGCCGGGAGGTGCCCCGGCGGAACCGTTCGAAGATCACCTCGGCGTCCTCCGGCGGGATGCCGGGCCCGTGGTCCGCGACGTACAGTTCGACGCGGCCCGCCCCGTCCCGGTCCGGCGGGGCCTGTCCCGTGCGGGCGCGTCCCGCCTCGGTCCGGGAGCCGATCCGGATGCGCTGGCCGGGAACGGTGTGCTGGACGGCGTTCTGCGCGAGCTGGACCATCGCCTGCGTCATCCGCTGCGGGTCCAGCCGCACTTCGCGGTCCGCGACGCCGTCGAGCTGCCACTCCCGGTCCCCGAGGGTCCGCACCTTCACGAACACGTCGGCGGTCAGCTCCGCGAGCTGGACGGGTTCGGGGCGGACGAAGTCGGGGCGCTCGGCGCCCGCGAGGAGGAGCAGATCCTCGACGATACGGCTCATCCGGTCCAGCTCGTCCGTGACCAGCCGTACCGTTTCCTCCCGGTCCGCCGGATCGTCGCCCATCAGCTCCAGATGGCCCCGGACGATGGTGATCGGGGTGCGCAGCTCGTGCCCGGCGTCGTCGACGAAGACCCGCTGCGCGGCGAACGCCCGCTCCAGCCGGTCCAGCATCGCGTTGAACGTCTCCGCCAGCGCCGCGATGTCGTCCCGGCCCTCCACGGGGATACGCCGGGTGAGGTCCTGTTCGGTCAGCTCGGCCGCCGTCGCCCGGACGATCCGTACGGGCGCGAGAATGCGGCCGGCGACGGCCCAGCCGACCCCTGTCGTCATCAGCAGCGCCACCCCGGACAGGGCGAGCAGCGTCCAGAACGTCTTGTCGGCGACGGCCCGTTCGCGCTCCGGGTGGAAGGCGACGACGAACGTTCCGGGCCTGCCGTCCCTGGACGCGCCGATCCCGACCTTCGCCCAGCGCACCTCACCCTGCGGGCGTCGCAGGGTTCCGAAGGAGTCCGGGGAGGCGTGGATGCGGGTCAGCGACGCACCGTCCCGCCACAGGGCGGTGTCCGGGGGCAGATCGCGCCGCTGCCGGATGACGTCGGGCCGGTCGCCGGGGCGGCCGGTGAGGCCCAGCAACTCCTCGTCGGGGTCCGCGTACTGGCGTTGCAGATAGATCCGGAGCAGCCGGTCGGCGGTGGGGAACCGGCCGCCGGTGTCCGGATCGACGCCCTGCGGGACGAAGTTGGCGAACTCTCCGGTCTCCTGGGTGAGCAGCTGGCTGATCCGGTGGTCCACGTCCTGCTGGAGGAGGGAGCGCACGGTGACGGCGACCGCGCCCAGCGCGACCGCCATCACGACCAGGAGCCAGAGCAGGATGCGTACGCGGGCGGAGATCCTCGGCAGGCTAACCGTCATCACCGAAGTCGTCGTCATCGTCGTCGTCGGCCGCCGAGGGGCCCGGAACGACGGAGCTGTCCGGTGTGCGGGTCGGGGTGGCGGAACCGCTCGGCGCCGGTCCGCCCGGTGTCCGTCCGTCCGGCGCCGGGCCGCCGCTCTCCGGCGGAGTGCCGCGTGGGCTCTCCTCCAACCGGACGGCGGGCGGCACCTTCGGCGCCTCCGAGGTGTCGGTCATGGCATAGCTGGTGGCCGCGATGCCGAGGGGCACGGCGACGACGGCAGCCAGGGCCGCCAGACGAGGTGAGAAAGCCATGCGTTCACCCTGGCGGTCCCGCACGGTACGAAGATGAAGCCAGGATGAACATTCCTTCATCTCGGACAAAGGGGGCATGTGCGCAAAGGGGGCATGTGCGGGCGTGGGTGGTGCGGGAGGGGCCGCCGCCGGTGCCGCTTGCTTCGAGTGCACTCCAAGGATCTAGCGTGGAGGACATGACGGTGATCGACGGAACCTCCCGGAGCACTCCCGCGACGACCGCACCGACGCGGCCCTCACCGGGGGCCTCGCAGGCAACCTCACCGGGGATCTCGGCGGGGACCCCCTCGGGGGTGGGCGTCTGTACGGCCGCCCCTTCTCCCCACCCCCGCCCCACGGGCCGGGACAGCTACACGATCAGCGAGGTCGTCGCCCGCACCGGGCTCACCGCGCACACCCTGCGCTGGTACGAGCGCATCGGGCTCATGCCGCACGTGGACCGCTCGCACACCGGTCAGCGCCGTTTCACCAACCGCGATCTCGACTGGCTGGCCTTCGTCGGCAAGCTGCGGATGACCGGGATGCCCGTCGCCGACATGGTGCGGTACGCGGAGTTGCTGCGGGAGGGCGAGTCCACCGTCGAGGCACGGCGGGAACTGCTGGAGGCGACCCGCCGCGATGTGATCGCGCGGATCGCGGAGCTCCACGACACCCTCGCCGTCCTCGACCACAAGATCGAGTTCTACGCGGGCGCCCGCCGGGCGCCGGAGAGGCACAGTGCCTGATGACCGTTGACAAGATCGCCACGGTGGAGCTGGGAGCGGGCGGACCGCAGGTCGGTGTCCAGGGCCTCGGCTGCATGGGCATGAGCGAGTTCTACGGCGAGACGGACGAACGCTCCGCCCGCGACACCCTGGACGCGGCCCTGGAGGCGGGCGTCACGCTTCTCGACACCGCCGACGCCTACGGGCGCGGGGCCAACGAGGAGTTCCTCGCGCCGTTCGTCCGGGCTCACCGGGACGAGATCACCCTCGCCACCAAGTTCGCCCTCGTCCGCACCGACGACCCCCACTACCGGGGCATCAGCAACGACCCCGCGTACATCAGGACCGCCGTCGAGGCGAGCCTGCGCCGGCTGGACACCGATGTCATCGACCTCTACTACATGCACCGCCGCGACCCGGCCGTCCCGCTCGCCGACTCGATCGGCGCGCTGGCGGAGCTGGTCCGGCAGGGCAAGGTCAAGCAGCTCGGGCTGAGCGAGGTGACCGGCCCCGAACTACGCGAGGCGCACGCCGTGCACCCGATCGCCGCCCTCCAGTCGGAGTGGTCCCTCTTCAGCCGGGACGTCGAGAGGAGCGCCGTCGGCGCGGCGGCCGAGCTGGGCGTCACGCTCATCCCGTACTCGCCGCTCGGCCGGGGCTTCCTCACCGGGGCCTTCACCGACGCGGGCAAGGACCTGGGGGAGGGCGACTTCCGCAAGCACCAGCCCCGGTTCAGCGGCGGCAACGCCCGGACGAACGCGGCCCTGCTGGAGCCCGTCCGCACGATCGCCGCCGCGCACGGGGCGACGCCCGCGCAGGTGGCCCTCGCCTGGGTCCACCAGCGCGCCGAGGCGCACGGGCTGAACGTGGTCCCGATCCCCGGCACGCGACAGCGCGGCCGCCTCCTGGAGAACGTGGCGGCGACCCGTCTGACCCTGACGCCGGACGAACTGGCCGCCCTGGAGCCGATCGCGGACCGGGTCGCGGGGGACCGCTACCCGGACATGAGCAGCACGGCGGCGGCGCGGGAGTAGGCACGGGAGCGGGGCCGGTGCGAACGGCCGGGAGGCGCACGGGGCGATCGCCCGGTTCATGCGGTTCATGACGACCGAGCGGCGCACCCCGGTCTCCGGGACCCGTACGCGGGGAGGGCCCGTCCGCCGTGCGGGGACCGTACGCCGGGAGGGCCTGACCCGCCGTTCCCTCACGCCAGCCCCAGCGCGAACACCGCGAACCCCGCCGCGAGCAGCCCGGCCAGCGCGCGGCGGGCGTTCGCGGCGCGGGTGCCCGCCTGCCACGGTGCCTCGAAGCGGCGCGCGTACCGGGCGATCAGCACCAGCAGCCCCGCGAACACCGGCAGCCACGCGATCCGGGCGAGGAGCCAGCCCACCGTCTCCGGCGCGGTCGTCAGCCCCGCCACCGCCGTGCCCCCGACCCCCGCGAGCGAGGCCGGTACGGCGGCGGCCAGCATCGCGCTCTGGTGCCAGCACAGGATCGTCATCGCGGACAGGTTGACCACCACGACCGGCGCCCACAGCAGCGGCCTGCGCAGCAGCCGGCCGAGCCGGTCGCGCAGCAGGATCGCCGCCCCGCTCTGCGCCGCCGCCAGTGCCACCACCAGCAGCGACGGCGGATGCGAGTTCGTCCGGGCCTCGCCCGGCACCCCGACCATCGACGCCGGATAGTGGAAGACGAGCAGCAGCACGGCGAACAGCACCCCGCCCCCGGCCAGCAGCAGCCCGGCCCCGCGCCTCCCGATCCGCCCCTCGCCCCAGGCCACGCCGAGCTGGTACGCGAACAGCCAGCCGGGCAGGAGGTTGAGCAGGCTCAGCCAGGACGGCATCGCCTCCGCGAACGGCCCGTACCGCAGGAAGTCCACCACCGCCACCGACCCCAGCAGCGGCAGCGCCGCCCAGCCGCCGAGCTTCCGCGCCAGCCCGACGCAGACCGGAGTGAGGGCCGTGACCACGGTGTACACCCCGACGAACCACAGCGGCTGGATCACCAGCGTCGCCCCCGTACGCAGGGTGTCGCCGGGCACGCCCAGCGCGGACAGCACGGTGAGCAGCACCGCCCACACGGCGGTCACCCCGAGCACCGGCCGGCCGAGGCGGGCCAGCCGGCCTCCCAGCCAGGCTGCCGTCGTCGAGGCCCGCCGGCGGTAGGAGAGCACCGAGGCGTACCCCCCGACGAGGAAGAAGATCCCCAGCATCTGGAGCACCCAGCTCGCGGGCGCGAGTCCGGCGAACGCCGAGAGCGGGCTCGCGTTGTGCAGGCCGTCCGCGTCCAGCCGGAAGCCGCCGAGCATCCAGTGACCGAGCGGCACGGCGAGGAGGGCCACCGCCCGCAGGCCGTCGATCGCCCGGTCGCGGTGGGCGGGGGTGGAGGCGTCGATACGGGCGGCGAGCCGCCTCGTGCGCTCCCGTGCGGCGTTCATCGGCCCACGCCTTCCAGGGCCTGCGCGTCCGCCGGGGCTTGCGTACCTTCCAGGGCTTCCGCGCAGTCCAGGGCTCGCGCGACCGCCGGGCCCCGCGCGCCATCCCGCGTGGCCGTGCCCCGCACGATGGCGGCGAAGGTCCGCAGCGAATCCGTCCCCGGCGCGAAGTACCCGGCGTGGCCCCGCGCGTCGTCCGCCGGTACGCGCCGGGCGCCGAAAGCCGGGTCGGTCGGGTCCGTCCCATGGCCCAGGCCCGCGAAGCGGACGTTCGGCACGTTGTCGATCCAGTCCGTGGGGTCCTTCGCCGCCCACACGCGGGCCCTCGTCCGCAGCCCCGTGACATCGTCCGCCCGCATGCCGGGGGAGCCGAGGACCACGAGGTCGGTGGCGCGCAGCCGGTGCGCGGCCAGACCGCAGACCACCGAGCCGTAGCTGTGGCAGAACACGGCGGGCCCGGGCAGCCCGTCCGCCGTCAGGCCCTCCGTGAACCGGGTCAGCCGCCCCGCCCCGGCCTCCGCGAGGCCGCCGGTCGCCGCGTCGATGCCGACACCCACCGGGGTGGTGTACCCGACCCAGGCGACGACGGCCGTCCCCGGACCGGCCGCCGTGTGCAGGGTCCTGGCCATGCCGGGCGGGGCACCGTGTGCGGCGGCCTTCCGGTCGTACGTCCCGGCGTCGTTGTCCGACCCCGGTACCACCACCGCGACCCGCGACGCCGTGCGCAGATCCCCGAAGACCTCGGCGACCTGGCCGCGTCCGCGCGGGTCGAACGCCAGGATGCGGCGGCCGGGGGCGGCGAGCGAACGGTAGCGGGGGTCGTCCTCGGCCGCCAGCGCCAGCGCGTTGGCGCGGTAACGCAGTTCCAGCGGGGCCCCGTCGAGATTCCCGACGACGGACGGGTGCCGCACCACCAGGAGTTGCCGTTCCCCGGCGCTCAACCCCGCGAAGAACTCCGCGACGTCGGCCGGCGCGGCGCGCTCAGGGTCGGGCAGCCCCCTCCCCAGCGCCCGGTCCGCCCGCCACTGCGCACTGCCCGGCGGCGGCCCGGTCAGCGCCTGCTGCGCATCCCCCGAAACCCAGCCGGTGGTTCCCGCCACCACACCGGCGGCCAGTGCGAACGCGACCAGAGCCCTCGCGTGTCGACGCATCGTTCCCTCCCTCTCCCGGTCGCACCGACCGGTGCGACCGGGAGGAAGGTAGGAAGAGGACGGGTGACGCGGCGTCACACCGGAGAGCCAAACGCTAAGTGATACCGGGGTAGGGGGTGGGGCAGAGCCGCCCCCGGTATCGGCGGGCTCACGCCCCCGCGTCGCCCGGTGTCACCAGCCCCGACTCGTACGCGAAGACCACCGCCTGGGCCCGGTCCCGCAGCTCCAGTTTGGCGAGCACCCGTCCGATGTGGGTCTTCACGGTCTGCTCGGCCAGCACCAGCCGCCCCGCGATCTCCTGGTTCGACAGCCCGCGCGCGATCAGCTCCAGCACCTCGCTCTCGCGCGGGGTCAGCCCGTTCAGCCGCAGCGCCTGACCGCCGCGCGTCGCCCCGGCGGGCCGCTGCGCCGCGAAGTCCGCGATCAGCCGCCGGGTCACCGAGGGCGCGAGCAGCGCGTCCCCGGCCGCCACCACCCGTACCGCCGCGATCAGATCGGCGGGCGGCGCGTCCTTCAGCAGGAACCCGGACGCCCCGGCGCGCAGCGCCTCGTACACGTAGTCGTCCACGTCGAACGTCGTCAGCATCAGGACCTTCGGCCGGTGCACCACCCCCACCGGCGGGTTCAACAGCTCGCGCGCGGCGGCCAGTCCGTCCATCTCCGGCATCCGGACGTCCATCAGGACCACGTCGGGATGCTGGTTGCGGCTGACCTCGACGCCCTGGCGGCCGTCCGCCGCCTCGCCCACCACGTCGATGTCGCTCTGCGCCGCCAGCAACGCCGCGAACCCCGCCCGCACCATGGCCTGGTCGTCGACGATGATCACGCGAATGGTCACAGGTCCTCCGGAGAAGGCGGCAGGGAAGGGGACGCGTCCGTGGACGCGGACGGGGAACCGGCAGGCGGCAGCGGCATCCGCGCCGCCACCCGGAACCCGCCGTCCGGCAGCGGCCCGGTGTCCAGCGAGCCGCCGGTCAACCGTACGCGCTCCCGCATCCCCACCAGCCCGTGCCCGGTCCCCGCGCTCTCCAGCGGCGCGGCGGGCTTCGGTGCGGGCCCGTTGACCACCAGCACGTTCAGGTGGCCCCGCGACGCCCGGACCGAGACCCGCGTGCGCGCACCGGGCGCGTGCCGCACCACATTGGCCAGCGCCTCCTGCACGATCCGGTACGCCGACAGATCCACCGCCGGTGGCACCTCGCCCAGATCCGCCGCCAGCGACAACTCCACCGGCAGTCCGGCCCGTACCGTCGCCTCCACCAACTGCTGGAGCCGGTCCAGACCCGGCTGCGGTGTCCGGTCGCCCTCCGAGCCGTCGCTGCGCAGCACCGACAACAGCCGCCGCATCTCGCCCAGCGACTCCCGCGCCGCCGCCGCGATGGCGGCGAACTCCTCCCGCGCGGGCTCCGGCAGCCCGGAGATCCGGTACGGCGCGGAGTCCGCCTGCACGGTGATCACCGACATGTGGTGCGCGACGACGTCGTGCAGCTCGCGGGCGATCCGCGTCCGCTCCTCCAGCAACGTGCGCTGCGCACGCTCCGCCTCGCTGATCGTCTCCTGCTCGGCCAGGCGCCGGGTCGCCTCGCCCCGCTCCCGCACCACCCCGCCGATCACCAGGACCACCGCGCCGAGGATCGTCAGCAGCAGGGCGCTGCCGGCGTCGCGGCCCGAGGGCGCCATCAGCTGGAGCACCACCCCCGCCACGGCGGTCACGGTCCAGACGGCGATGGCGGTCCGCCAGGTCTCGCGCAGGCCGATGGCCAGCAGCACGAAGAGGTACGCGACCAGGACCGGCGGGGGCCAGGGCCAGCTGTCGTGCTCTCCGGGGCCGCGGGCCAGCAGCACCAGCGCGCCCACGACATCGGCCGGGAAGATGATCCACCACGCCTGGAGGGGCCGGTGGGCCAGCATCAGCAGCGGAGCGGCCTGAGCCACCCCGAGCGCCCCGGCCAGCGCGCCGGGCACGCCGTACTGCGAGGTCAGGACGGTGATGGTGACCGGGATGAACGTCGCGGCCAGGGCGAGCACCAGGGCGTACGGCAGCAGCCGCTGCCACCGCTTCGGCGCGTTGGCCAGCGGCGGGACGGGCGGATGGGAGGCGTGGGACAGCCCGTGGGCCAGCTCGCGCAGATTGCGGCGGGCGGCGCTCAGCAGGCCGTCGGCGGGCGGCGGGGGCCCGGAGGGGGAGATCGACATGGCCCGGTCAGCCTAGGCAGGCCGAGCGGGCCGGGGCGTCATACCGTGGTTCCGACCGCGGGCCGGGCGTCTCATACCCGGGTACGGGGCCGAAGCGCCGTGAACCGGACGCGTCGTCGGGTGCGGGGAGCGGCTCCGGTACGGACGGCGGGTCCTGGGGGGTGTTGCACCGGACGACAGGTCCGGCAGGAGGTGGCTCCGGACGTTCGGCCGCGGGTCACAGCTGGGCGAGCAACTGGGCCTTCTTCGCGCTGTACTCGGCGTCCGTCACCAGGCCGGCCCGGTGCAGCTCACCGAGGTGGTGGATCCGCTCGGCGATGTCCGCCGGATCGCGCCGCCCGGCGCTCACCAGGGCCGGGGCGGCGGCGGGAGCGAGCTGGGTCCGGCGTACGGACTCCAGGACGGCGGCGGCGAACGGCAGCGACTCGTGCACCGGCCCGTACCCCAGCCCGAACAGCACGGCCGCCGGGTCCTGGTCGGCGGGCCGGACGGCCGACGGCTCACCGGGCGCGCCGGCCGGCGAGCCGCCGTCCGCGTCCGTGCGGTCGCCGGTACCGAGCGGCTCGCCCAGGCTGCCGCCGGTGCGGTGGTCCACCGGGGCCGCCGCGCGGGGTATCAGCCGCAGATGACCGTCCAGCGCCTCGGGGGAGCGCCACACGATTCCAGCCAGTTCGCCCACCCGGAAGGTCTGGTCGCCGGCCTTCCACTTGGTGCTGGAGGCCCCGGTCCAGGACCACCGGAAGGAGATCCGCTCACCGTCGAAGCCGGCCCGGCCGTCGTAGGCCTTGAAGCTCATCGGGGCCTCGGGCGCCGCCACCAGGAAGCGGTCGGCGGGCTCGTCGGAGGCCGGACCCAGCAGGGCCCGCAGCTCGTCCGCGTAGTACTCGGCGAGCACCTCCCGCTCCGCCGGAAGCACCAGGCGGTACGGGTCGCACCCCTCTTTGAGCTGCCCGGAGGCAGCCTCCATCAGGGGATCGGCGCCTGCCCTCGGCGCAGCGCGCAGAACCACCGTGCCCCGCTTGCCGGGGGTCAGCGTCACCGACGACAGCGCCGCATACGGGATGCGGCGCTCCCGCAGGCTCTGGAAGAGCTTCGGTGTGCGGATGCCCCGTTCGAAGCGGATGAGCACGGAGTCGGTGTCGAACTCCCAGGCGGCATGAATTCCGGCCAGCACATCACCCATGTGCCTCATCGTATGCGGCACGGTCGCGCACGTCCCCCCTCGAAGCAAGTCCCTGTTCATCCGCCCGATACGCGCCTCTCCGCGCGTCAGCCCTCCAGGCCGCCGGAAATACCGCTGTGGCACGTGCTGGCGGCACGCGCGCAGCTGACCGATCCGTAGGAGCCGACGCCGATCGCGGCGAGGTTGTCCAGGCTCTCCGTGCCCGGCACGAAGTAGCCGCTGTGCCCGGCCGCGCCGCCGGCCGAGACGACCCGCGCGCCGAAGGCCGGGTCCACCGGGTCGGCCCCGTGGCCGATCCCGCCGAACTCCATGTGCGGGACGTCCCCGATCCAGTCGTCCCCGTCCCGCATCGCCCAGATCCGGGCGCCGGTCTCCAGCTGACCGGCGTGGGCGGCCCGCATGCCGGGGCTGCCCGCGACCGCGATGTCGGCCACCCGGTCCGGGGCCCGGTGCGCGGCCACGCCGCAGACCACGGAACCGTAGCTGTGGCAGAACAGCGACACCGTGGAGCGTCCGGGCAGCGCGCCGACCAGCGCGTTCAGCCGGACCGCGCCCTCGGCCGCGAGTCCGCCGAGCGCCGCGTCCATACCGACCCCGACCGGGGCGGTGTAGTCGGCCCACGCGATCACGGCGGTACGGGTGCCCGGCGAGGCCGAGCGCTCCGCGCCGTACAGGGACTCGGCCATGCCGACCGGGGCCGTGTACCGGCGCTTGGAGCGTTCCAGGGTCAGCAGATGGGTGTCCACGCCCGGAACGACGACGGAGACCCGTGAGGCCCGGTCGAGGTTCCCGAACACCTCGGCCGCACGGCCCCGCCCGGACGGGTCGAAGGCCAGGATCTGGCGTCTCCCCTTGAGCAGCGAGCGGAACCTGTCGTGCCGGGCCCGTGCCTCGGCCCGGCCGTCCGGCGAGAGCTTCGGGTCGTGGGCCCGCGCCCGTTCCACGGTCATGGCGCGCCCGAGAGCCACCCGATTGGCCCGGTAGCGCACGGTGACCGGCGCTCCGTTCATGTTCCCCACCACCGATGGGTGCCGGACCGCGAGAGCCATGCGCTGCGCCGAGGTGAGACCGGCGAAGAAGCGGGCCAGCCGGGCGGCGGGAGCGTCCGCCTCCGGCAGCTCGCGGCCTACCGTCCGGTCCCGCGCCCAGGCGGCGAGTGCCAGCTCGCGCTCCCCGTCCACGTGCTGATCGCGGACGGCGCTCCAGCCCGTCGTCGCCAGCATCACGAACACCACCGCCAGGGCGAGCAGAGCGCGCCAGACGGTCAACGTGGGAGAGGTGTCGAAGGAAGTCACTGCGGAACACCCTAGGAGACGCGCGCCGACCTCCGAGATGCGCGTGAGGTACATCACCCGTCCGCGAGGGATTAACCCCTAATTTCTCACGCAGGGTCACTCCGGCACTGCGAGCGGGCCACCGCCGAAGACCGCCCTGCCGCTGACGCGGAGGTGCTACCCCTGACGCCAGTCGCGGGCGAGGGCGGGGACGAGCTGATCGAGGTACTCCTCGGTCAGATCGCGCAGCGCCTCCACGCTGGAATCGTGGCCCCGGCCCCACAGCTGGCCGGTCACCCGCATCACCGCGGAGAACGCGGCGACGGCCACGCGCGGCCGGGGGTCCCGCTCCACGTCGAGCCCCTCGCGCTCCGCGATCAGCAGGGCGACCTCGTTCTCCAGGGCGACCCCGCGCCGCATATGGGCGGCGAGCAGGGTGGGGGTCGACTCGATCATCCGGTAGGTGCGCATGTGCAGATCGACGGTGACGACCTCCTCGATCGCCTCGCCGATGCTGTTCCACGCGCACAGCACCGCCCCGCGCATGGCCTCGAAGGGGGCCTCGTGCGCGGGGCGGCGGCGCAGCTCCTCGATGAAGCGGGACTCGACCATCTCCTGCACCGCGAAGGTGGCGTCCTCCTTGCTCGCGAAGTAGCGGAAGAAGGTGCGCTGCGAGACCTCCACGGCGTCGGCGATCTCATCGACGGTGGTGCGTTCGTATCCCTGCGTGGTGAACAGTTCGAGGGAGGCGCGCACCAAGGCGTCGCGGGTGCGCTGTTTCTTGCGTTCGCGCAGTCCGGCCCGGGACCCGCCTGCCTGCCCGTCGGTCACGTACCGGCCCCTCTTTTCCGTATTTCTCCAGCTCAGCATACCTATGAGCCCTGTGTGAGCCACGTGACAGTTACTGTCTTGTGAATTGGTTTGTCAACTGTCAGAGACTGTCACTAGTCTCCCCGTTATGACTAGTCAGACCACCGTCGAGAAGGCACCGCGGGAGCCTGAAGACAACGCAGTACCCGCCCCGGTCAAGGGGCTTCGCGGCCACCCCTGGCTGACCCTCTTCGCCGTCGCCATCGGTGTGATGATGGTCGCCCTCGACGGCACCATCGTCGCCATCGCGAACCCCGCGATCCAGCGGGACCTCGACGCCTCGCTCGCCGACGTCCAGTGGATCACCAACGGCTATCTGCTCGCCCTCGCCGTCGCGCTGATCACCGCGGGCAAGCTGGGCGACCGCTTCGGCCACCGGCAGACCTTCCTCATCGGCATCGCGGGCTTCGCGCTCGCCTCCGGTGCGATCGGCCTCTCCAGCGAGATCTCGCTGGTCATCCTCTTCCGTGTGCTCCAGGGCCTCTTCGGCGCCCTGCTGATGCCGGCCGCGCTCGGCCTGCTGCGCGCCACCTTCCCCGCCGAGAAGCTGAACATGGCGATCGGCATCTGGGGCATGGTCATCGGCGCGTCCACCGCGGGCGGCCCGATCGTCGGCGGCCTCCTCGTCGAGCACGTCAGCTGGCAGTCGGTCTTCTTCATCAACGTGCCCGTGGGCGTCCTCGCGCTCGTCTTCGGCCTGGTGATCCTGCGGGACCACCGCGCCCCCAACGCGCCGCGCTCCTTCGACCTGATCGGCATCCTGCTGCTCTCGAGCGCGATGTTCGCCCTCATCTGGGGCATCATCAAGGCCGGTGAGTCCTGGGGCTGGGGCGACGGCCGGACCTGGTCCTGGCTGGGCGCCGCCATCGCGGCCTTCATCACCTTCGGCATCTGGCAGAACCGGACGAAGGAGCCCCTCGTCCCGCTGAAGATGTTCCGTTCCGTCCCGTTGACGGCCGGCACCGTCCTCATGGTCCTGATGGCGTTCGCCTTCATGGGCGGCCTCTTCTTCGTGACGTTCTTCCTCCAGGGCGTCCACGGCCTCAGCCCGGTCGACAGCGGCCTGCGCCTGCTGCCGCTGACCGCCATGATGATCGTCTCCTCGCCGGTGGCGGGCCTGCTGATCACCAAGTTCGGCCCGCGCGTCCCGCTGGTCGGCGGCATGGTCTGCACGGCCACCGCGATGTTCGGCATGACCACGCTCAGCGAGTCCACCGGCACCTGGACGATGTCCCTCTGGTTCGCCCTCCTCGGCTGCGGGCTCGCCCCGGTCATGGTCGGCGCCACCGAGGTCATCGTCGGCAACGCGCCCCTGGAGCTGTCCGGTGTGGCCGGCGGTCTCCAGCAGGCAGCCATGCAGGTCGGCGGCGCGCTCGGCACCGCCGTCCTCGGCGCGGTCATGTCCTCCAAGGTCAGCGCCGAATTCGCGGGCAACTGGAAGGACGCGGGCCTGCCCGGCGAGGCGGATCCGGGGCTGGAGAAGGCCGCCGAGTTCGGCATGGTCCCCGGCGGGCTCGACCAGGCCCCCGGCATGACGCCGGACATCGCCGCCCGCATCGGCGGGGTCATCCACGACACCTTCATGTCCGGCATGGGCCTGGCCTTCACCGTCGCGGGCATCGTCGCGGTCGTCGCGGCCTTCGTCGCCACCCTCACCAAGCGCGGCGAGAACGCCGAGGCGGGCGCCGGCGTCGGTCACATCTGACCCGTCCGACGCGGCGTCTTTCGTCAACACAGCGCAGGTCACAGCCCCGCCGAATCCTTTCGGCGGGGCTGTCGCCTATCAGGGTGGTGAGCCCCCGCCGCTCTTCCGCACCTCTCGCCCCGTGACTCAGAGTGAGCGACGGAAGAACATCACCGACCAACCACGGGGGTTGATCCACCATGCGCACGACCGTTCCGACCCTGCGTACGACCGTTCTCGCGGCGGCCGCCCTGGCCGTCGTCGCCCTCGCTCCCCAGGCACTGGCACCCGACCGGGCGGCAGCGGCTCCCGAGCGGGCGGCAGCGGCTCCCGAGCGGGCGGCAGCGGCTCCCGAGCGGGCTCCGGGCGTCAGCCTCGGGAACTGCGAGGCGGGCCGGCTCTGCCTCTGGAAGAAGGCCGACTTCACCGGGGCCCGTCACACCTTCGAGCTCTCCGGCACCGACATCGAGAGCTGCGTCCCGCTGCCCGAGGGCGGTGACGCCCAGTCCCTCGCCAACCGCACCGGGCGGCCCGTCACCACCTACCAGTCCGCCGAGTGCGCGGAGACCGGCGAGTTCGAGACGTACCCCGGCGGCGGGACCTGGACGCCCCGCTCCCCGTACCAGGTACGCGCCTTCAAGATCTGGGAGAACTGAGCCCGGACGTGCCGGAGGGGTGGCGGCGCGTGCCACCACCCCTCCGGGCCCTTCGCTCCTACGGCTACGCGTCGCCGCCCGCCGCGCCCGGATCGGCCGCGGTCACGTCCAGCAGCTCGTAGCGGTCCACGGCCTTCTTGAGGGCGGACCGGTCGATCCGGCCCTCCTTGGCCAGCTCGGTCAGGACCGCCAGCACGATCGACTGCGCGTCGATGTGGAAGAACCGGCGGGCCGCGCCACGGGTGTCCGCGAAACCGAAACCGTCCGCGCCGAGCGACTGGTAGGCGCCCGGCACCCAGCGCGCGATCTGGTCCGGCACCGAACGCATCCAGTCCGAGACCGCCACGAACGGGCCCTGTGCCCCTTCGAGCTTCTTGGTCACGTACGGGACGCGCTGCTCCTCCTCCGGGTGCAGGAGGTTGTGGCGCTCCACGTCCACCGCCTCACGGCGCAGCTCGTTCCAGGAGGTCGCCGACCACACGTCCGCCTTCACGTTCCACTCGTCCGCGAGGATCCTCTGCGCCTCCAGGGCCCAGGGGACCGCCACACCGGACGCCATGATCTGGGCCGGGATCTCGCCCTTCTCGCCGGTGCTGAAGCGGTGGATGCCCTTGAGGATGCCCTCGACGTCCACGTTCTCGGGCTCGGCCGGGTGCTGGATCGGCTCGTTGTAGACGGTGAGGTAGTAGAAGACGTCCTCGTTCGCCTCGCCGTACATCCGGCGCAGCCCGTCCTTCATGATGTGCGCGATCTCGAACCCGTACGCCGGGTCGTACGCGACACAGCCGGGGTTCGTCGAGGCGAGCAGCTGGGAGTGGCCGTCCGCGTGCTGGAGGCCCTCACCGGTCAGCGTCGTACGGCCGGCGGTCGCGCCCAGCACGAAACCGCGCGCGAGCTGGTCGGCCATCTGCCAGAACTGGTCACCGGTGCGCTGGAAACCGAACATCGAGTAGAAGACGTACACCGGGATCAGCGGCTCGCCGTGGGTGGCGTACGCCGAACCGGCCGCGATCAGCGAGGCCGTGCACCCCGCCTCGGAGATGCCGTCGTGCAGCATCTGGCCGGTGGGGGACTCCTTGTACGCGAGCAGCAGATCGCGGTCGACCGCCTCGTACTGCTGGCCCAGCGGGTTGTAGATCTTCGCACTCGGGAAGAACGCGTCCATGCCGAAGGTGCGGTACTCGTCGGGGGCGATCAGCACGAAGCGCTTGCCGATCTCCTTGTCCCGCATGAGGTCCTTCAGGATGCGGACGAACGCCATGGTGGTGGCGATCGACTGCGAACCCGAGCCCTTCTTCGCGGCCGCGTACGTCTTGTCGTCGGGCTGCGGCAGTGGCTTCGCCCGGACCACCCGCGTCGGGACGTAACCGCCCAGACCCTGGCGGCGGTCGTGCATGTACTGGATCTCGTCCGACTCGCGGCCCGGGTGGTAGTAGGGCGGGTAGCCCTCGTCCAGCTGCTTGTCCGTGATCGGGATGTGCAGGCGGTCCCGGAAGCGCTTGAGGTCCTCGACCGTGAGCTTCTTCATCTGGTGGGTCGCGTTGCGGCCCTCGAAGTTCGGCCCCAGGGTCCAGCCCTTGACCGTCTGCGCCAGGATGACCGTCGGCTGGCCCTTGTGCGCCTTGGCCGCCGCGTAGGCCGCGTAGACCTTGCGGTGGTCGTGGCCGCCGCGGCCCAGGTGCAGGATCTGCTGGTCGGTCATGTCCTTGACCATGTCCCGCAGCCGCGGGTCGTCGCCGAAGAAGTGCTCGCGGATGTACGCGCCGGTCTCGGTGGCGTACGTCTGGAACTGGCCGTCCGGCGTGGTGTTCAGCTTGTTGACCAGGATGCCCGTGCGGTCCTGCGCCAGCAGCGGGTCCCAGGAGCGGTCCCAGACCAGCTTGATGACGTTCCAGCCGGCGCCCCGGAACTGCGACTCCAGCTCCTGGATGATCTTGCCGTTGCCGCGCACCGGGCCGTCGAGGCGCTGGAGGTTGCAGTTGACCACGAAGGTCAGGTTGTCCAGGCCCTCACGGGCGGCGATGGAGAGCTGGCCCAGCGACTCCGGCTCGTCCATCTCGCCGTCGCCCAGGTACGCCCAGACATGCGAGTCCGAGGTGTCGGCGATCCCGCGCGCCTCCATGTAGCGGTTCATCCGCGCCTGGTAGATCGCGCCGAGCGGGCCGAGGCCCATCGAGACGGTCGGGAACTCCCAGAAGTCCGGCATCAGCCGCGGGTGCGGGTAGCTGGACAGCCCGTTCGGAGCCTTCGACTTCTCCTGGCGGAACGCGTCGAGCTGCGCCTCGCTCAGCCGGTCCAGCAGGAACGCGCGGGCGTAGATCCCCGGGGACGCGTGCCCCTGGAAGAAGATCTGGTCGCCGCCGTCGCCCTGGTCCTTGCCCCGGAAGAAGTGGTTGAAGCCCACGTCGTACAGCGAGGCGGAGGACGCGAAGGTGGCGATGTGCCCGCCGACGCCGATCCCCGGCCGCTGCGCCCGCGAGACCATCACGGCCGCGTTCCAGCGGGTCGCGTTGAGGATCTTGCGCTCGATCTCCTCGTCGCCGGGGAAGAACGGCTCGTCCTTCGTGGCGATCGTGTTCACGTAGTCCGTGCTGCGCATCTCCGGCACCGCGACGCGCTTCTCCCGCGCGCGTTCGATGAGCCGGAGCATCAGATAGCGGGCCCTCTCCCGGCCGCGCTCGTCGACGGCGGCGTCGAGGGAGTCAAGCCATTCCTGGGTCTCTTCGGGATCGAAATCCGGGACCTGGCTCGGAAGGCCGCCAATGATGATCGGGTTGCGATCGGATCCGGAAGCCACACTGTTCCTTCGCTGTTCGGTGGTGCTCTACGGGGTCTGTTACGGGGAACGTACCCCCGGGACAACTGTGTGCGCGCCGCCTCCATCGTGCTACCGCGAGGGCCCGGACGTCATCTCTACCGTGGGGTAACTCCGAGGTTCCGAAAACTCCTCGGCGGGGCACGAGTATGAGCGGTACGCGGCTGGGTACGGGCAAACCGCAACCTTACGCCCAAGGCGTCCAAGCGTTCCCAAAGGCTGTTCGAATCCGATTGGCGGATCGAAACGGCATAAGCTGAGGAAGGACGTAAACGGATGGAGAGATCCGGGGAGACCCGGTGAAGCCGCCGGAGAGGCATGCCGGAACTTACGGTGACGTGGCAGGGAACGTCACCGTATAGGCGGTCTCGCACGCTGGGTACTTGCGCGATTCGCCGGGCCCGTGTGGACTACGGCCTACGCCCCGCGCACGCGCGTGGCCACAGCATTTTCCGAAGACATGATCAGGAGGCAACCCGTGAGCGCGACCGCGGACCACGCGGAGGAGCGGACCAACCCGGCTGCACGCCTGGGGTTCGAGCCCGGACAGGTGGTCCAGGAGATCGGCTACGACGAAGACGTCGAGCTGGAGCTCCGTGAGGGCATTGAGGCCACTACCGGCCAGGAACTCGTCGACGAGGAGTACGACGACGTCGCCGACGTCGTCCTGCTCTGGTTCCGTGACGAGGACGGCGACCTTACGGACGCGCTGGTGGATGCCATCGGTCTGATCGAGGACGGCGGGATGGTCTGGCTGATGACGCCGAAGACCGGCCGTGACGGTTACGTCGAACCGAGCGACATCAACGAGGCCGCCCAGACGGCCGGGCTCGCCCAGACCAAGAGCATCAGCGCGGGCAAGGACTGGACGGGCAGCCGTCTGGCCACCCCCAAGGGGGCCAAGGCCAAGCGCTGAGCCGCTTCTCGCACCACATCGAGGCCCCTGCGGGCGCGCACACCGTGCCCGCGGGGGCTTTCGTGCGCCCGTACGGCCCCGCAGGCGACACCGAGGGGCCGTCGGGGGCCGGTCCACGGCCCGTGCGTAGGGTGGGAGTCACCCGGACGGACCGTCTCGGGGTGCGGAGAAGCGGCGAAGGGATGCGTGTTCCATGACGATCGAGGTCGGCAGCCAGGCCCCGGACTTCGAGCTCAAGGACAACCACGGCCGGACCGTGCGGCTGTCGGAGTTCCGTGGCGAGAAGAACGTGGTGCTGGTGTTCTACCCGTTCGCCTTCACCGGCGTCTGCACCGGGGAGCTGTGCGCGCTCCGCGACGAGCTGCCCCGCTTCGAGAACGAGGACGTCCAGCTGCTCGCGGTCTCCAACGACTCCATCCACACCCTGCGCGTCTTCGCCGAGCAGGAGGGGCTGGAGTACCCGCTGCTCTCCGACTTCTGGCCCCACGGCGCGACCTCTCGGGCCTACGGCGTCTTCGACGAGGACAAGGGCTGCGCGGTGCGCGGCACGTTCGTCATCGACAAGGAGGGCGTCGTCCGCTGGAGCGTCGTCAACGGCCTCCCGGACGCCCGCGACCTGAACGACTACGTCAAGGCGCTCGAAGCGCTCTGAGGCGATCTCCTGGCGACGCCCGGTCAAAAGCCTGTTTTGGCCGGGAACCGGTCACTAGGATCCAATCGTTGATCCGATGCCAACGAACGACGGGGACGCTGGTGTCTGCCGGCCCCTGAGAAAACTACTGGAGGACTCGTGGGAGTCAGCCTCAGCAAGGGCGGCAACGTCTCGCTGACCAAGGCCGCGCCCAACCTGACCGCGGTCATCGTCGGTCTGGGCTGGGACGCCCGCACCACCACCGGGGGTGACTTCGACCTCGACGCCAGCGCCCTGCTGACGAACACCGAGGGCAAGGTCGCCACCGACGGCAACTTCGTCTTCTTCAACAACCTGAAGAGCCCCGACGGCTCGGTCGAGCACACCGGTGACAACACCACCGGTGAGGGCGAGGGCGACGACGAGGTCATCAAGGTCAACCTCGCGGGCGTCCCCGCCGACGTCGACAAGATCGTCTTCCCGGTCTCGATCTACGAGGCCGAGAGCCGCCAGCAGAGCTTCGGCCAGGTCCGCAACGCGTACATCCGCGTGGTCAACCAGGCCGACAACACCGAGCTCGCCCGCTACGACCTGAGCGAGGACGCCTCGACGGAGACCGCCATGGTCTTCGGCGAGCTCTACCGCAACGGTGCCGAGTGGAAGTTCCGCGCCATCGGCCAGGGATACGCCTCCGGCCTGCGCGGCATCGCCCAGGACTTCGGCGTCAACGTCTGACGTTCTGGCGCCAGGGGGCGCCCGGCCGGTTCCGACCGGCGGGGCGCCCCGTCACCGGGCGCTTTCGACGCCCGTCACCGGGCGTCGAAAGCGCCCGGCAGCGTTTTTCACGACTCGGGGAGGACACACATGGGCGTCACGCTCGCCAAGGGAGGCAACGTCTCCCTCTCCAAGGTCGCACCCAACCTCACCCAGGTGCTGGTCGGGCTCGGCTGGGACGCGCGCTCCACCACGGGGGCCGACTTCGACCTCGACGCCAGCGCGCTGCTGTGCCAGTCGGGCCGGGTCCTCGGTGACGAGTGGTTCGTCTTCTACAACAACCTCACGAGCCCGGACGGCTCCGTCGAGCACACCGGGGACAACCTGACCGGTGAGGGCGACGGCGACGACGAGTCCGTCATCGTCCGCCTCGACCAGGTCCCCGCCCACTGCGACAAGATCGTCTTCCCGGTCTCGATCCACGACGCGGACAACCGGGGCCAGGCTTTCGGTCAGGTCAGCAACGCCTTCATCCGGGTGGTCAACCAGGCCGACGGCCAGGAACTGGCCCGCTACGACCTGAGCGAGGACGCCTCGACGGAGACCGCGATGATCTTCGGCGAGCTGTACCGGTACAACGGCGAGTGGAAATTCCGTGCAGTCGGCCAGGGGTACGCGTCCGGCCTGCGAGGCATCGCTCTAGACTTCGGCGTCAACGTTTCATAACGCCGCGCACGGCGCGGGGGAGCCCCGACACACCGGGGGAGACCCGTTACATAACACGATGGGGTAGCCAGTGGTACTGAAAACCTTCGGCTGGTCGTTCGCGGTCACCGCGCTCGGCCTGGTCGCGGCGGTCATCTACGGGGGGTGGCAGGCCTTCGGCATCGTCGCGATCCTGTCCGTCCTGGAGATCTCGCTGTCCTTCGACAACGCGGTGATCAACGCCGGAATCCTGAAGAAGATGAATGCCTTCTGGCAGAAGATCTTCCTGACCATCGGCATTCTCATCGCCGTCTTCGGTATGCGACTGGTGTTCCCCGTCGTGATCGTGGCCGTGAGCGCGCAGCTCGGACCGATCGAGGCCATCGACCTGTCCTTCAACGACCCGGACAAGTACAAGGAACTGGTCACGGACGCCCATCCGTCGATCGCCGCCTTCGGTGGCATGTTCCTGATCATGATCTTCCTCGACTTCATCTTCGACGAGGACCGGGACATCCACTGGCTGCGCTGGATCGAGCGTCCGCTCGCCAAGCTCGGCAAGGTCGACATGCTCTCGGTCTGCGTCGCGCTGATCGTCCTCCTGATCTCCGCCCTGACCTTCGCCACCCACGCGCACCAGCACGGCGGCGGGCACGCCGACAAGGCGTCGACGGTCATGCTCTCCGGTATCGCCGGTCTGATCACCTACCTGATCGTCGGCGGGCTCTCCGGCTTCTTCGAGAACAAGCTCGAAGAGGAAGAGGAGCGGGAGCACGAGGCCGAGGAGGAGGCCAAGAAGAAGGGCAAGCCCGTCACCGGGGTCGCCCTCGCCGGCAAGGCCGCGTTCTTCCTCTTCCTCTACCTGGAAGTCCTGGACGCCTCGTTCTCCTTCGACGGCGTCATCGGCGCCTTCGCCATCACCAACGAGATCGTGCTGATGGCCCTCGGCCTCGGCATCGGCGCCATGTACGTCCGTTCGCTCACCGTCTACCTGGTGCGCGAGGGCACGCTCGACGACTACGTCTACCTGGAGCACGGAGCGCACTACGCGATCGGCGCGCTCTCCGTCATCCTGCTGATCACCATCCAGTACGAGATCAACGAGCTGATCACCGGCTCGGTCGGGGTGATCCTGATCGCCCTCTCCTTCTGGTCCTCGGTCAGGCGCAACCGCGCGCTCGCCGCGGAATCCGGCGACGGCGGCTCGGGAAGCAAGTCCGAGGTGTCCGCCGGGGTGTGACCCGGCAGGGATTGAGGAACGCTCTTGGCGGGGCGGCCCACACGGCGACGGCTCTCCGGGATCTCCCGGACCCGGCCCGGTGGCCGCCCCGCTGCGATGTCCGGGCGCGTACGAGCGGCGCGAACACCAGGCGCGAACAGGGTGGGGGTTGGCATGGGATTCTTCGACGGCCTGTGGCCGGGACGTGCGGCGCAGTTCGACTCGGGCAACTCGACGTCGAGCGCGATCGTGCTGTCCAAACGCAACGCCACGATCTCGCTCAACAAACAGGGCGCCCTCTCGGGCAACCTGAGGGTCAATCTCTCCTGGCGGATGCGGACCTCGGACATCGAGGGCCGCTCGCGCCGGAGCGGCCGGCTGCGGAACCCCCTCCAGTTCTTCCAGCCGGAAGTGGTCCAGGCGCACACCCAGGGCGTGGTCAACGTCGACCTGGACCTCGGCTGCATGTACGAGCTGACGGACGGCACCAAGGGGGTCGTGCAGCCGCTGGGCAGCCTCATCGGCGACCTCAACGGCCCGCCGTACGTCCGGCTCAGCGGCGACGACCGGTTCGGCGCGCCCTCCGGCGAGACGGTCTACGTCAACCTCGACCAGCGCGACCAGATCAAGCGCCTGCTGTTCTTCGTCTACATCTACGACCGGACGCCCGCCTTCGACCGGACGCACGCCAAGGTCACGCTCTACCCGGGCAACGGGCCGCGCATCGAGATCGAGCTGGACGAGCGCGCTCCGCAGGCCCGCTCCTGCGCGGTGTTCACCGTGGAGAACGTGAAGGACGAGCTGATCGTGCGGCGCGAGGTGAAGTTCGTGTACGGCTTCCAGTCGGAGCTGGACCGGCTGTACGGCTACGGCATGCAATGGGGGCGGGGCTACAAGTCCCGCACCTGAGCCGGGCGCGCACCGGTGTCGCGGTGGAGCGGGTCCCGTCCCGTCCCGTGCGGGCTCAGGACCGGAGGAACTGCGGACCTTGGGGAGGCAGCACGAAATGAGGGTCGGGCGCGTGCGCGGCGGCTGCCGCCGGCTGCGGATAGCCGTACGCGGGCGGCTCGGCGGACTGCGGATAGCCGTACGCCGGTTGGTGGGCCCCTCCGGCCGCGGCCGGGCGCGGATAGCCGTACGAGGGCTGCTGATGCTGGACCGTGGCCTGCGCGTCGGGGCCCGCACCGGCCGGTGTGGGGACGTGCGGGGGCACGGCCGGAGGCGGCGGCACGGCGGCCGGGAGCTGCCCCGCACCCGCCGGTGCGTCCGGGTCCTGCCCCCCGTCCGCCGCTTCCGAGTCGTCCACCGAGATGCCGAAGGCGGTGGCCAGGCCGATCAGGCCGGTGGGATACCCCTGACCGACGGCGCGGAACTTCCAGCCCTCGCCGCGGCGGTAGAGCTCTCCGCAGATGATCGCCGTCTCTTCCCCGGTCTCCGGCCTGACGTCGAACACCGCCAGCGGCTCGCCCTCGGCGAACGCGGCGTCGAACAGCAGAATCCGCAGGTCCGGCACCTGCTCGAAGGCCGCCCCGTCGGAGGAGGCCGCGATGACCACCTGGTCCACCGACGTGTCGAGCGCCCCGAGGTCCGCCTCGACCGTGTCCGTCAGCCCTTCCGGGACACTGCGCTTCGGCAGCCGCCGGACCAGGCCGGAGGGGTGCCGGGGCTGGTTGTAGAAGACGAAGTCCTCGTCGGAGCGCACACGGCCCGACGCACCGAGGAGCAGGGCGGAGGCGTCCACGTCGGGAACCCCGGCGCCCGGGGTCCAGCGCAGTACGGCCCGAACGGCCGTGGCATCGACGGGGACGTTCGAGCCCTTCAGCATCGTGTGCGTCATGACCGTCATCCTGCCTGCTGGGAGCCCGTGCGGACAACGCGGGGGGCAGCACGAATGTACCCGGCGGCGGCGCGGGCAGGGCGCGACGATACCGCGGCGGATGGCCGGACAAGAGGCGGGTAACCGGAAATTCATGTACATGGGGAACTGTTGACACCCGTCCATACGTACTATTACCGGCCATGTGTTGTTCGGTCGGTCAGGCAGTTCGGGGGAAAAGAATGCGTCACTTCGGGCATATATCGCCCACTGCCCGCGAGGGCCTGTTCCACCGGGAGCCCCGCGTCTTCACCGCCGACTCCCCGGCCCGCATGCTCTCCGTCGCCCTGGGGGCCACGCTCTACTCCCCGGCCACCCGCCCGACACTCGCCGACGATGTGCTCAAGCAGGCCGCGCGCGGTGTCGTCTCCATGGTGCTGTGCCTGGAGGACTCGATCGACGACGCCGAGGTGACCGAGGCCGAAGCCAACCTGATCAGGCAGTTCGCCGACCTCGCCGCCCGCGGGGCGGCAGCGGCGCCCGAGAGCGGAACGGTGGAGTCCGGCGAGCGGGGCCCCGACGCGGCCACCGGAGCGGCCGACGCCGGCGTACCGCTCCTCTTCATCCGCGTACGGGAACCGGGTCAGATCACCGACCTCGTGCGACGCCTCGGCGACTCGGTCCGCATGTTGTCCGGTTTCGTACTTCCCAAATTCACCGAGGAGCGGGGTCGCCACTTCCTGGAGGCGCTCGCCGAGGCCGAGGCGGCGTGCGGACGACGCCTCTTCGCCATGCCGGTCCTCGAATCCCCCGAGCTGCTCCACCTGGAGACGCGCGGCGAAATCCTCCGGGGCATCGCCCGCAGCGTCGACAAATACCGGGACCGGGTACTCGCCCTGAGGCTCGGCGTGACCGACTTCTGCTCCGCCTACGGCCTGCGCCGGGCCCCCGACATGACGGCGTACGACGTCCACATCGTCGCCTCCGTGATCGCCGACGTGGTCAACGTGCTCGGCCGGGCGGACGGCTCCGGCTTCACGATCACCGGACCGGTCTGGGAGTACTTCCGCCGCCAGGAGCGCATGTTCAAGCCCCAGCTGCGCCGCAGCCCCTTCCTGGAGGGCCGGGCCGAGGAGCTGCGCACGGCGCTGATCGAGCACGACCTCGACGGGCTGCTGAGGGAGATCGAGCTCGACCGCGCCAACGGGCTGCTCGGCAAGACCTGCATCCACCCGTCGCACGTGGCGCCGGTCCACGCGCTGTCCGTGGTCAGTCACGAGGAGTACACCGACGCCCGGGACATCCTGAGCCCCGAGCGCGGGGGCGGCGGGGTGCTGCGCTCGGCCTACACGAACAAGATGAACGAGGTGAAGCCCCACCGGGCCTGGGCCGAGCGCACACTGCTGCGCGCCGAGGCGTTCGGGGTGGCGAGGGAAGACGTCGGCTTCGTGGACCTGCTGGCCGCCGGGCTGACGACATGAGCGCGCGTCGATGAGCGAGCGCGCGACAGGAGAAGAGGCCGTGGACGTGGTGTGGTCGGGCGACTGGGTGGCCGAGCGGCTGGGTATCGCCCTCGAAGGCGACGGAGAGCTCAGGGACCTGCTGGGGCTGGCCCTGCGCCGGAACCCCAAGCGGGCGCATCTGCTGGTCTCCAACGTGCTGGGCAAGCACGTTCCGCAGCGGCCCTCGATCGTCCACGGGGCCGGGTACGAGCTCGGTGAGCGGGTCCGGGCGCTGCTCGGTCCCCACAAGGCGCGCCGCGCGGTGGTCCTCGGGTACGCGGAAACGGCCACCGGTCTCGGCCACGCCGTGGCGGACGGCCTGCGGGACGCCCCGTACCTGCACTCCACCCGGCGCCCGGTGGCGGGCGTCGAGCAGGCGGGCGGCTTCGAGGAGTCCCACTCGCACGCCACCTCGCACCTGCTCCTGCCGGAGGACCGCGACCTGCTGGCAGGCGGATCCGGGGCGGACGCGTCCGGCGTCCCCGACGTGTCGGGCGTCCCGGACCTCCCGGACACGTCCACGCTGGTCCTGGTGGACGACGAGTTCTCCACCGGCAACACCGTCCTGAACACCATCCGCGCGCTGCACGCCCTGCACCCGCGCGAGCGGTACGTCATCGTCGCTCTGGTGGACATGCGCTCGGCCGGCGACCGCGACCGGCTGACCGCCTTCGCCACCGAGATCGGCGCCCGCGTCGACCTGGTGACCCGCGGCACCGGGACGGTGACCCTGCCGGACGGCGTACTGGAACGGGGCCAGGCCCTGGTCGCGGAGCAGGAGGCCCGGAATCCCGTCTCCGCGCCGCCCTCCGTGCCGGCTCCCGCCCCCGTCACGCGCGTCGAACTCCACTGGCCGGCGGGTGTACCCGACGGCGGGCGTCACGGCTTCACCCCGGCCCACCGGGCAGCCCTGGAAGCGGCGCTCCCGGCCATGGCGGACCGGATCGCGGCCGCCCTGGACGCCGGAACGCCGGGCGCCGCTCCGGACTCCGGCGCGCCGGGCCGGGGCCGGACCCCTCGCCGGGTCCTCGTCCTCGGCTTCGAGGAGCTGATGTACGCCCCGCTCCGGCTCGGCACCGCCCTCGAAGAGGCCCTGGGGGCCGACGCCGAAGTGCGCTACTCCACCACCACCCGCTCGCCCGTCCTGGCCGTCGACGACCCCGGCTACGCGATACGCACCCGGCTCGTCTTCCCCGCCCACGACGACCCGGCGGACGGCCCCGGCGACCGGTACGCGTACAACGTGGCGGGGGCCGGGTTCGACGCGGTGGTCGCCGTCGTCGACTCCACCGCCGACACCCCCGAACTGCACGCCCCCGACGGGCTGCTGGCCCGGCTCGCCGAACACACCGGCCAGGTCCTTCTCGCGATGGTGCCCTCGTACGTCCCTGGCCCCGCCCCCGTTCCCCGTACCGAACCCGCCCCCCGTCAGGAGCCCGCCGTGCTGCCCGAGCCCCTCCGAGGCCCCGACTTCTCCAGTTACGCGCCCGACGAGGTCGGCTGGCTGCTCCAGGACCTCTCGGACACCGAGCTGGAGGCGCCGACCGAGGAGCGCGAGGAGGCCATCCAGAGCGGCGGCGCGCACTACGCGGAGTCGCTGCCCGTCGAGTACCAGCCGAGCCCCGCGTACCAGGCGCTGTTCACCGCGGCCCTGGAGACCTCCGCCGCCCGGATCGCCCGCGCGGTCGGCACCGTCACCGAGACGGTCCTGGCCGAACGCGGCCCCCGCCCCGTCCTCGTCTCGCTCGCCCGCGCCGGGACCCCGGTCGGGGTGCTGATGCGCCGCTGGGCCCAGCACCGGCACGGCCTGGACCTGCCGCACTACGCCATCTCCATCGTCCGGGGCCGGGGCATCGACGCCACCGCCCTGCGCTGGCTGGCCGCCCACCACGACCCGGCCGACGTGGTGTTCGTCGACGGATGGACGGGGAAGGGCGCGATCACCCGCGAACTGGCGGAGGCCATCGACGCGTTCGAGGCATCGGGCGGCCCGGCCGGATTCGACCCGGCGATCGCGGTGCTCGCCGACCCCGGCGGCTGTGTGCGGACGTACGGCACCCGCGAGGACTTCCTCATCCCCTCGGCCTGCCTCAACTCCACCGTCTCCGGCCTCATCTCCCGTACGGTGCTCCGCGCCGATCTGGTCGGGCCGAACGACTTCCACGGCGGGAAGTTCTACCGGGAACTGGCCGCGTCCGACGTGTCCGGCCACTTCCTCGACACGGTCGCCGCGCGGTTCGACGACGTGGCGGCCGAGGTCGACGACGCGACGAAGGAACTGCTCGCCGCCGACCGCGCCCCGACCTGGGAGGGCTGGGCAGCCGTCGAGCGGATCAGTGAGGAGTACGGCATCCACGACGTCAACCTGGTCAAGCCGGGCGTCGGCGAGACCACCCGTGTGCTGCTCCGGCCGCGTTCCCTGGAAGATCCTCGCCCGGCGCGGCGCGGGCGCCGACCTCGAACACATCCGGCTGCTGGCCGAACAGCGCGGCGTCCCGGTCGAGGAGGTCGGCGATCTCCCGTACAGCTGTGTCGGCCTGATCCACCCCCGCTTCACGCGCGGCGCGACGGGCGCGGACGGCAAGGCGGTGGCGGGCGGGAGCCCGGTGGCCGCCGACGGCGAGGCGGTGGAGGGCGCATGAACACGGACACGACCGCACCGGCCACGCCGGACGCCGCGGGGGCGCCGACGACCCTGGTGGCGAGCGACCTCGACCGTACGCTGATCTACTCGGCGGCCTCGCTCGACCTGCCCATGCCGGACGCGGAGGCCCCCCGGCTCCTGTGCGTCGAGGTGTACGGCCACAAACCCCTCTCGTACCTGACGGAGACGGCGGCCGCGCTGCTCACCGAGGTGGCCACCTCCACCGTCTTCGTGCCGACCACCACCCGCACCCGCGAGCAGTACGGACGCATCCACCTTCCGGGCCCCGTCCCCCGGTACGCGATCTGCGCCAACGGCGGTCACATCCTGGTCGACGGCGTCTCCGACCCCGACTGGCAGCGGCAGGTGGCGGGCCGGATCGCGGCCGAGTGCGCGCCGCTGACCGAGATCCGCGCCCATCTCGCCACGACCGCCGACCCGGCCTGGCTCCTCAAGGAGCGGGTCGCCGAGGACCTCTTCGCCTACCTCGTCGTCGAACGCTCCCTCCTGCCCGAGGAGTGGGTGAAGGAGCTGGCCGCCTGGGCCCGGCCGCGCGGCTGGACGGTCTCCCTCCAGGGCCGCAAGATCTACGCCGTCCCCGCGCCGCTCACCAAGAGCGCCGCGATGCACGAGGTCGCCCGCCGCACCGGTGCGACACGCACGCTCGCCGCCGGGGACTCCCTCCTCGACGCCGACCTGCTGCTCGCCGCCGATCTCGCCTGGCGTCCCGGACACGGCGAACTGGCCGACGAGGGCTGGCGGGCCCCGCACGTGGTGGCGCTGGAGGAGCGCGGCGGCCTGGCGGGGGAGGAGATCCTGCGCCGGTTCCTGGCGGCTTCCGCTGCGTGAGCGCGCGCGACGTAGGGAAGGCTGGGCGCATGACCAAGGGCAACGACACCACGATCACCGCCGAGCTGTACGCGTACATGCTGGCCCACAACCCGCCGCTGGACCCGGTCCAGCGGGAGCTGGTGGAGACCACGTACGCACGGTTCCCCGACCACGCGGGCATGCAGTCGGCCCAGGAGCAGGCCCCGCTGCTCGCCTTCCTGGTCCGGCTGGTCGGCGCACGGCACGTGGTGGAAGTCGGCACGTTCACCGGGTTCAGCGCCCTGGCGATGGCTCAGGCGCTGCCCGCCGACGGCACGCTGATCGCCTGCGACATCTCGGAGGAGTGGACGGCGTACGGCCGGGACGCCTGGGAGAGGGCGGGTGTCGCGGACCGGATCGACCTGCGGATCGCCCCGGCCCTCGACACCCTGCGCGCGCTGCCCGCCGAGCCGCACATCGACTTCGCCTACCTGGACGCGGACAAGGGCGGCTACATCGCGTACTGGGAGGAGCTGGTGCCCCGGATGCGGCAGGGCGGGGTCATCGCCACGGACAACGTGCTCTTCCACGGCGGGGTCACGGACCCGGAGGCGACGGGCCCGGCCGCGGCGATCCAGGAATTCAACGAGCACGTGAAAGCGGACACGCGGATGGACAGCGTCATGCTGACGGTCTCGGACGGCCTGACGCTGTCCCGCAAGAGGTGACGAGCCCCCGCAGGGGGTGACCCCCGAGGTCAGCCGCAGCAACCGCCTCCGCAGCACCCGCCTCCGCCACCACCCGCACCACCGCCGGAGGGGGCGGGGGCGGACCCGGCCGCACCGCCCACGGCGACGGCGGAGAGCAGCTTGACGGTGTCGTCGTGGCCCGCGGGGCAGGAGGCCGGGTCCGAGGACCGGGCCATGGGACGGCTGACTTCGAACGTGTCTCCGCAGGTGCGGCACCGGAATTCGTAACGAGGCATGGGCACAGGCTAGAGCCATCGCTCCCCGGTGACCACGCCCCCTCTGCCCAGGGTCTGTCCGGCGGATCATGTGACCTCCTCGCTCCCGGCTCGGCTCGGCTCGTCGACGGGTTCATGGGGCGGAGAGACGTGACGAACATCGAGGGGGCCCGGCTGAAGCTGCGTCTGCCGAAGTCCGGCGAGCGGGGTGGCCGTTGGGCGAGCCATCGCAGGATCATCAACGGACTCCTGTACCGGCAGCGCACGGGAGTGCCCTGGCGTGATCCGCCTGCGCGTTTCGGGCCCTGGAGGACCGCATATGAGCGGCACAGACGCTGGTCGGCGGACGGTACATGGGACAGGATCTTCGCGGGATCCGGCTCTGGCTCTGCTGATCTGCCCGGCTTAACCCGGTGGGGCAGTCAGACGCTTCCGCGCCTTTCGACGACGAGGATGCGCGCCTGCGGCGCCGGGTGGGCAACGTGGGCGTCTCCTGGTTCGACACAGCACACCCGGCCCGGCGTCAGGCGCTCGACCTGCTCGATGCCGTCCACGCGATAGTGCATGTCCACTGCCCCGTCCAGGACGACGAACACTTCGGGACCGTCGTTGACGTGCCACCTGTACGGCTGGTCGGCCCAGTGCAGCCGCACCGTCGCGTCGTCCACGGCGACCAGATCGAGGGCACCCCAGGTGCGTTCGGCGGTGAATGAGGCGGCATCGATGAAACGCATCAGAGGTCTCCCTGGTCACGACCCTGAGTGGGGCTCGGGGGCATTCGGCGGTCCATCCATCGTGCGAGAGGCGCGCAGACACCGCGATAGGCAGAAATGACGCGGGCCGTAAGATTTCTGCCATGCACCACGTCGTCGCCCTGGCCCTTCCCGGAGTTGTCGCTTTCGACCTCGCCATTCCCGTGCAGGTCTTCGGGGCCCCGGGGGCCCCCGGCCTCTACCGGTTCAGCCTGTGTGCCACCGAAGCCGGACCGGTGACCACGTCCACCGGCTTCGACCTCATTGCTCCCCGCGGACTCGATGCCCTGGCCGAGGCCGACACGATCATCGTGCCCGGCTACGAACCGCACGACCCGCCCGTACCACCTGTGGCCGAAGCCCTGCAGGCCGCCGCTGCCCGCGGCGCCCGCCTTGTCTCGGTGTGCACAGGCGCCTTCGCGCTGGCGGCTTCCGGCCTCCTCGACGGACGCCGCGCAACCACTCACTGGCTGGACGCCCCCGACCTCAGCCGCCGCTATCCTGCGGTCGAGGTCGACCCCGCGCCCTTGTACATCGACGCCACACCGGTCCTGACCAGTGCCGGATTCTCCGCAGGCATTGACCTGTGCCTCCACCTGGTCCGCGAGGACCTGGGCGCGGACGAGGCAGCCGAACTCGCCCGCCGACTCGTGGTGCCTGCCCACCGCGAAGGCAACCAGGCGCAGTACATCTCCCGGCCCCTGCCCGTCGACAGCACCGGCATGGCAAACGTGTGTGCCTGGGCCCTCCAGCACCTCGACCATCCGTTGACAGTGGCCGACCTGGCCCGCCGCGCCTCGCTATCTCCCCGCAGCTTCGCCCGCCGCTTCACCGCGGAAACCGGCACCACACCCCTGCGCTGGCTCAACTCGCAGCGCCTCCAACAGGCACGACGCCTCCTGGAAACCACCGATCTCAGCGTCGACGAGGTCGCCCACCAGGCCGGCCTGGGAACCGCGACGAACCTCCGCAACCACCTGGCCCGCGAAGCCCAGACAACCCCTACCACCTATCGGCGCACCTTCCAGCGCACCAAGAACAGCCGTCCCAGACATGATCCGCCGGACAGGCCCTAGCGAGGTCACGTGCGCGGACGGACCGGCCCGAGCCGGCTCATGCTTTCGCGCCGGGCCGGGCTCGGGCGCCCGGGCCGGACATAACCTCGGGCACCAGCGCCGGGCCGGGGCTCGGGGGCTCGGGCCGGGCACGGACTCGGGCACCCGCGCCGGGCATGGCGCCGGACCGGGGGCCAGGAGCTCGTGCCGGGCGGAGCGCCGGGCCGGGGTCCAGGCGCTCGTGCAGGGGCTCAGGCGCCCCCGCCGCGCTCCTCGCGGATGTCGGAGACGACGCGGGCGGCGGTCTGCCGCACAGCCTCGGTCTCGGTCAGGAAGTGCCAGTAGTCGGGGTGCCGCCCTTCGAGCCCGGCGACGGCCCGCTCCAGCCGGGCGACGGAATCGTCGAGCGGCCGGGCGTGCCGGGGGTCGGGCGTGTGCCGGCCGGCCATGGCGAGACGCTGGGCGTCCCGCACCGCGAACCGGGTCCGCTCGATCTCCTGCTGCGGGTCCTTCGCCACGGCGTTCAGCTGCTGCAACCGGTCCCCGGCGGCGGACACCGCCTCGTCCGTCGCGTTGAGCAGGGCGCGGACCGTGGACAGCCGGGACGTGGCGTCCGCCCACCGCTGCTCCTCGCGTGCCGTCGCCGCCTCCGCGAGCTTGTCCTCCGCCTGCCGTACGTTCACCGCGGCCTGCTCCGGGACCGGCTGGAGGTCCTGCCAGCAGGCGGCCGAGAAACGCCGCCGCAACTCGCTGAGCACCGGCTCCACCGAGCCGGCCCGCGTCGTCAGCGCCTGGGCCCGGGTCCGCAGCGACACCAGCCGCCGGTCGATCTCGGCGGCCCGCTCGGGCAGCCGCTCCGCCTCGGCGCGCACGGCCTCCGCATCGCGCAGCACCACGTCGGCCCGCCGCAGAGTCTCCGGGACGCCGTGCTGTCCCGCGCCCTGGTTCAGTTTGGTCAGTTCGGGGGCGAGCGCGGCGAGCCGCGCCGCCAGATCGTCCGCCCGCAGGCCCTCGGCCCGTACCGCGTCGAGGGCGTTGCTCGCCCCGAGGAGCGCCTGCCGGGCCCGCTCCACGGCGGGGGCCAGCCGGGCGAGCTGGGTCTCCGCGCTGCCCAGCAGCGGCCCGAGCCCCTGGGCGAAACGGTCCAGCTCGCCCTTGACCCGCACGAGGTCGCCCTTGGCCCGGTTCAGCTCGGTGCGGGCCTTGGCGGCGACGGCGGGTTCCAGGTCGTCCCGGTCCAGGTCGTGGCTGTCGACGGCCGTGATGTAGGCGTGGCTGACCTCGTCGATGCGCCGGCCGAGCGCGTCGAAGTCCTCGGCGGCCTTACGGCCGCGAGGCGAACTGTCCACGGCGTTGATGGTCTCGATGGAGATCTTGAGATCGCGCTGGGCCGTGTCCAGCTCGTAGAACGCCTCGGCGGCCGCATCCCTCGCGGCCTGCGCCTCGGCCCGCCGGCTCTCCCCGCGCCCGCCGAACCACCGGCGCGTACCGCCACCGGTGAAGGCGGCGGGCAACGCCGCGACCAGGAGGGGCAGGGGCAGCAACACCGACATCAGCACGTCCCGGCCGCCCCCGACGCCCGCCCTCGCACCCGCTCCTGTCCTCGGCCGCGCGTTGGTCGCCGTCACATCCCTCTCCCGTGCCGCTTCGCCCTGCCCGGTACATTGTCCCACCAGGTAAGGACGAACACACGGGTCGGTCAGTTCGCGCTTCGCACCGTGATCCGGCCGTTGTCGCTGCGCGCCTTCACCACATGGGTGCTGTCGTCGCCCCGCGGCACATCGATCGAGACGTCCCCGTTGTCGGCGGAGGCGTCCACCGCGTACGTCCGCTCGCCCGGCGGCAGATCGATGGTGATACCCCCGTTGTCGCTCACCGTGTCCACGAGCTCGGGCACGGAGGTGAAGCCGAGCCGGATCTCCCCGTTGTCGGCACGGGCCGTCACGGAGGGACCGGTTATCCGCTCGGCGCGGATCTCGCCGTTGTCGCTTTTCAGCTTGAGGGTGCCGCTCACGTCCCGGACGTTGATCTTCCCGTTGTCGGACGAGAGATCCAGGGCGCTGTCGAAGCCGGCGGCGGTGACCGTGCCGTTGTCGGTGGCGGTGGTCACCGCGACACCGCGGGGCACCTTCACCCGGTGCCGGGAGTCGCAGTTGTTGACGAAGCCGTCGCACTTCACGCGGAGTGTGAGGGTGTCGCCCTCCATCTTCCAGACGGCGTCGGGCCCGCTGCCGAGCATCACCCACCCGTCGAACTGCCGCTCCACCTCGACCTGCTTCACATCGGCCGCCACGAGGTCCACGACGCCGTTCTCGGCGTCGATGGTCAGCGTCTTCCCTTCCAGAGCGAACGACTTGCGCTCGACCGGGGCCCCGTCCACGTCCGTGCTCCCGCATCCGGTGAGAGCCAGCGCCAGCAACGCCACCCCGCCCCCGAGAGCGAGGACCCGCCCGACGCCCCCGAGGCGCGCCCCGGAAGGCATGCGGGTCGGTGCGCTCGTCAAGATGTCCACGGTGATCGGTCCCCCAGTTGCGTAGTGCCGGACAGCGCCACCGGACGTTCCTGCCGGTGCCCCACAACCGTATGCACCACCGGCCCCCGCCGGGATCCGGCCCGCTACCGTCTCGGGGTGGGGTTAACCCCCCTCCCCGGAGGCCCGCTTCCCCGCGCCCACCGCAGGCCCCACCTGGAACGGTTTATGAGCAGCGGCCCCGGTCCATGTACGCTGTTGCCTCATCCACGGGTGCGTAGCTCAGGGGTAGAGCGCTGCTCTTACAAAGCAGATGTCGGCGGTTCGAAACCGTCCGCGCCCACCGGTACGAGGGCCCCCGGCCGATCATGGTCGGGGGCCCTCGTCGTTCCTTCGCCGAGCGTCTCCCCTGCCCTCCCTGTCGTGTGGTCCGCAGCCAGGCGACAATCCGGTGGACCGAAGAACGACACGGCGCATGGGGGAACTTCATGGGGCAGACGCTGGCGGAGATCCTGGAGGAGGCCGCCTGTGGGCGGTTTCCCGAGGCCGATGGGCGGACGACCGTGGTCGGGGCGCCGAACGGGCGGGACACCGGGGTCATCGCCTTCACCGCGCACTCCGTCGTGTTCACCGACGAGGACCCCGAGTGGGTCCTCGCGCTGCTGGCCGACGCGGAGTGCGATGCGCTGGCCGCGACCATGCATCCGCGTTTCCTGACCGCGTTCCTCGACCGCACCGGGCGGGTCACCGACACCATCGACCTCCTGACCGTGGCCACCTCGCTGCCCGGAGCGCCGGAACTGGAGTTGCGGGAGGTCACCGACCCGGTGCACCCACGGGTGCTGAGTGCCCGCCG
Organism: Streptomyces sp. V2I9; assembly: GCF_030817475.1. NCBI lineage: Bacteria > Bacillati > Actinomycetota > Actinomycetes > Kitasatosporales > Streptomycetaceae > Streptomyces > Streptomyces sp. V2I9. The sequence goes on along the minus strand of NZ_JAUSZJ010000002.1, from coordinate 1,669,855 downwards.
GCGTCGGGACGGGGTCAGGGTGTGGGAGGCCGATGGCGCGGTGCTGGTGCTCGGGCGCGGGGTGGCGGGGCGTTGGGAGGTGGCCGTCGAGGTGGACGAGGACGCCCGGCACCGGGGGCTCGGCCGGGCGCTGGCCACCGCCGCACGGCACCTGGTACCGCCGGGCGAGCCGCTCTGGTCGCAGCAGGCCGCCGGTAACGCGCGCAGCATCCGGGCGTTCCAGGCCGCCGGGTTCCGGCCGGTCGGGTCGGAGGCGCTGCTCCTTCCCGGCCGTCCGGCGTGACGACTCCCACGCGAGGCGGGGGCGTTCCGGCTCCCCCGCACGGCTGCAACGGCCTGCGGCTACTCTGCTCGCCATGATCGAACCAGCCGCACACGTGTCGGACACCGAGGTGGCGGCTGCCGCCGTGCTGGCCGGGGCGGAGGTCGTGCGCGCCCGGTACCGGCAACGCCACTCCCGCATCGACAAGGGGGGCGGGGACTTCGCCACCGACGTCGATGTGGCGGCCGAGGAGGCGGTTCTCGACGTCATCCGCGCCGCCCGGCCCGGCGACGCCGTGCACGGCGAGGAGGGCGGCCGGCGCGGCGCGGTCGGGGTGGCGCGGGAGTGGCTGGTGGACCCGCTCTGCGGGACGCTCAACTATGCCGTCGGCTCGCCCCTGGTGGCCGTCAACGTGGCGCTGCGCGGCGGTCCGGCCGCCGTGGCCGACCCGTTCGGCGGTGATGTCTTCCTCACCGACGGAGAGGCGGCGTGGGTCCGGACCGGTGCGGGGTACGAGGCGCCCGCGACGCCGGCCGGCGATTCCCGGCTGGTGGACGTGAACCTCGATCCGCCGTTCCCGAGCGCGCCCGGCTTCCGGGCGGTCGATCTGCTCGCCCATCCCCGGTTCGTCGGCCACTTCCGCCCGCGCGTCGTCTCCACCTCGCTCGCGCTGGCCTGGGTCGCGGCCGGCCGGCGGGCCGCCTACGTCACCGACGGCGGCGACCTCGGCGCGAGCGTGCACTTCGCCGCCGGGATCGCCCTGTGCCGGGCCGCCGGCTGCGTCGTCACCGGGGTCGACGGTGCTCCGGTCGGGGCAGGTGGGCGGGGAATCGTCGCGGCAGCGGACGCCGGGACCCACCGGTTGCTCATGTCGATGATCGGGGGCGGCGGGGGGCGCCGCTGAGGCGGCCCCCGATTCCGTGCGCGTACGTCGCCCGCCCCCGTTCCCGGCCGGCCGCAGGTGCCCGCTCCCGTGTGCCCGCTCCTGTGGGAGCGCGGTCGGGCGTGGCCGTTCCCGCGCGCGTACGTCGCCGGTCCGACTCGTCGTTCGGCGCTGCCGGGTCGGGCCCCCTCCTCGTGTGCGTACGTCTCACCCGTCGCGGCGTCGGTCAGACGTGCAGTTCGGGCGGGAAGCCGGTCCAGCGGAGTTCGGCCGGCAGGTGGCCGGTGTCGTTGTACAGCAGCAGGGCCGGCGGGCGGCCCGGTGCGTAACGGATGACCGTCAGACCGGCGTTGGTGTGGTTGAGGCCCAGCCAGCGGTGGGCGGGGGCTTCCAGCGCGTCCCGGACGAGCCAGCCGACGAGGAAGTTGTGGGTGACGAGGAGTTCGTGGCGGGGTTCGTCGCCCTCGACCGTTCCCGTGAACCGCGCGAGAGCCTCCTGCGCCAGTCCGGGACCCTGCTCACGCTCGGCTGCCGGAAATCCGTCCAACCGGGCGAGCGTCCCGTCGGCCGACTCCGCCGGCAACTCCTCACGGCGCGGCAGGTACGGGATGTAGTCCCCGGCCGGTTCGGACCGCAGCAGAGGAGCTCCGGGCAGGTGCTCGCCGACCAGTCGCGCCGTCTCCTCGGCGCGCGGCAGCGGACGGTGGTGGATCGCCGTGATCGGGGCTCCGCGAAGACGTTCTCCGAGCAGGGCGGCCTGGCGGCGGCCCGCGTCGGTCAGTGTGCTCTCGTCCGCGGACGCCTGGCCGTGCCGGGTGAGATACAGGTAGCGGGCGGCGGTGGGCGTCATGGGTGGGTCCTCCGTGGGGCCGTTCATGATCGATCGTAGGAATATCTGTCGGGACGCCGGCCCGTGAGGGCCGGTTCCCCGGCCGGCCTCATCGCCCGCCGTTCTCCGGCCCTCCGGCCTCCGGCTCGCCGCTCCCCGGCCCTCCGGATGCGCGGGGGCAGCGCGCGGGGCACCGTGGAGGCATGGCGAAGCACCCGCCCGTGATCGTGCACCCGCCCACCTCGACCGGAGGGCGGCGGGTCACCGTGCACGGGCGGATCGTGGGCCTGGCGCACGGGCGGGGTGAGATGGCCGCGCTGTTGCGGGCCGCCGGCTTCGCTCCGGGGCCCGACGACGCCGTCGAGCTCGACCGGCCCGGCCTGATCGAATGGCGCGGCGGCGACCTCGACACCTGGGGGTGATCCCGTGAAGCGTCGTCGCACCGTACGCGAGAGCGCTTCGGCCGCCCCGCCGCCCGGCGACGGCGCGGCCGGGGACGAGGCTCCCGACGCGGCACAGCACACGGTGATCCCCGAACGGATCGTGAGCCACCGGGCGGCCCCGGCCTGCGGGTGGAGTCGCACTCCGCGAGCCGGGTGGTGCCGGTACGCGGACATCGCCGCAGCCACCCCGTCGACCACGTGCTGCACGCCGTCGTCACCGTTCTCCCGTGCCTCGCGCGATGGATCGTGCGGCCCGTCGGCTCCGTGGCCGACCGCGTGGAGGGGGGAGGCCGCACCGGCGACACCCAAGGACACGTCGTGACGGTCAGCACACCCTGAAGGGAGTTCTCATGTCGCAGTTCGACGCACCCACACCGGACACCCCCACACCAGGTGCCTCGCGCCCTGCGCAACCGGCTCCCGGCGGAGGCTCCGGCAGCGCGTGGGCGTCCGGCGGAACGATCTTCGCCGGGATCCTGCTCCTCGTGGACGGAGTCCTCGGGGTACTGAAGGGCATCACGGGCGTCGCCTCGAACGAGGTCTACACGCGGATCAACGACTACGTGTTCAAGTTCGACGTGACCTCGTGGGGCTGGATCCACCTCGTTCTCGGCGTGATCCTCGTGCTCGTGGGCGTGGGCATCCTGAAGGGCGCGGCCTGGGCCCGCACGGCGGGTGTCGTGCTCGCCTCCCTGAACATCGTCGCCAACTTCATGTGGCTCCCGTACACCCCTGTCTGGGCCATCGTGACCATCGCGATCGACGTCTTCGTCATCTGGGCCCTGTGCACCGACCGGTCGGGCCCGGACGATCTCGGGCGGACCGGCTGAGACGGCGTCCCCCGCGATGCGGACGCGGCCGCGCCGACACTCCGGTGCGGCCGCGTCCGCACCGCGGGGGACCGGTGTCGCTTGTCAGTGGGGCGGTCCACACTGGAGACATGTGCCGCAGCATCAAGACCCTCCGCCCGCCCGTCCTCCCCACAGAGGCCACCGAGGAGGACATGCGGGCCGCCGCCCTCCAGTACGTACGCAAGGTCTCCGGGTTCCGCGCGCCCGCCGCGCACAACCGGGCGGTCTTCGACCAGGCCGTCGACGAGATCACCGCCGCCACGATGAAGCTGCTCGACGGGCTGGTGGTACGGGGCGCGGCGCGGGACTGAGGCCCCCTCAGGGGGTGGACGGCTTGCTCAGGGGTGCGGCGCTCGGGAACGGCGCGGGCGCCGGTACGGAGACGAACGGCGGTGACGTCAGCGCTGCGGCCGGGGCGGAGACCGGCGTCTGCTGTACGGGGGCGGCACGGGGACCGGGCGCCGGGATGTCCGCGTCTCCGGGCGTCGGGTCGGCCGCCGTGGCCACCTCCGGCGCGGACCCCGCCGTCGGGCGGCCCTTCACCATGAACGCGGCCAGCGCGCCCGCCGCGAACAGGGCCAGCACCGAAACGGCCGTGCCGAACCACGTCGAACCCAGCCACCGGCCGCCGAAATAGCCGAGCCCCACGCTGTAGCCCGCCCAGGCCAGTCCCGCCAGTGCGGACCACGGCAGGAAGTCCCGCTTCCTGCGGTGGGCGGCGCCCGCGCCGAGCGAGACCACCGAGCGGCCCGCCGGTGCGAACCGGGCGATGATCACCAGGGCTCCGCCACCCCGGCTCAGCGCCGCGCCGAGACGTTCCTGCGCGGTGGTGAGGCGACGGGAGCGGGCGATGGCCCGGTCCAGCCGGTCCCCTCCGCGCCAGGCGAGCCGGTACGCGACGAGATCGCCGAGCACCGAGGCGGTGGCCGCGCACAGGATGAGGACGACGAGCGAGGGGACCTGACCGCCGGTTCCTCCATCGGCGCCGCTCACCGTGGTGGAGCCCGCCGCGGCCGCCGTGGCAGCCGTGATGACGAGGACACCGCTGGGCAGCAGGGGCAGGAAGACGTCCAGGAGAACGGAGAGGGCGACCACCGCGTAGATCCATGGGCTGCTGGTCAGCGCGCCCACACTCTCTAGCACCGTCTACTACTCCCCGATCGTGTCAACGCCGCGACGTCGCAGGGGAGCGGCAGGGGCGGCAGGTTCAGCTTTACAGCGTACGCGTGAGGATCACTCGACCACTGCTGAGGGCGGGTGGTGTTGTACAGGTCACGTACACCTTGCGGCCGTGTTCCCGTTAGGCGGGGAGAACGATCCGGCACGGACGAGGAGCAGCGTATGACGGCTTGGATGGTATGCACGGGAAGCGGCCCGGCGCACCCGACTTCCGGACGGAGGGAGGCGGCCGGGCCGGGGCGCGGCTCCCGTGGACAGGTCCCGGCGGACTCCCGAGCCGCGGGAATTCGGGGCTCACGGACCGTGGGCGATGAAGTTCGCCGGGTACCGGGAGCGGGGGTCTTCCGGGGGGCGGGCGTGCTGGCGGGCGCGGTAGCCCTGTTGACGCTGGCCGGCTGTGTCTCCGTCGCCCACGGAGCGGACGACGGAGCGTCAGGGGCGCACGGCGCGCACGGCACGCCCAGTGCTCCCGCGGTGGTGGTCCCGGCGCAGGGGTCCGGCGGCGGGGGAGATCCGAGCCGCAGGGATGACAGCGTCGCCGCCGGCGGGAGTTCCTGGATGCGGGCCGCGGGGGTGTTCTCGCCGCCCGGCTCCTTCGTGCCGTCCGACGCGTTGACGTACGACACCCGGCTGGTGCCGGCGGGTGCGCGCGTGGAGATCACGGAGTTCACGGACCCGTCCGGCACGCGGGTCGAAGCCCGGCTCCAGGGGCTCCCACCGGGCCACGCCTACGGGATGCACGTGCACACCTCGCCGTGCGGTGCCGATCCCGCCGCCGCGGGGCCCCACTACCAGCACCGCCCGGCGGCGAGCGCCGACCCGGTCAACGAGGTGTGGCTCGACTTCCGGGCGGACGAGGACGGCGACGGGTACGCGGAGGCCCGGCACGCCTGGGGGTTCCGGGAGGGCGGAGCCCGGTCGGTGATCATCCATGACCGCCAGGGCGGCGCGGGGGAGCGGGCGGCCTGCTTCACGGTTCCGTTCGGGCCACGGGAGCGGGCGTGACCGGACCACCCCGCCCCGGCCACGGGTGACCTGCCGGCCGCGGCCGGACTGACGCTGCCGGGCCGAGGCACCCGGACCGACACTGCCGGGTTGCCCGTGCCCGTGCCGCCGATGGCGGACGGCCGTTCCCCTGGCCGCCGCATCCGGGGAACGGCGTATGCCCGCGACGAGGCGGTGTACGGCGGATTCCCGCACCCCGTACCTCTGCGGCGCGGGGCGCGGGTTGCCGCGCACGTTCGGGTGGTCCGGGCGTCCGGTCCGCCGGGCGGCCGGTCAGACGGAGACGGCCGGGGCCCGGTCGCGGCGAGAGGCTGCACCGGTCCCGGCCGCCGTGCTCCGCGAGCCGAAGAAGCGGTCCAGGGCGACCGCTCCCGGTCCGGTGAAGACGAACAGCAGGAACGCCCAGCAGAACAGCGCCGACGGCTCGCCGCCGTTCTCGATCGGCAGGAGCGCCTCGGGCTGGTGCACCATGAAGTACGCGTAGGCCATCGAGCCCGAGGCGAGGAAGGCCGCGGCGCGGGTGCCGAGGCCGAGGGCGACCAGGGAGCCGCAGACCAGCTGGATCACGGCGGCGTACCAGCCGGGCCATGCGCCGGTCTCCGCCTGGTTGCCGCCGAACACCCCGAAGAGCTTGGCGGCGCCGTGGATGGCGAACAACAGGCCGATGACGAAGCGGAAGAGGCTGAGGACGTAGGGCTGGGCGTGGTTCAAGCGGATGAGCATGGGGGGTGTGCTCCTTCGCTCGTAGGGGGGGACGGGAACCGGCCGGGAGCCCGAGATTAGGCAGACCCGGGCAGTGCTTGCAACTTCAACATTCTGTCGAGTGGCTGGAAATCGCCTCACCCTCGGCGGTGAGTGAACACTCAAGAACCGCTTCGAGCTGCGCTCCCTGAGGGGTCGCTGTGGCCTGTACCAATGTCAGCGCAGAATTCCGGCCATGCAAGGTCAGGGTCATGAGCTGGTTGCCGAACCAGGGGCCGCCCGTCCTGCCCCAGATCACCGGTGGCGCGCCCGTACGGCCGTGGCGGGTCAGCACCCGCCCGATCCACCGGCCCGCCCGGCTCCAGCCGAAACGGAAGCCCGCCCGGATCGACCGGGGAACCGAGTTGTGCACGGGGGAGCAGGTCAACTGGAGGACGCGAGCGGCGGGGGCGTTGCCGGCGGCGATGCCGGCATCGGTGCGGGGGTCGATGCCGGAGGCGGACGCGGGGGAGCTGCCGGAATCGGGTCCCGGTCGGGTCCTCGGCCATCGGGGCTCGGTGATGTAGGCGTGGTGCACGTCGCCCGAGAGGACGCACACCGTCGCCGGGGCGTCCGGGCCGCTCCCGGCCTCCTGGAGCAACTCCGTGAAGCGGTCGAAGGATTCCGGGAAGGCTGCCCAATGCTCCAGGTCGGCGGCGCGGCGCAGCTTCTCGCCGAAGCGCGCCCAGCGTGACCCGCGTACGCCCGCGCACAGTGCGGCGTTCCAGCGCTCCACGTCATGGATGAGCGGGGGCAGCAGCCACGGCAGAGAGCTGCCGATGAGCAGATGGTCATACGAAGCGGGGTCGTCCAGGACCGCTTCCCGCAGCCAGGCGGCCTCCTCGGGATCGAGCATCGCCCGCTGCCCCTCGGCCAGGACGCGGGCCGCGCGGGTGTCGACCATCACCAGCCGTACTCGGCCGAAAGCACGTCGGTAGCTCCACCGGGTGAGGGTGGGGTCCGCGTCGGTCCCGGCGGCGAAGCGGCGCAGCGCCTCGGTGCCGTCCGGCACCGCCCTGACGGCCGCGTACACGGGGTCGGCGGCCAGTTCGGCGGGGGAGAGATTGCCCAGGTGCTGGTGGACCCAGTACGACATCAGGCCGCTGACGATCCGCTCGTGCCACCAGGGGGTGGCGCGCATGTCCCGCTGCCAGGCGGCGCTGGTGTTCCAGTCGTCGATCACGTCGTGGTCGTCGAAGATCATGCAGCTGGGGACCGTGGAGAGCAGCCAGCGGACCTCGGGGTCGCGCCACGATTCGTCGTAGAGGTAGGAGTACTCCTCGTAGTCCGCGATCTCCGTGCCCGGCGGCTCACCGAGGTCCCGGCGGGCGGCAAGCCTGCGCCGGGTCGCCGCGGAGGTCTCGTCCGCGTACACCTGGTCGCCGAGGAGCAGCAGGACGTCGGGCCGTTCGGCCGCCGGGTCCGCCGCGAGGCGGGCGGCGAGGGTGACCAGGGCGTCCGGTCCCACGGGGTCGTGCCCACCGGCGGGGGCCGCCGCCCAGCGGCACGACCCGAACGAGACCCGGACGCCGCCCGGACCGTCCGCCGCCGGGTCGCGGGCCGGGCCCGTCGGTCCGCCTGTCGCACGGACACCGCTCGGGGCCGCCGGGTCGCCGGCCGCCCCGGACGCGTCGCTCCCGGCCGAGTGCTCCGCAGCGGGCGCGGGTCGCGCCGCGGGCGGCGTGGTGATGGTGCTCGGGGGGAGGCGGGAGTCCTCGGGCGGCCAGACGCGTCGGGAGCCGAGCAGTACCTCGTACGCCGTGGTGGAGCCGGGGGTCAGGCCCGTCACCACCACCAGGGCGTAGTGGTGACCGGCGACCGAGAAGGTGGGCGACGCGCCCGATGCGCCGTCCGCGCACCGGACCTCCACGGTGCACGGGCGGCTCGCTTCGACCCATACGGTCGCGGTGGACCCGGACTCCCAGTCGACGTACCGCAGCAGTGGTCCCAGGCGCAGCCCGGCCATGTGGTGTCTCCTCGCGATGCCGTCACGGATGGGCTCCGTAACGTACAGAACGCGAGGGGAGGGCGCACGGGTCCCGGCGGGGACGGCTGCGGACGGTGTCCGGCAGCGGTACCCGGCGGGCGGTGGCCTCGCTGCCCTCGGAGGGGAGAGGGCAGCCGAGGCGCGCGGTCGGCGGAGCGGCGGGGCCGGCGGAGGTGCGCGGTCGGCGGAGCGGCGGGGCCGGCGGAGGTGCGCGGTCGGACGGGACCGCGCACCGCGCTTCACGGTGGGCCGGTCAGCAGCCGTTCAGGGCCGACTGCAGGGCGCTCTTCTCGGCGGAGTCCACGCTCAGGTTGTACTGCTTCTTGACGTGGACCCAGGCGCGGACATAGGTGCACTTGTACGAGGAGCTCGGCGGCATCCACTCGGCCGGGTCCTGGTCGCCCTTCGCCTGGTTCACGTTGTCCGTGACCGCGATGAGCTGAGGGCGGGTCAGGTCGTTGGCGAACGCCTGGCGCTGGGCGGTGGTCCAGCTGCTCGCGCCGGAGCGCCAGGCCTCGGCCAGCGGAACCATGTGGTCGATGTCCACGTCGGACGCCGCCCTCCAGGTCGCGCCGTCGTAGGGGGAGTACCAACTGCCGCTGACCGCAGCACAGGAGGAGTCCTGCTGGACGTTGGTGCCGTCGCGCTTGAGCACGACCTCGCGGGTGTTGCACGCCCCCGACTGGGTGATCCAGTGCGGGAACTTGTCACGGCTGTAGCCGGTGGACGAGCCCTCCGCGCCCACGGGGAGCTGGCCGAGGTAGGTACGGGCGGTCGCCGCGCTGACCGGGGTGGGCATGGCGGCCTGGGCGCTCGGGGCGGTGAACAGGGCCGAGACGGCGGCGAGTGCGGCGGTGGCGGAGACGACGGAGAGGCGACGCGCGTAGATTCCGGACATGCGAACTCCCTTGATGTGGGGGGTGCGTGGACGGGCGATCGGACGATCGGACGAGCCCGGCCATCGTGGCGACGCCAGGTTTCTGTGGGGTGGGCGTCAGGTAACAGGGTGGCGACATGTGCACATCACATCAAGGGGTGTGCGAGGGGAGTGATGAATCGTTTGGGCGCGCGAAACCGTCATCGGGCCTTCTTTCGGCCGATTCTGACGGTCGGTGGGGCGCTCGCCGCACCGGTTCGCGCCCCCTCGGGTGTGCCGGTGGAGTCCAGTGGCCGCCGGGGGCCGTGCGGAGCGGGGCGTCGGGCGCGTTGCGGCCCGGCCTCGATCGGTCCCGGCCGGGTCGGGTCCGGTCGCTCCGCCCGGGGACGTTCGTGGGCAAGGTGCAGGCGGTGGCCCGGCGTTCGTGGGCAGGGGTGCAGGCGGTGCTCGGCGTCCGTGGGCGGACCGCCCGGTGGCGGCGCATCCGTGGAGGCGGGTGCGGTGCGGCTGTTCGCCCCGGTGGAGCCGGACGTACGAAAAAGCCCCTGGCCCGGTGGTCCGGGGCAGGGGCTCGCGGCTGGTGCGGCGGGTTACCGCTCGTCGATGTGCAGGCGGATCGTGCCGTCCTCGGCCGCCTCCACGCGTACCTGCGTCAGGTCCTCCACGTGGGCGTCCGGAGCGAGGGACGCGGCGCGCGGGCCGACGCCCACGACGCGCATGCCCGCCGCCCGGCCCGCCGCGATGCCAGCCTCGGAGTCCTCGAACACGACGCACTCCGCCGCGCCGAAGCCCAGTTCCGCCGCGCCCTTCAGGAAGCCCTCGGGGTCCGGCTTGCTGGCGGAGACCTGCTCGGCGGTGACGCGGACGGCGGGCATCGGCAGGGCGGCGGCGCCCATCCGGGCCGACGCGAGCGCGGAGTCGGCGGAGGTCACCAGCGCGTGCGGAAGGCCGGCGATCGCGGTCATGAACGCGGCCGCCCCGCCGATCGGTACGACGCCCTCGACGTCGGCCGTCTCCCGGGCGAGCATCACCCGGTTGTCCGCGTAGTTCTCCTCCATCGGCCGGTCCGGGAGCAGGACGGCCATCGTGGCGTACCCCTGGCGGCCGTGCACCACGGTGAGCGCCTCCTCCGGGTCCAGCCCGTGGTCGACCGCCCAGCGCCGCCAGCAGCGCTCCACCACCGCGTCCGAGTTCACGAGGGTGCCGTCCATGTCGAGCAGGAGGGCGTGAGCGGTGAGGACGGTGGCCGGCATCGGCTGCTCCAGAACGCGGGGAGGGGTGCGATCGAGCCCGAGGTGTCGCGGTACGTCGCGGAGGTGCGCGGGCTGTGGTGGTGGGGGGCGTACGGAGGACCGCGCCTCTGGGGCGAGGTGTGCGGTACGCCGTGCGGTGACAGAGCAACCCCCGCCCGCCGGTCAGGGAGTGCGGGCGGGAGCTACTTTGTTCCATCACGATACAAAAACCGGGGCCGGAATGCCAATCCCCCCGCCCCGAGCCCGGTGCGAGGGCGGGGAGCGAGGGGATCGGGGAGCGGGTTCAGTGGCTGCCGCGCCCGTGTCCGCTGGTCTGCCCTTCCAGCAGGCGCCGGGTGTTCGGGCCGTAGACGCCCGTCGGGTCGCCCTGGACATCCATGTACGACTGGTAGAACGCCACGGAGTACGCCACGCGGTCGGTGTAGTTCCCGTCGGACGGTCCCGAGTAGAGCCATGGCCCGATCTCCCGGAGCCGGTTCTGCAACTCGGCGACCTGCGGTCCCTGGTCGCCAGGGCGCAGTGTCGCGCCGGCGATCGCCGCGGGCGGCGGCTCGGCCGTCGGGGTCCGGGCCGGGGGGCCGCCGTCCGGGGCGGGGGACGCGCTCGCCCCCGGTGGCACGGAGGCGGAGGCCGAGGCGGCCGGCGTGGGCTTCTTGCTCTGTGTCGGGGAGGCGGAGGCCGAGGGCGAGGCGGAGGGGGTGGCCGACGCGGGCGGCGTCCGGGACGGAGCGGCCGTACCGGACGGGGACGGGGCGACCGACGCGGCCGGCTCGTCGCCGGTGTCCGGCGCGCTCGTGGTGATCTCCGGCAGCGCCTCGTCCGCGCTGTCGTCGGCACCGCCGAACAGCCCGCCGGCGAAGGCCGCCGTACCGACCACCGCCGCCACCGCCGCACCCGCCGCGAGGGCGACGAAGGGGCGTCTGCGGCGCGGCTGTACGGGGTCGGGGCCGGAGACGGAGGCCGGGCCGGCGCTCGCACCCCGGTCCGGGCCGCCCGTCAGGTGCAGCGGCATGGTCGTCGCCGCTCCCGGCGCGTCCAGGGGGGATGCCGGCTCACCGCCGCCCGGCTCCGGCGAGCCGGGGCCGTATGCCCCGAATGCCTCGTACGCCGCGAAGGGGCTGGGGGTCCCGTGGCCCTCGGCGCCCCCGTACGGCTCGGTCACCCCGGAGGCCCCGTGAGCCCCGGCGACTCCGTAGCCCCCGCCGTCCCCGTACGCCCCGGCGGCAGCTTCAGCGGAACCGAACGCCCCGGATTCCTCGGAGTTCGTGCCGGCGTCCGTCAGGGTGACGTACGGGCGGATGCGCAGCGGGTCGAAGTCCTCGGCCGCCGCGATCTCCGCCGTGCGCGCCGCGCGGTGGTCCTCATGGGCCGCGCGCTGCTCGTCCCGCGTGGGCCGGGCCGGACCCGCGTCCGTCCCGCACCGGCACGGCATCCGGTGCTCCGTGCCGGGCTCCCCGGCCGTCCGTCTTCCGCACTCCGGGCATGCGTGTCCGGTCATCGTGGGTCCCCTCCCCTTGAACTGCCTGCGATTATGCAGCCCGCTCCGGGGAAGCCCAACGGCCCACCGGGGGTATCGCGGGGTGAGGGACGGGGCGCGATCCACCCTCGGCAGGCCATAACAGGGCGAAACGTTCAGGATGGGTGTGTAGCGGATCGGTGCATCCAGCGGATCGAGGAGACGACGCCCATGGCCCAGCAGCTGAGCCCGCCGCCTCCGGCCCCCGGTGAGGGACAGTCCCGCCGGGGGGTCCTCGTGGCGATCGGAGCACTGCTCCTCGGCATGCTGCTCGCGGCACTCGATCAGACCATCGTCTCCACGGCGCTCCCGACGATCGTCAGCGAGCTGGGCGGGCTCGACCATCTGTCCTGGGTGGTGACCGCCTATCTGCTGGCCGCCACCGCGGCCACCCCGCTCTGGGGCAAGCTCGGCGACCAGTACGGCCGCAAGAAGCTCTTCCAGACCGCGATCGTGATCTTCCTGATCGGCTCGGCGCTCTGCGGCGTCGCCCAGAACATGCCCCAGCTCATCGGCTTCCGGGCCCTCCAAGGGCTCGGCGGCGGCGGGCTCATGGTGCTGTCGATGGCGATCGTCGGCGACCTCGTCACCCCGCGCGAACGCGGCAGGTACCAAGGACTCTTCGGCGCGGTCTTCGGCGTGACCAGCGTCCTGGGGCCGCTCCTCGGCGGCATCTTCACCGAGCACCTCAGCTGGCGCTGGGTCTTCTACATCAACCTGCCGATCGGCGTCGTCGCCCTCGTCGTCATCGCGGCCTTCCTGGACATCCCGGCCCGCCGCGAGAAGCACGTCATCGACTACCTCGGCACCTTCCTCATCGCGGCCGTCGCCACCAGCCTGGTCCTCGCCGCCTCCCTCGGCGGTACGACCTGGGCCTGGGGCTCCCCGCAGATCATCGGTCTCGCCGTCCTCGCCGCCGTCCTGCTCGTGGCCTTCATCGCCGTCGAACGGCGCGCGGTCGAACCCGTACTCCCGCTGAAGCTGTTCCGGATCAGGACCTTCACGCTCGTCGCCGTGATCAGCTTCGTCATCGGCTTCGCCATGTTCGGCGCCATGACCTACCTGCCGACCTTCCTCCAGGTGGTCCACGACATCACCCCGACGATGTCCGGCGTGCACATGCTGCCGATGGTGTTCGGCCTGCTGATCACGTCGACCGGTTCCGGCCAGATCGTCAGCCGGACCGGACGCTGGAAGGTCTTCCCGGTCGTCGGCACCGCCCTCACCGCCGTCGGTCTGCTGCTGCTCCACCGCCTCGACGAGAACAGCTCCACCTGGCTGATGAGCGTCTACTTCTTCGTCTTCGGCGCCGGCCTCGGCCTGGTCATGCAGGTGCTCGTGCTGGCCGCCCAGAACGCCGTCTCCTACCAGGACCTGGGGGTCGCCACCTCCGGCGCGACGTTCTTCCGGTCCATCGGCGCCGCGTTCGGTGTGGCCGTCTTCGGGACCGTCTTCACCAACCGGCTGACCGGCCGGCTGACGGACGCGCTCGCCGGGCAGCCGCTGCCGCCGGGCGTCGACGCGGGGCGGCTGGCCGCCGACCCACGGGCCATCGGGCAGCTCCCCGCCGGCCTGCGGCCGTCCGTGCTGAGCGCGTACTCCACCTCCATCACGGACGTCTTCCTGTACGCCGCCCCGGTCGTCCTGGTGGCCTTCGTCCTCGCCTGGTTCCTCCGCGAGGACAGGCTCCGGGGTGCCGTGACCGCCCCCGACACCAGCCAGACCCTCGCCTCCAACCCCGTCGAGCGCTCCTCGTACGACGAGTGCGCCCGCGCCCTGTCGGTGCTCGCCACGCGGGAGGGGCGCCGCGAGATCTACGAGAAGATCACCGCGCGAGCCGGGTACGACCTGCTGCCCGCCGCCGGCTGGCTGCTGCTGCGGATCAGACGGCACGGCATGGTCGAACCCTCCCGCCTCGCGGAGACCACTCCCGTACCGCTCCACGTGGTCACCGACGCGGCCCGGCAGATCGAGGAACGCGGACTGGTCCGCCGGGAGGGCCTCCAGATGGTCCTCACCGAAGCGGGCGGCGAGGCCGTCGTCCGGCTCTCGCAGGCCCGCGAGGACTCCCTCGCCGAACTCCTGGGCGACTGGTGGGGCCCCGAGCGGCCCACCGACCTGACGGCCCTCGTCAGAGAGCTGACCGCCGAGGTCAGCGGGTCGAGCGGGGAACGCCCGCACTCCCCGGCTCCTCCCCGCGACCACGAGGCCCATCTGCGCCACGACGAACGCGCGGAGCAGGCAGAACGCGAACGACGCGACTGACCCGGTCACCCGGACGCCCCCGCCACCACCGCGCGTCCCGCCCGCAGCGTCCGCTCACAGCTCCTTGGCGAACCAGCGTTCCGCGTACGGATTGCGGCGGTGGAACGACGGAACCTCCCGGTAGCCGTGCTTCGCGTACAGCCCGCGCGCCTCGACCAGGTCGTGGCGGGTGTCCAGCCGCAACAGCCGCACGCCGTACGCCCGCGCCGCCTCCTCCACCGCGGCCAGCAGCGCCCCGCCGCCGCCCGTGCCCCGGAACGCCTGGCGCACGTACACCCGCGTCAGCTCCGCCGAACCCGGCTCGGCGGCCTCCGTCAGGACCAGCCCGGCGCAGCCCGCCGCCTCGGCCCCGTACCGGCCGACGACGAACTGTCCGGTCGGCGGTATCAACAGGTCGGCCCCGTCGCCGTCGAGCCCCTCCGCGATCTCCTCGGCGGTCGCGGGCCGCCGCCAGTAGCGGCTCGCGACCTCGTCGTAGTAGTCCCGGCGCAGGGCGCTCGCGGCGGGGGAGTCGAAGCGTTCAGGGGTTACGGTCCAGGTCATGTGCGGCATTCTCGCCGCCGCGCAGCCGAACCACGACGCCATTCTTGTGCAGGGGGCAGTAGTGACCGACGTGTCCGCGACCGGAGCGATATCCACGGCACCCACGACCGGAGCGATCCAGCACCTCGCCGAACGCTGGATACGGGACGGCATGGCCGCCGCGGCCGGCCGGGCCCCGGACGGAGAGCCGCCCGCCGGCTTCGTCTGCTCGCCCGCCGGACTGTGGCTCGCCCTGACCGCCGTGGCCGCCGGTGCGCGCGGAGCCACCGCGGCCGAACTGCGGGCCCTCCTCGGCACCGCGGACCGGGAGGCGGCGCCGGTCGTCACGGCGCTGGCCCGTGAGGTGGCCCGGACCGGGGCGCTGGGCGTGGCCACCCGCGTCTGGAGCCGGGTCCCCGTCCACCGCGCGTACCGGGAGTCCCTGCCGGACGTCCGCTGCGACCCGATGGACCCGGCGGCCGTCGACGCCTGGGTGCGCGGGGCGACCGGAGGTCTGATCGAGCGGCTGCCGTTCGAGATCACGGACGACACCCTCCTGGCGCTGGTCAACGTGCTCGCGCTCCAGGCCCGCTGGGAAACGCCGTTCGAAGGGGGGCTGACCCGGGACCGGCCGTTCACCGACGCGTCGGGCGCGGTCGGCCGGGTGCCGACCATGGTCAGGAACGTGCCGCTCGCCGATGCCTGGACGGTCGGCGGGGCGTACGTCGTCGAGCTGCGCTGCGCCCCGGAGGCGGGCGGCGCCCCCGGGGTCCGCGTCCGTTTCGTCCTGGGGGAACCGGGGGCGGGCGCGGACCGGGTACTGCCCGTGGGCTGGGCGCCCCGGAGGGAGGGCGTTGCGCTGGACACCGACCGGGTCGCCGTCCGGCTGCCGCGGCTCGCGCTGCGCACGCGGGTGCCGGTCACGGAACAACTGGACGCGCTCGGCGTCCGGCTGGCCCTGACCGACCACGCGGACTTCACCGGCCTCTCCCCCGAGCCCCTCCGCATCTCGGACGTGATCCAGGAAGCCGTACTGAAGATCGCCGAGGAGGGGGTGGAGGCCGCGGCCGTGACCGTGGTCGCCATGCCCCGCATGGGCTCCGCACCCCGCCCGGAGCGGGTGGAGCACATCGCCTTCGACCGGCCCTTCGGCATCGTCGTGCTGGCCGGAGCCGACGACGTACCCCTGTTCACGGCGTGGCAGGCGGACCTCCCGGCGGGGCCCACCGCCTGAGCCCCGGAACAGCGGCACCGTCCCGCCGGCCCGCCTGCGGGGCCGGGGCGCCGCCCCCCGAGAGCCGTGCGTCTCCGGTCGATCTTCCGGACGAAAGCAGGATGACAGTCAGGCAAAGAGGGGGTTGATTGTGTCTACCCCGTAGGGCAGTGCGAGGCTTCATCCGGCATGGCCCCACTCGACGGGGCGGTGCATGGAACGGTGGGAGGGTCGGCGCAGCGTGGTGAATGCGGATCACAGTGTGCGCGGGGACGCGGCGACGGACGGAGGAGCGACGGGCAGCGGGCTGACCCGCGCCCTGCTCTGGCTGGTCGTGGCCGCGCTGGCGGTACGGCAGGTGGCGGTGGTGCTCCGGCAGCCACCGGGGGAACGACTCCTCGATCTGGAGACCTGGATCGGGGAGAACGGCGTGCTGCACGTGACGGGCTCGCTGTACGACGGCGGCCGGTTCACCGGCACGCCCTTCGCCGGTCTCGTCCTGAAGCCCCTCACCGCATCGGCCCAGCAGACCCTGGGCGTCGCCTGGACGTTCGGGTCCCTCCTGCTCGTCGTCGCCCTCGGCCTCGTCGCGGCGCGGGCGCTGCCCTCCCCGGTGGGCCGCCGGACGGCCCTGCTCGCGGCCCCTGTCGCGATCAGCCTGTTCATGCTGTCGCTGCCGGTGCGCAACGCCCTGCACCTGGGCCAGACGAGCGTCCTGCCCGTCCTGCTGGTACTGCTGGCCTGGTTCGTCGTCCGGGAGCACCGGGCGGCGGGTGTCCTGGTCGGTCTCGCCGCCGCCTTCCAGCCGGTGCTGCTGCTCTTCGCCGTCCTCCTGTGGCTGACCGGCCGGCGGCAGGCGTCGGTGAGCGCGGGCGTGACCTTCGCCCTCGCCACGGCCGTCGCGTGGGCCGCCGCGCCGAAGGACTCGTGGACGTACTGGGTGCACCACCTCGCGGGCGCCGGGCTGGGTGAGCGGCCGGACAGCCCGGCCAACCAGTCCTTGCACGGGGCGCTGCTCCGGCTCGGCCTCGAAGGCCCCCTGGAGATCGGCCTCTTCCTGGCGATCGCCGCCGCCGTGGTGGTCGTCGGGCTACGGCGCGCCGTGCGGTACGCGCAGGACGGGCAGGTGCTCCTCGCGGTGGCCGTGACCGGCTGTGCCGTGGTCGCCGTCTCGCCGACCGCCTGGCAGCACCAGCTCCTCTGGGTGCTCCTCGCCGTCGTCGGCCGGGTCGGCAAGCGGGCCTCCGACCGGCTGGTCTGGCCGTCCGTGGTGGTCCTGGCCATCACCCTGCCGGGCACGATGCTGCTGCCGAACATCACGACGCTCCACCCCGTACGCGACAACGTGCTGCTCCTCGCCGCGCTCGGTGCGGCCTGCCTCGCCCCGTTCCTGCCCCGCACCTCGCCGTACTGGCAGCACCCTGTCCCCACGGACTACGCGCAACCGGTCGCGGCGCGCTGGAGACGGGTACCGCTCCTGCCGTTCTGGCGCCGGGTCCTCACCCGCCCCAATCTGCTGCTGGAACTCCTGCTCATCCGGGTCGTCTACTCCGCCTACGCGCAGGTCCGCCTCGCCGCCACGGCGGGCCGCCCGCTCGCCGAGGAGCACGGCCGGCAGATCCACGCCATCGAGCAGTGGCTGCACATCGACATCGAGCACTGGGTCAACCACACGGTCGTCCGGATCGACTGGCTGCGCGAGTTCTTCGACTACTACTACCTGACCTTCCACTTCATCGTCCCGCTGACGATCCTCGGCGTGCTGTACGCGCGCCGCCCCGCCGACTACCGCTGGGTCCGCTCCTCCATCGGCTTCGCCACCCTGCTCGCGCTCGTCGGCTTCTGGCTCTACCCCCTGGCCCCGCCCCGGCTCATGCCCGGCCTCGGCTTCATCGACACCGTGCACGGGGTGCAGGACTTCGCCAAGCCCGACTACGGGACGCTGACCACCGTCACCAACCAGTACGCGGCGATGCCGTCGCTCCACTTCGGCTGGTCGCTGTGGTGCGGGGTGGTCATCGTGATGCTGGCCCCGAAGCTGTGGATGAAGGCGCTCGGGCTGATGCACCCGCTCTTCACCATCGCCGCGATCGTGGCCACCGCCAACCACTGGGTGCTCGACGCGGCGGGCGGCGCCCTCGTCGTCTCGCTGGGCTTCGGGCTGACGTACCTGCTGTCGGGCCCGCGGAAGCTGATGACCGACGTGGAACGGGCCACCGACGCGAAGGACGCCACGAAGGAGGCGGCGGACGGGGAGCCGGGGGCGGCGGAGCCCGCGGAGCCGGAACCGGCGCGTCCCACGCTGCCGGCCGAGCCAGCCCTCGTACCGGAACGCGAACCGTCCGAGAAGCTCGCGGGCACGTAGCGGGCGGCGGGCACGGCAGGCCGAAGGGGTGCCGGGGAGGCGTTCACCGCCCCGGCACCCCTTCGGTGTGGATCGCCGCGTCCGTTCATCGTCCGCCGGCCCGGCCCCCACCGCCACCCGGGGACGGGCGAGGCCGTGCCGGTCGCGGTCGCTCGTCCTCACCGCCCACGACGCGCCGGACCAGAGGTGCGGGCCGCCACCCCGAAGCCGAGGCCCGCTGTGAGTCAGGCGCAGGCGGGCAGGGGCGCAGGGGAGCGGGACCGCCGCGCGAGCCGGGGCGGGAGGCCCGCGGTGCTCATGCCCCGGGCTTCCCTGGCATCTCAGGCTCCCCGAACGTCTCCGGCCCTCCGGGTGCCCCCGGCGTCCCGGGCTCCCCGAACGTCTCCGGTTCACCGGGAACCCCAAGCGTCTCGGGATCCCCGAACGCGGCGCGTGCGTCGAACGCGGCGCGGCGGGTGGCCCGGCGCAGCGCCCGCAGCAGCGTCGGGCCGACCGTGAGGGTCAGCACCACCGTCAGCAGCGCCCGCCCCAGGTCCCAGCCCAGCGAGGTCGCCGCACAGTAGGCGAGGAAACGCACCAGGTTCTCGTGCAGCGGGCCGCCCTCGACGAAGGTGATCCCCGAACCGGCCCCGGTGAGGAGCGTCCACCCCTGCAGATTCATCACCGTTCCGTACGCGAACGCCGCGACGCACCCGTACGCCGCCAGCATCGCCGACTCGGCCCACCCGCGCAGCCGGTCCGCCCCCGGCAGCAGCCCGGCGCCCATGGTGAACCAGCCCATCGACAGCATCTGGAACGGCATCCACGGCCCGACCCCGCCCGTCAGCAGCGCCGAGGCGAACATGGTCACCGAGCCGAGCACGTAACCGAATCCGGGGCCCAGCACCCGCCCGCTCAGCACCATCAGGAAGAACATCGGCTCCAGCCCCGCCGTGCCGGGCCCCAGCGGGCGCAACGCCGCACCCACCCCCGCCAGCACGCCGAGCATCGCGACGGCCTTCGCGTCCATCCCGGACTCGGAGATCGTCGCCACGGCCACCGCCACCAGGAGCGGCAGCAGTACCGCGAACAGCCAGGGCGCGTCCTGCGCGTGCGCCAGCCCGGACCTGCCGTCCGCCAGCAGCGGCCACCCGAACGCGACCACGCCGACGATCCCGGTCAGCACCAGCACGGCCACCGACTTCGGTCCGAGCCGTACGGGCCGGGGAGCCCGCTCCCGCACGTCCGTCGTCCCCCTCACGCTCCCGCCTCCAGCGCCGCGCGCACCCGGGAGACGGTCAGCCACTCCTGCGGGGCCAGGATCTTCGCCGTCTGCGGGGCGAACGCGGGCGAGGAGACCACCACCTGCCCGGTCGGCCCGTCCGCGACCACCTCCCCGTCGGCGAGGATCACCACCCGGTGCGCCAGCTCCGCCGCCAGCTCCACGTCGTGCGTCGCCAGGACGATCGCGTGCCCCTCGGCCGCCAGCCCCCGCAGCACCCCGACGAGCCGGGCCTTCGCCGCGTAGTCCAGGCCGCGCGTCGGCTCGTCCAGCAGCAACAGCGGCGGCCGGCCCGTCAGCACCAGGGCCAGCGCCAGGGCGAGCCGCTGCCCCTCCGACAGATCACGGGGGTGGGTGTCGTCCGCGACCCCCGGAACCAGCTCCGACACCAGCGCCCGGCACGTGCCCTCCGCCGCGCCCGCGTCCCGGTCGGCGGCGGCGCACTCGGCGGCCACCGTGTCCGCGTACAGCAGATCGCGCGGCTCCTGCGGTACGAGGCCGACCCGGCGCACCATCGTCCGCGGGTCCGTCCGGGCGGGGTCCAGACCGCCGACGCGCACGGTGCCCGCGGTGGGCTCGGTCATCCCGACGAGGGCCCCGAGCAGCGTGGACTTGCCGGCCCCGTTGCGCCCCATCAGGGCCACCGTCTCGCCCGGTGCCACGGTCAGCGACACCCGTCGCAACGCCTCGACCCGGCCGCGCCGCACCCCGAGCCCGTCGACCCGCGTGACCGCGTCGGCGGCGGGCGGGACGGCGGATCCACCGGACGGGCGCAAGCCTTCCGTCCGGCTCCGCTCCCCGCCGCGGCCCAGCAGGCGGGCGAACCGGCCCGGCCGCGGCGGCTCCCCGGCGGCCGGAACGGGCGGCACCGGCCTCGGCGCACCGGGGGCCTCCGCCCGCGCGGGTACCGCGCCCGCCAGCCGCTCCCGCAGCCCGCCCGCCGCGCGCCGGGCGTCCCGCACCGACAGCGGCAGCGGGTCCCAGCCCGCCAGCAGGCCCAGCTCGGCCACCGGCGGCCGGACCGGCGACACCTTCATGATCTCGGCGGGCGGCCCCATCACCGGAGGAGCGCCGGGGGCGGGCAGCAGGACGACCTGGTCCGCGTACTGCACCACCCGCTCCAGCCGGTGCTCGGCCATGAACACGGTCGTGCCCAGGTCGTGGACCAGCCGCTGGAGCACCGCGAGGACCTCCTCGGCCGCCGCCGGGTCCAGCGCCGAGGTCGGCTCGTCGAGCACCAGCACCTTCGGGTGCGGGGTCAGTACCGAACCGATCGCGACCCGCTGCTGCTGGCCGCCCGACAGCGTCGTGATGGGCCGGTCACGCAGCTCGGCCAGGCCCAGCAGGTCGAGCGTCTCCTCCACCCGGCGGCGCATCACGTCCGGGGCCAGGCCGAGCGACTCCATGCCGTACGCCAGCTCGTCCTCGACCGTGTCCGTGACGAAGTGGGCGAGCGGGTCCTGGCCCACCGTCCCGACCAGATCGGCCAGTTCGCGGGGCTTGTGCGTACGGGTGTCGCGCCCGCCCACCGTGACCCGGCCGGACAGCAACCCACCCGTGAAATGCGGGACGAGCCCCGAGACCGCACCCAGCAGAGTCGACTTACCGATACCGGAGGGTCCGACGAGCAGCACGAGCTCGCCCTCGGGAACCGTGAGATCGACCCCGGACAGCGTGGGGCGCGCCGATCCCTCGTACCGCACGGAGACCCGCTCGAACCTGATCACGCCTGCTCCTTGCCACGATGTGCCTGTCCGGTCGTCGTCCGGGACGACGGTGGTACGGGGGCGACCAGCGCGGGCAGCAGCCCGACCAGCACCGCCGCCGCCGGCCACAGCGGCAGCACCGGCGCGGCCAGCGGAACGACACCGGGCCGCAGCGACCCCGGATCGACCGCGACCGCCCAGATCATCGCCGCTGCGACCACCGCACCCGAGCACGCCACCAGCCAGGCCCGCACACCCCAGCGGTCCGGCCGGTAGCGGGTCCGCACCGAGCGCCGCCCGCCGAGCCGCAGCCCGGCCATCGCCACGACCAGCCCGGCCAGCAGCAACGGCAGCCCGTACACCGCCCCCTGCGCGGCCAGCAGCCCGTACGTGCCGGCGCACATTCCGAGCAGCCCGCCCAGCGTCAGCACGTTGGTGGTGCGCCGGACGGAGGCCGGCACCCGTGCGGTACGCCCGTACCCGCGCGCGTCCATCGACGCGGCCACCGCCACCGACCGCTCCAGCGCGCCCTCCACCACCGGCAGCCCGATCTGCGCCACCGCCCGCACGCCCCCGGTCGGCCGGCCCCGCAGCCGGCGCGCGTGACGCAACCGGGCCACGTCGGCCACCATGTTCGGCGCGAACGTCATGGCGACCACGACGGCGACCCCCGCCTCGTACAGCGCGCCGGGCAGCGACTTCAGCAGCCGTGCCGGATTGGCCAGCGCGTTGGCCGCGCCGACGCAGATCAGCAGGGTGGCCAGCTTCATTCCGTCGTACAGCGCGTGCACCAGCTGCTCGGCGGTGACCCGGCCGCCGATCCGCACGCCCCGCATCCAGTCGGGCAGCGGCAGTTCGGGCAGGGTCAGCACGGTGTGCGTGCCGGGGATCGACGAGCCGAGGAAGACGGAGAACAGCAGCCGCAGCGCCACGACGAACAGCCCGAGCTTGACGAACGCCCCGTACGAACGCGCCCACGGCGCGTCCGTACGCCGCGCCGCCACCACATATCCGGCCACCCCGACCAGCAGCCCGAGGATCAGGGGGTTGGTCGTCCGGGACGCGGCGGTGGCCAGACCCAGGGCCCACAGCCACCACGCCCCGGCGGGCAGCGCGTTGCCGCGGTCCGCCTCGGGGGCGTGCAGGGCACGGCGCAGCAGCCGGGCCGGGGCGGGGGAGCCGGTCACCGGCGGCGGCGGGCCTGGACCACGGCGGCGACGCCCAGCAGCAGGACGGCGGCGACGCCGACGAGAAGCCCGGCGGACGGACCGTCGCCGCCCTCGACGCCCTCGTCCTTCCCCCGGTCACCGGCCGTCTCCGCGGTGCCGGACGGCTCGGCGGTGGAGGTGTCGCCGGACACCTGCTCGCCGCAGCCCGTCCTCGGGTAGCCGGAGATCGCGCAGAGCATGGCGCTGCTGTCGTACCGCAGCGGCTTCGCCACCGCCGCGAGCGCCTCCGCGCTGCTGGCGTCCGGCGCGACCTGCGCGCAGGCCGTGCGCGGGGCGGGCGGCTTCTCCCCGCCCGGTGCGTCCGCCGCCGTACCCGCGTCGATCACCAGCGCCACCCGCTTGGCGCCGTCCTTCGCCGGGGTGCCCGCGCAGATCGCCCCGAAGTCCGGGGCGCGGCGCGGCTGGGCGGCGTCGCCCGAGTCCTCGCTCACGGCGAACCGGAAGCCCTGCACCGCGCCGTCGTCCGGGCGCAGGAGGGACGGCCCCTGGGTGGCGTACTCCCAGGTCTCGCCGTTGCCCTGCCAGAAGGACCAGTAGCGGTACCCGGCGGCCTCGGCGCTCCCCGCGCCGCCCAGCAGGACGGCGGAGGCGGCGGCGAGGGCGGCGAGCAGCGCGACGAGAGGGGCGCGCAGCCGCGCCGGGAACGCCGCGGCGGCCGCCGGGCGGGTCCGGGACCTCACGGCTGCTGCTTCTTCCGGCGCATGCTGAGCAGGAAGCCGATGCCGGTGCCCGCGAGCAGCCCGATGCCGATCAGCCACCCCAGGCTCAGTCCGCTGTCGTCGCTGCCGGTGCCGCTGGAGGGCTGCGGACCGGTCGGGGTGGGCGAGGGGAGGGCGGTGGCGGCCGGGGAGGGGCCCATGGTGTTGAGCTGCTTGACGAGGTCGACGCCGCCGAAGCGGCGGGCGTCCGCACCGGTGGCGTGCGCCGCGAGGATCAGCTGCGCGGTGGCGGCCGGTCCGCCGGCCTTCGACCAGCCGGCGGCGTTCTTCTCCAGCCAGGCGACGGACGCCTCGGCCTTGTCCGTGTGCCCGGAGGCGGCGAGGGCGACGACCGCGTCCGCGGTGTTGCCGTAGTCGGGCTGCGGCTCGGTGTCCTCGGCGCCCGGCATCGGGGCCAGCTCCAGGTACGGCTTCTTCTTCAGCGTGTCCGCGAGGAAGAAGGCCCCGTTCTGGGCGCTCTGCTCCGGGCCGAGGTCGTCGCCCTTCGTGCAGGTGGGGTCCTCGACCGCGTTGGACGTACCGGAGGCGATGCCCTTGCCCATCAGGCCGAGCACGGAGGCCGCGGTGGCGTCCGGGTTGGCGATGAGCTCGCCCTTCTTGCCCGGCTGGTAGGCGAACGCCCCGCCGTCCTTGTCGCCGCACGGGAGGGCGAGGGCCTGCAGCGCGGTGTACGGGGTGTTGCCGTCGGGGGTGGTGACCTCGTTGATGGGGACGCCGGTACGGGCCAGGGCGCCGATCACGAGGGACGTCGAGTTCGCGTCGCTCGGGCTGCCGGGGTTGTAGCCCCAGCCGCCGTCCTCGTTCTGCACGGACTTGAGCCAGTCGGCCCCGTTGTTGGCGTCCTCGCGGCGCTGGTTGATCTCCACGAGGGCCTGGACGGCGACCGCGGTGGCGTTGGTGTCCATCACCGTCGAGGCGTCGCACGGCTTGGAGGCGTCCCGGTACGAGGGGAACGCGCCGCTGTCGCACTGCTGGCCCACCAGCCAGTCCACCGCCCGCGTCGACGGCGTGACGTACTCGATCTTCTGCGCCAGGAAGGCCAGCGACTGCCGCCACACCCCGTCGTAGGTGGGGTCCGTGGTGCCGTAGAGCCCGGCCGGCAGATCCACCGTCGGGGAGGGGCTCGGTGCGGCGACCGCTGCGGGGGCGGCCGCGCCCAGGAGCACGGCGGTGGTCGCGAGCGCGGCTGCGCTGCGGCGTACGGTCATGGCGGGCTGAGCCTCTCCTGCGAGGGCCGGAGGTCCGTGGGCGCACGGGGGCGCCGGGCTCCGGCCCCGTATGCCTCGACGGTGCCGGCCACCGGGGTTCCGGTGGCCCGAGCCGGTCACGCTCCGCGGAGGGCGGTCCGGCTGCCGTCGGGCGGACGGGTCACGGCTGGGGCGCTCGGCCGGAGCGACTCCGGCTTCCCCCTGTACGGGCATGATGACGACCTGCCCACTCTACCGGTCCGTGGAGGAGCGGCCGGATGCTCACACGGCGACGCACGTCACCGGGGCCGGTTCCCCTCCACCCGCGCGGCCGGTCGTCCCGGCTCCGCCGTCACGACCTGAGCCCCGCCCCGGCTCCGCCGTCAGGCCGATCGGTCGGCAGACGTCAGGTCGATGAGGCGGCAGGCCGTTTCGATGTCGGTCCTCACCCGGGCGATCGAGGCCCGCCCCGACAGCCAGGTGATCAGCGCCGAGTGCCAGGTGTGCTCGATGACCCGGACCGCGGAGAGCTGTTCGGGGGTGGGGTGCTCCAGGCCCGTCGCGTCCAGGATGATCGCCGTCGTGAGCCGGGAGACCGCGTCCACCTCGGCGCTCACGCCGCGATCCGCGAAGGTGAGGGCGCGGACCATGGCCTCGGCCAGGTGCGGTTCGCGTTGCAGGGCGCGGAAGGCGCGCATCAGGGTTCCGGCCACCCGCCCGGCCGCGTCGTCGCCGGCCGGAGGGTGGTCGCGGAGCGTGGTGTGCAGCTGCTGGAGCTGGTCCTGCATGGTGGCGACCAGCAGATGGATCTTGGAGGGGAAGTAGCGGTAGAGGGTGCCGAGCGCGACCCCGGCGGCCTCGGCCACCTCCCGCATCTGCACCGCCTCGAAGCCGCCCCGGCCGGCCAGCTGCGCGCAGGCATGCAGGATGCGGCGGCGACGGGCCTCCTGGCGCTCGGTCAGCGCAGGCGCTGCCGGTCTGGCGTCCGCGGTCATGCTGCCCCCGATCCACGATGCACGATCCATGGCTTGATCCACCCGGACGGGCGAAACGAGCCGTCCGGGGGCGCACAGCATGCCAGGGGCGTCCGCCGTGGCGCGAATCACCTGATCCGGCCCCTCCGGCGACGCTACCTGCCGGTAGATTCGATGCACGTCGAGCGATCGAGTAGGAAGCTTGTTCCAGCAAGTCTGAAACTTGTTCTAGATTAGCGCGACCGGTTACGCTCCGGCGAACACGCAGTCAGAAGGGGGCCGAGTGTGACCGCTGAGGCCATAGAGACAGGCCCCCGCACGGGCGGCGGCACCACCGCCGGGACCGCCGACCGGCCGTTGCGCATCGCACTCCTCACCTACAAGGGCAACCCGTTCTGCGGTGGCCAGGGCGTGTACGTGCGCCACCTCAGCCGGGAGCTGGCCCGTCTCGGCCACAGCGTCGAAGTGATCGGTGCGCAGCCCTACCCGGTGCTCGACGAGGGCGTCCCGCTCACCGAACTGGCGAGCCTGGACCTCTACCGGCAGCCGGACCCGTTCCGTACGCCGAAGCGCGGCGAGTACCGGGACTGGATCGACCTCGCCGAGGTCGCCACCATGTGGACCGGCGGCTTCCCCGAACCTCTCACCTTCAGCCTCCGTGCCCGCCGCCATCTCCTCGCCCGGCGCGGCGAGTTCGACGTCGTCCACGACAACCAGACCCTCGGGTACGGGCTTCTCGGAGACATCGGGGCCCCGCTGGTGACGACGATCCACCACCCCATAACCGTCGACCGCAGGCTCGACCTGGCGGCCGCGACCGGCCGCCGCCGACGCGCCTCCGTACGCCGCTGGTACGCCTTCACCCGTATGCAGAAGCGGGTCGCCCGCAAGCTGGACACCGTCCTCACCGTCTCCGGCTCCTCCCGCGACGAGATCGTCGAGGACCTCGGCGTACGCGCGGACCGGATCAGCGTCGTCCACATCGGCGCCGACACCGACCTGTGGTCGCCCGACCCCTCCGTCGCCGAGGTTCCGGGCCGCATCGTCACCACCTCCAGCGCCGACGTCCCTCTCAAGGGCCTCGTCCACCTCGTCGACGCGCTCGCCAAGCTCCGCACCGGCAACTCCGACGCCCACCTCGTCGTCGTGGGCAAGCGCGCCGAGGACGGGCCGGTCGCCCGCGCGATCGAGGGGCACGGGCTCACGGACGCGGTCCGGTTCGTCAAGGGGATCAGCGACGCCGAGCTGGTCGACCTCGTCCGCAGCGCCCAGGTCTCCTGTGTGCCCTCGCTGTACGAGGGCTTCTCGCTGCCCGCCGCCGAAGCCATGGCCACCGGCACCCCTCTCGTGGCGACCACGGGCGGTGCGATACCCGAGGTCTCCGGCCGCGACGGGGAGACCTGCCTCGCCGTGGCCCCCGGCGACTCCGACGCGCTGGCCGGGGCGCTGGCCCGGCTGCTGGACAGCCCCGAGCTGCGGGCCCGGCTCGGCGCCGCCGGCCGCGAACGGGTGCTGGCCAACTTCACCTGGGCGCGGGCGGCTGCCGGAACGGCCGAGCTGTACCGTCGGGCGATCGCCGCCCGCGCAGTCCGCCGGTGACCGTGGACCTCCGGGCGGCCGCGCGCCTCCCGGCCACCGCCCATCCGCACCTCGCCACCCGTACCTCCGACCTCGAAGGCAGGCCCTCGTGCTGACCGTCGACTTCACCCGCTTCCCGCTCGCCCCCGGCGACCGAGTGCTCGACCTGGGCTGCGGTGCCGGCCGGCATGCCTTCGAGTGCTACCGGCGCGGAGCGCAGGTCGTCGCCCTCGACCGGAACGGCGAGGAGATCCGCGAGGTCGCCACGTGGTTCGCCGCGATGAAGGAGGCCGGGGAGGCCCCCGAAGGCGCCACCGCCACCGCGATGGAGGGCGACGCCCTCAACCTCCCCTTCCCCGACGACTCCTTCGACGTCGTGATCATCTCCGAGGTCATGGAGCACATCCCGGACGACAAGGGCGTCCTCGCCGAGATGGTCCGGGTGCTCAAGCCGGGCGGCCGCATAGCCATCACCGTCCCCCGCTACGGCCCCGAGAAGATCTGCTGGACCCTCTCCGACGCCTACCACGAGGTCGAGGGCGGCCACATCCGCATCTACAAGGCGGACCAGCTCCTCGCCCGCATCCGCGAGGCCGGCCTCAAGCCGTACGGCACCCACCACGCCCACGCCCTGCACTCGCCCTACTGGTGGCTCAAGTGCGCCTTCGGCGTGGACAACGACAAGGCGCTGCCGGTGCGGGCGTACCACAAGCTGCTGGTCTGGGACATCATGAAGAAGCCGCTCGCCACACGGGTCGCCGAACAGCTCCTCAACCCGGTCGTCGGCAAGAGCTTCGTCGCCTACGCCACCAAGCCGCACCTGCCGAAGGCCGAGGCGTGAGCACTCCCGAACGGACCGAACACCTCGTCCTGCCAGGCGTCCTGACGGCGGATCAGGCCACCGAGACGATTGCCGCGCTCGCCGCCGTGCAACGGGAGGACGGGGCGCTGCCCTGGTTCCGGGGGCACCACCTCGACCCGTGGGACCACACCGAGGCCGCGATGGCGCTGGACGCGGCCGGCGAGCACGAGGCCGCCGCCCGCGCCTACGAGTGGCTCGCCCGCAACCAGAACGCGGACGGCTCCTGGTACGCGGCCTACCACGACGGCGATCCGCACCGGCCCACGGACCGGAGCCTGGAGAGCAACTTCGTCGCGTACGCGGCCGTCGGCGTCTGGCACCACTATCTCGCCACCGGCGACGAGGCGTTCGTCGACCGGATGTGGCCCATGGTCTTCGCCGCGGTCGAGTTCGTGCTCCGGCTCCAGCAGCCCGGCGGACAGATCGGCTGGAAGCGGGAGCCGGACGGCACGCCCGTGAACGACGCGCTGCTGACCGGCTCCTCCTCGATCCACCAGGCGCTGCGCTGTGCGCTGGCCATCGCCGAGCGGCGTGAAGAGCCTCAGCCCGACTGGGAGTTGGCCACCGGGGCGCTGGCACACGCGATCCGCAGCCACCCCGAGCGCTTCCTCGACAAGAACCGCTACTCGATGGACTGGTACTACCCGGTCCTCGGGGGCGCGGTCACCGGGGCCGAGGCCACCGCCCGCATCCAGGAGGGCTGGGACCGCTTCGTCGTCCCCGGCCTCGGGGTGCGGTGCGTGCTGCCCAACCCCTGGGTGACCGGCGGCGAGAGCTGCGAACTGGCCCTCGCCCTCTGGGTGACGGGGGAGTCGGACCGGGCGCTGGAGGTCCTCCAGTCGATCCAGCACCTGCGCGCCGAGGGCGGGTTGTACTGGACGGGGTACGTCTTCGAGGGCAACCGGGCCTTCTGGCCCGAGGAGTTGACCACCTGGACGGCGGGCTCCCTGCTGCTCGCGGTGGCCGCGCTCGGGGGGGACGAGGCGACCACCGCTGTCTTCGGGGGCGAACGGCTGCCGGTCGGCCTGGAGCCGGACTGCTGCCGCTGAACACCGCGCGGTGCGGGCCCGGACCGGGCCCGCAGCGCGCGGGACGAAGGGTCAGCCGCGACGGAGCCGGCCCGCCACGGCGTGGCCGATGAAGAGGTAGACCACGGCCGCGAGACCGTAGCCGGCGACGACGTTCGCCCACGCCCGGTCGAACGTGAACAGGTCGTACGACCAGCCCGCCAGCCAGCGGGCCGCGTCGTGCACCCACTGCACGAAGTCGTTGCCCCGGTTGGCGTCCAGCAGGTACATCAGGATCCAGAGGATGATGATGAAGGCCAGGATGTCGGCCACCACGGCGATGACACGTGCCGCTGAACTGCTTCCTGAACGGGTTCTGGGAGACATGGAACTCTGGTTGCCGCTTTACGCAGGGTGAAACCCGTGCGGGCGGCGGGCCGGTGGGAGCGGGGCGGCCGCCACCCCGTCCTTCCGGATGGCCGGCCTACGGGTAATGCGGATGATCGACCCGGCCGGCGCCGGTTAGGGTGCGCCGCATGACGCTTCTTTCCCACGACCGCTACTGCGACGAGATCCTGGCCCAGACCGACGCCCTGCGCGCGGTGCTGTCCGGCGCCGATCTCACCGCCACCGTTCCCACCTGCCCCGACTGGACCCTGCGGGAGCTGGCCGTGCACGTCGGCGGCGCGCACCGCTGGGTCGGTGAGATCGTCCGCACCCGGGCGGCCGAGGACGTTCCCGAGGGGAAGGTGCCCGGCGCCGAGGGGCCGGACGGCGACGACCCGGCCGCGCTGGACGCCTGGCTCGCCGAGGGGGCGGCCGCCACCGTCGCCGCGCTCCGGGAGGCGGGCCCGGACGCCGAGGTGTGGACCTGGGCGTGGGAGCGGCGTACGGCGTTCTGGGCGCGGCGCATGACGCACGAGACCGTGGTGCACCGGGCCGACGCGGCGCTCGCCGCCCGCGCCCCGTACACGGTGGCCGCCGAGGTGGCCGCCGACACCATCGAGGAGTGGCTGCGCATCGTCTCCTTCGCCCAGGAGAACGGTGACCCCGAGGCTGACGAACTGCGGGGCGGCGGGCGCTCGTTGCACCTGCACGCCACCGACGTTCCCGGTGCGGAGTGGCTGATCGAGTTCGCCGACGACCGCTTCACCTGGCGGCACGCGCACGAGAAGGCGACCGTCGCGCTGCGCGGTTCGCTCACCGATCTGATGCTCGTCTTCAACCGCCGCCTGGAGCCGACCAGTTCGCGCGTGGAGGTGCTCGGTGACGCCGCGCTCCTGGACTTCTGGCTGGACCGCTCGTCCTTCGGCTGAGCCGGAAGCGGTGACCGGTCCGGCCACCGGGCCCCGCCCGGACCCGCCGTGTGCGCGGGTCCGGGCGCGGTGACCGGCGGCTCCGTCACCGGCCCCGCGCGCCACAGCCGTGTCGGGCGAGGAGGCGCGGGGTGGACGTGTACGTCGACGGCCCCCCGCCCGGAAGGGCGAGGGGCCGCGAGGTGTGGCCGGGGATCAGCCGCGCTGGATGCCCGTGGTGTCCTGGAGGACACCACGACGGCCGTCCTGCGTCTGGGCGATCAGGCTCTGGCCGCGCTGCTCCACCGCGAGATACCAGGTGCCCGGAGCCAGCTCGGCGATCGGGTTCGGCGAACCGTCCTCGCCGTACAGCGGGCGGGCCACCGGGACGGCGAACCAGAACGGGGTGAAGTCGCCCGCCGGGGCCGCGCCGCCCTGCGAGGGCTGCGAGGCCTGGGCCTGCTGTGCGTGCGCCGGGTCGCCCTGGGAGGGCTGACCCTGCTGGACGCCACCGGGGTAGCCGTACCCCTGGCTCGGCTGCGCGCCGTAGGGCTGCTGCTGGGCGCCCGGGTAGCCGTAGCCCTGGCTGGGCTGCGCGCCGTACGGGGCCTGACCACCCTGGATGCCCTGCGCCGGGGCGGCCGGGCTGAGCAGCGGGGCCTTGAGGAACGGCACCAGCGGTCCGGCGATCGCGCCCGCGGCCAGCACGATGGAGGCGAGGAGGCCGAGGATCAGGCCGGCGCCCGCGTTGCTGATGTCGAGGATCGTCCAGAAAGCGGTCCACAGGGTGAACAACGAGAGCGCGGCACCGAGCTGGCCGAGGTCGAGCCAGGCCACCTTGCGGCCCGGCATCGCACGGCTGACGACCACCAGCGCCGCGGCGATGACGCCGGCGAGGAAGACGCTCATCAGGAGGCCGAGCGAGTCCCAGGCGTTGGGATTGTCGATCTTGGAGCAGTCGATGCCCTGCGGGCAGTAGCTGGAGTAGTCGAGGAAAGAGGCGATGAACAGCACGACCGCTGCTCCGATCACCACGCCGTCACCTCGAGTGAGGGATCGGATATTCACGTGAAGGTCCTTAGTCGGTCGTCTCGTCGGGGCGGTCGTCGCTGCCGCCGGTGCGGCTCGAAGCTCGGGAGCGGCTCCCCATCGTACGGATGAATCTATCGTCTGGCCGGGCGGGTTGCTCCCGAACCCGGATCGTGATCGGGTATCCCCCCGATATCGCCGCAGAACTACCCCTTCAGATAGCCGCTGATTCCGTCGGCCATCCCCCGGGCCGCCTTCTGCCGCCAACTCTCGCTGGTGAGCAGCGCGGCGTCCTGCGGGTCACGCATATTGCCGCATTCCACGAACACTTTGGGCACGGTCGACAGATTCAGTCCGCCGAGATCGTCACGGGTGTCCAGACCGGTCTTTCCGCCGACGTAATTGGAAGGCGCGCTTCCGGTCGTGCGGGCGAAGTGTCCCGCGATCCTCGCGCCGAGATCGGCCGAACTCTTCACGATGGGCGCGGTGTCGGCCCCGCCGCCCTTCACCCGCGCGGGCAGGATCACATGGAAGCCCCGGTTGCCCACGGCCGATCCGTCGGCGTGCACGGAGACCACCGCGTCGGCCTCCGCCTCGTTGCCGATCCGGGCCCGCTCGTCGACGCACGGCCCGAACGGGCGGTCCGCGTCGTGCGTCAGCCGCACCCGCGCCCCCTCGGCTTCCAGCAGGGCGCGCAGCCGGTGGGAGACGTCGAGGGTGAACCGGGCCTCCGCGTAACCGTCGTCCGTGGACGTGCCGGTCGTATCGCACTCCTTGCGGCCGGTGCCGATGTCGACCTGTTCGCCGATCTCCCGCGTGTGGTCGCGGTTGCCGGGATTGTGCCCCGGATCGATCACCACGGTCCGGCCGGTGAGCGGGCCCTTCGGCAACGGCTTCGCGGAAGCCGGAGTGGAGGGGCGACCGGAACCCGAGGGCTCCGAGGGGGCGGGGGAGGCCGCGCGTGCGCCGGACCGGGGCGGGGCCGCGTCGGACCCGTCGGATTCCGGGCCTCCGCCGCATCCGGCGGCGGTCAGGCATACGGCGGCCAGCGCGGCGGCCACGGTCAGGGACCGGGCGCGGCGGGTGGGGGGAGGGCTGTCGTCGTACGGCACGCGGCGATGCTACCCATCAGGGCCGTCCGGACCGCCCGGACACCGGCTCCCGGTGCGGCGCGGCGGACCGGCCGGCCCCCCGGTCCCCGGCCCGGCGCGCCGGACCGTCCGGTCTCCCGGAGCCCGGCCCTCGTGGGCCCGCGGCGCCCCGTCCGGACCGCTCAGACGCCGGTCCCGGTGCGGCGCAGCACGCGCAGCGAGTCCGTGGCCGACACCTCGGTGAACGCCCCGGAGGCCAGGGCCCGCCGGTAGATCCGGTAGGGGGCCTGCCCGCCGTCCGCGGGGTCGGGGAACACGTCGTGGATCACCAGGAACCCGCCCTCGGCGAGATGCGGGGCCCAGCCCTCGTAGTCCGCGTTCGCGTGCTCGTCGGTGTGCCCGCCGTCGACGA
The DNA here is from genome assembly GCF_030817475.1 of Streptomyces sp. V2I9. Taxonomy (NCBI): domain Bacteria; kingdom Bacillati; phylum Actinomycetota; class Actinomycetes; order Kitasatosporales; family Streptomycetaceae; genus Streptomyces; species Streptomyces sp. V2I9. The sequence continues at coordinate 1,637,314 of NZ_JAUSZJ010000002.1, read as the reverse complement.
AGACGAGCCCGAGGGGCCCGCCCCACACGGCGGCGATCTGCGGGGAGCGGCCGACGAGCGCCACGACGTGGTCCTCCAGGCCGGCCCGCCGAAGGGTGCGGCGGAACGTCGGCAGGGTGTCCATCAGCCCGACCTCGGGGTCCACCACGCTCGGGTCGTGGTACTCCCAGCCCGGCTGCTGCTCCTCGCTGCCGCGGTGGTGGTCCACGGTCAGCGCGCTGACCCCGGCCGCCCGCGCGGCGTCCGCGAGCAGGATGGCGGACCGCCCGCAGTACGTGCCCACCTCCAGCAGGGGCAGCCCGAGCGTGCCGGCCTCGGTCGCCGCCGCGTACAGGGCGAGCCCCTCGTGGACCGGCATGAAGCCCTTGGCGGCCTCGAACGCGGCGAGGATCTCCGGCGCGGGCCCGCCGGAACCGGCGGGGCGCGCGGGTCCGGCGGCGGAAGCGGAAGCGGCGGCGGACTCGGCGGTCACGGGGTTCCTCCAGGTGGCACGGGGTGGCTCAGGGGCCTGTCGACGGCGACCCATCGTGCCGTACGGTCCGGCCGGACGACTCGGCGGGGGAGGAAGGCGGGCGTCCGGGAGGTTCCGGCGTCCGCACCGCTCGCCAGGAGCACCGGGTGCGCGGAGGGCCGCCGCGCGGGCAGGAAGATGCCGAAAGCCCGCACCAGGGTGACCGCGGCCGGGGCGCGCAGCTCGGGCGCCGCGGCAGGGGCGCGCCGCGACGGGCCTCACCGTCGGCTCTCCGGGTCCCGGCCGTCCTCGGCGCCGGTGGTCCGGGCGGCGGCCGCGCGGCGGAGACGGTGGTGGCGCGTCTCCGGCTGGTTGCCCAGCTCCTCGCCGACCATGACGCGCACGGCGTCGCGCATCCCGTGCAGACCCTCGCTGCGCTTGGGGCCGCCGCCGGGGTCGGTGCGCAACTCCCGCAGCAGGGACCAGCAGAGGAAGAGCATCACCACGACGAAGGGCAGCGCCACCAGGATCGTCGCGCTCTGCAGGGACTCCAGTCCGCCGGCCACCAACAGGGCGGCGGCGACCGCCGCCATGAGGAGCCCCCAGGTGACGACGAGCCAGCGCCGCGGGTGCAGGGCGCCCCGGCTGGTCAGCGAGCCCATGACCAGCGAGGCGGAATCCGCGCTGGTGACGAAGTACATCATGATCAGGATCATCGCGGCCCAGGCCGTCACCGTGCCGGCCGGCAGGGCGTCGAGCATGGCGAACAGGGTCGCCTCCGTCCCCTCCTTCGCCTTCTCGGCCATGTCGACGACGCCCGTCTCCGCGAGCCGGATACCGGTGCCGCCGAGCACCACGAACCACAGGGCGGTCGCCCCGCTCGGGATGAGCAGCACGGCGAGGAGGAACTCGCGGATCGTGCGGCCCTTGGAGATGCGGGCGATGAAGGTGCCGACGAAGGGGGCCCAGGACAGCCACCAGGCCCAGTAGAAGATCGTCCAGGTGCCCAGCCAGTCCTGGTCGCCGAACGCGCCCGTGCGCGAGGCCATCGGGAGGAGCTGGTCCAGATAGCCGCCGACCGAGGACGGCAGCACGTCCAGGAGGTAGACGGTCGGACCCGCGAAGAAGACGAAGACCATGAGGATCGCCGCGACGACGAGGTTGATCGAGCTGAGCCACTTCACGCCGCCGTGCAGACCGGTGAAGGCGGAGACCACGAACGCCACACTGAGCACGGCGATGACCACCAGCTCGACACCGGTGCTCCGGCCGACGTCCGCCGTCAGGTCGAGTCCGATGGCGATCTGCAGGGCGCCGAGCCCCAGGCTCGTCGCGGTGCCGAAGACCGTGGCGAAGACGGCGAGCAGGTCCAGGACCTTCCCGAAGACGCCGTTCGCCCGGCGCTCGCCGATCAGGGGCACGAACACGGCGCTCAGCCGGTTGCCCCGGCCCTTGCGGAAGCTCGCGTACCCCAGGGCCAGGCCCACGATCCCGTAGATCGCCCACGGGGTCAGGGTCCAGTGGAAGAAGGAGTACTCCATGGCGGCGCTCGCGGCCCCGGCGGTCTGCGGTTCCGCCCCGCTGGAGGGCGGCGGGGTCAGATAGTGTGCGACGGGCTCCCCGACACCGTAGAAGATCAGCCCGATGCCCATGCCGGCGCTGAACATCATCGCGATCCACGAGAAGTCGGAGAACTCCGGGGGAGAGTCGTCCCTGCTGAGCCGGATGCGGCCGAAGCGGCTGAAGGCGATCACCAGGCACAGCACCAGGAACACGTCGGCGGCGATGACGAAGAGCCACGCGAAATTGTCGAGCACCCAGGGGAGGGCCGCGTTCGAGGCGCTTTCGAAGGAGTGCTTCCCGAAAGCGGCCCACAGCACGACGCCGATGACGCCCAATGCCCCGAGTGACACCACCACCCGGTCCGGCGAGGAGTCCGTCCCTGCGGCCGCGTCGGCAGCGGCGTTCGTGGGGCCGGAGGGTGACTGGTCCGGGGGCACGTGGGCGTTCTCCGTACTCATAACGCACCACTATGGTGGCGTATGCGGGGGTATGGACGGCGTGCCACGCCGACGACCGAAGTCCGCGGGCCGCTCCCGACGGCCGACATCCCGATACCCCGACGGCCGCTGTCCGGCGTCCGGAGCGGCCCCCTGAGCGGCCCGTCACCGCTGTGCGGGCCGTGTCCGGAGCGGCTGACGGCCTGTCAAAGGCCGCTACCGACACGCGGCGGCACCTCGCCCGGTGCCCGATGTACCGGACGGGTCCGGCGTTCCTGCGACGCCCGTCGGCGTATCTCCCCTCCGTCGACGCCCGTCGGCGTATCTCCCCTCCGTCGATGCCCGGCGGCGTATCGGCCCTCCTCCGACACCCGATGTACGCGCCGCACGCCGCCCGGGAGCATGGCCCCCATGCCCGATGTCTCCACGCCTGTCTCCGCCGCGCCCGCCCCCTCCCGCATACGCCCCGGCACCTGGGCCGTGGTGCTCGCCGCCTGCACCGGCCAGTTCCTCGTGGTCCTCGATGTCTCCGTCGTCAACGTCGCGTTGCCCTCCATGCGCGCCGACCTGGGGCTGAGCGCGGCGGGCCTCCAGTGGGTCGTCAACGCCTACTCGATCGCGTTCGCCGGGTTCATGCTCCTGGGCGGGCGGGCCGCAGACATCTACGGGCGCAAGCTGATGTTCCTCGTCGGGCTCGGCCTCTTCACCGCGGCGTCCCTCGCGGGCGGCCTCGCGCAGGAGGGCCGGCAGCTCCTCGCCGCCCGCGCCGCCCAGGGCCTCGGGGCCGCCGTGCTCGCCCCCGCCACCCTCACCATCCTCACCGCGGCCGTACCCGAGGGCCCGGCGCGGACCAGGGCGATCGGCACCTGGATGGCGGTCGGGGCGGGCGGCGGCGCGGCCGGAGGACTCATCGGCGGAGCCCTCACCGACGCTCTCTCCTGGCGCTGGGTCCTCCTGATCAACGTGCCCATCGGCGCCGTCGTCCTGCTCGCCGCCGCCCTGTGGATCACCGAGGGACGCGCGGGCGACCGCCGCCGCATCGACCTGCTGGGCGCGATCCTCGTCACGGCGGGCCTCGCCGCCGTCGCGTACGGCGTCGTCCAGACCGAGGCCGAGGGGTGGACGGCCGCGGCCACCCTGGTGCCGCTGCTCGCCGGACCCGGGCTGCTGGCCCTCTTCGTCCTGGCCGAGATGCGGACCGCCGTCCCGCTGGTCCCCCTGCGCGTCTTCTCCGTACGGGCCGTCTCCTCGGCCAACGTGTCGATGCTGCTCATGGGGTCGGCGACCTTCTCCATGTGGTACTTCATGACCGTCTACGCCCAGAACGTCCTGGGCTACTCGCCGTTGGAGGCCGGTCTCGCGCTGATGCCGACCTCGGCCGCCGTCATCGTCGGCTCCAAACTGGCCCCGCGCCTCATGGTGCGCTCCGGGGCGAAGTGCCTCGCCGTCACCGGGGTCCTCATCACCGCCGCGGGCTTCGGCTGGCAGTCCACGATGGGCGTGGAGGGCTCCTACCTGACCGCGATCTGCCTGCCCGGCATCCTGATGATGGCCGGGGCGGGGCTCGCCTCCACGCCGCTCGCCACCCTCGCCACGTCGGGGGCGGACCCGGGCGACGCCGGACTTGTCTCGGGCCTGGTCAACACCTCCCGCACCATGGGCGGCGCGCTGGGCCTCGCGGTGCTCTCCACCGTCGCCGCCGCGCGCACCGCGGGCTCCGGCGACCCGGCCGAGGTCACCGCCGGGTACGCCATGGCCTTCCGTACGGCGAGCGGGGTGCTGCTCGTCGGGGTGGTCGTGATGCTGCTCTGGCTGCCGAACCACCGCCCACCGCGCCGTACGTCGTGAGGAACGACCGCCGGCCCGGCCCGAAACGGCGTCATCCGCACGGGCGGAGCCGCGAGGGGAGTGCGCGACGGGTACGGGGAGGGACAGGTGAGGCGTACGCGGGAGGGCCCGGACCGGCTGTCCGCCGGTCCGGGCCCTCCTGTCGTGCTGTGTCGTGCTCCGCCCGTCGCGCGGCTCAGGCGGCGCGGGACTCGTCTTCGGCGGGCCGGCGGTGGCGACCGTGCGGCTGCACCGGCGTGGTCTCCGTCGACGCACCCCCTCGGTGCTTGCCGGAACCACCGCTCGCGGACCGTCGGCCCGCCCCCGTCGGGTGCTGCTGGGTCATGTCGCTTCGGACTTCGGACATCTGGGAAGTCACCCCGTTGTGATCGCTTGCTTGTGTCGCACGTACGTCTGTCGCAAGCCCCGCGAACGCCCTCCGACGTGGTCACCGCCGGTGCCCCGCCCGGTGCGGTCGCGTAGCCCCGGTTCCGAATTCAATCAGGTCGAGCGGCACCGTGCAGAGGCGCCTGCCCCAACGGAACGGGCTTACACACAGCAGGAGCGGCGACGGCGGCGGACGGTTCCGTTCCGCCTTCCCCGCCCTCCGTGCGACCGGTCACGGAGGAGGGTTCCACGTCCTCGGGAGCCTCCAGCATCGCCACGCCGCAGGACGTCGCCGCGTTCGCGTACGGGAGACGCAGTACCCCGTCCCTGCTCCAGTACCCGACCCCCGGCGCCCAGCCCAGCGGAGCCGCGAACTGGTGCAGCCGCCGGCCCGTCGGACGCCACACGCCCACCCAGCTTCCCGCGTCCCCGTCGATCCGCAGCGCCACCGCACAGCTCTCCGGCATCAGCACCTGACCGGGCTGCACCGCGAACGGCGTCACGGTCGCACCCGCCAGGCGCAGGCACTCCGGAAACCTGACCGGCAGGCAACTCCCCAGTACGCCCCAGCCGAGCCGGTCGTGGCCCGCGGCATCGGAGCGGATCAGCAGCAACCCGCTGTCGGCGTCCGCGAGCAGCAGCCGGTCGTCGCTCTCCGGCGCGATCTGGAGCAGCGGCGTCACCCCGCCCCGCCGCCCCAGGTCGACGGAGACCGCCTTCACCGGCCCCCCGCCCGGAGCCCGCCGGTCCAGCGCCAGCAGCCGGCCCTCCCGGTCCAGCCACACCCCGCCCGAGCAGCGCCCGGCCACCCGTGCGACCTCCTCGGGGCCGAACGCCCCGCCCGCCACCAGCCAGAGCGACGACTCCCGCTCCCCGGCCGCCAGCGCGTACACGCACCGGCCGTCCGGCGACGGCGGAAGCAGCGTCATCTCCGTGCGCTCGACCGTGCCCAGCAGGAGTTCGCCGGTGCCGGGGCCGGTCGGGTAGAGCAGCGAGAACATCTGCCGGTCCGCCACCCGCCGCCGGATCAGCACCCGCCCGTCGGCGAGCGGCGCCACCTCGGAGTCCGGCTCCTCGGGCTGGTCGAGGGGGAGGGGCACCGCGTACGGCTCCGGGCCGTCCAGCGTCCACCGCTCCGGATACCAGGACCGCTCGCCGGGCGGGCCGGGGGCCGCGGTGAGCCGGGCGGCGTAGGCCCCGTCCGCGGTGAGCGTGAGGCCGCCGGGGAGCGGTGACGCGCCGCCGCGGCTCCGGCGGGCGCGGGGCTCCTCCAGGCCGGTCGCCGGAGCGGAACCGGACTCCGGGCGGTACGCCGTCCCGGTCCCGGCGGCGAGTTCCGCTTCCTGCTCCGGATCGCGCTCCGGGCGGGAAGCCGGGCCGGGTGCCGGGCCCGGCACCGAACCGGACTCCGCGCCGGACTCCGGACCGGGGTCCGTCTCGGACCGCTCCGGACCGGGCCGTGTCACGGACCCCGGCGCGGGCCCCGTTCCCGGCTCCGCCGCGGATCCCGCTGCGGGTCCCCGGGGAGCCTCGGGCCCCTGGGGTCCGGGCTCCGGTCCGGGTTCCGTTTCCCGTTCCGGTACGGGTTCCGCCGTCGCGGCGGCCCCGGCGGATCCACCCTCGATGGCACAGGCAGTCATGGACTGGTCACCTCCGGCTACGAAAGGTAGTTTTCGCACGTCCAGCCGGACAACGTGAGGCACCTGACTTCACACATAAGGGTGGCGATGCCCGCATTCGTCGGTGGTGAAGGGGTGAGTGTGCTGGTGAAACGGGCCGCGGCTATGGTGAGGCTGCCCTAACTCACACCCGTGTTCCCCTTGCACGTACGCGAACCATCTGGAGCAAGTGATGTCCCTCCGACCCCGCGGTACCGCCGCAGTCGCCCTGGCTGTCGCGGCAGCCCTCTCCCTGTCGGCCTGTGGGGGCGGTGCCGACGGCGACGCGGACGCGGCGAAGTCCGAGGCGGGCGGCGGCAAGAAGGCCGCCGTCGCCACGGGCGGCAAGGACTTCGCGGACGCCGCGAAGAAGACGGCCGGGTACGGCACGGACGCGAAGGCCGGAGAGTTCCCCCGCACGGTCACCCACGCCATGGGGAAGACCGAGATCAAGGCCGCGCCCAAGCGGGTCGTCGTCCTGGACGTCGGCGAACTGGACAACGTCGTCTCGCTCGGTCTGAAGCCGGTCGGCTACGCGCCGAGCGAGGGCGACGCGACCCTCCCCTCCTACCTGAAGAAGGCGGCGGGCGAGCCGAAGAGCGTCGGCACCATCAACAGCCTCAACCTGGAGGCCATCGCGGGCCTCCAGCCGGACCTGATCCTCGGCAGCCAGCTCCGGGCCGCGGACAAGTACGACGAGCTGTCCAAGATCGCGCCCACCGTCTTCTCCATCCGCCCCGGCTTCACCTGGAAGGAGAACTACCTCCTCAACGCCCGGGCCCTGGACCGTACGAAGGAGGCCGAGACGGCGCTCGCCGCGTACGAGGAGAAGGCCGAGAAGCTCGGCGAGGACATCGGTCCCGACAAACCGACCGTCTCGATGGTCCGCTACATGCCCGACCGGATCCGGCTCTACGCCAAGGCGTCGTTCATCGGCACGATCCTCCAGGACGTCGGCCTGCCGCGGCCGAAGAACCAGCAGATCGACGACCTCGCCGCCGAGGTCGGCCCGGAGCGGATCGACGAGGCGGACGCCGACTGGATCTTCACCGGCGTCTACGGCGACCCGAAGGCCACCCAGCGCGACACCGCCCGCTCCAACCCGCTGTGGAAGAACCTGAAGGCCGTGAAGGAGGGCCGGGCCAAGGACGTCTCCGACGAGACCTGGTACCTGGGCCTCGGCGTCACCGCGGCCGGCCTGGTCCTCGACGACCTCCGCGCCGACCTGGTGAAGTGACGCCTCCCCGCGCGGACGCCACGGGCCGTGGGCGGGCCGTCCGCGCCCGCGCGGTGAGGTGACGCCTTCCGGCGTCGCCCACGCCTCCGCGGCCCGCCCGTACGACCTCACGCCCCGCCCGTACGGCCTTCGTACGGGCGGGGCGTCGGCGGGTGAGGGGTGACGACGCGTGGTCGGCCGCCGGACCCGGCGTCCAGGTTCGGCGGCCCCGGGCGACCGGCCACCGCGGACAGGTAGCCTTTCCCCCGTGCCCCGTCTGTCTGAAGTCATCGCCGCCCTCGACGCCCTCTGGCCGCCCGAGCGGGCCGAGGGATGGGACGCGGTCGGGACGGTCTGCGGCGACCCGGACGCGGAGATCGACCGGGTGCTGTTCGCCGTCGACCCCGTCCAGGAGATCGCCGACGAGGCCCTGGAACTCGGCGCGCAACTGATCGTCACCCACCACCCGCTCTACCTGCGCGGAACGACGACGGTCGCCGCCGGCACCTTCAAGGGCCGGGTCGTCCACACGCTCATCAAGCACGACGTCGCGCTCCACGTCGCCCACACCAACGCCGACACCGCCGACCCCGGCGTCTCCGACGCCCTCGCCGGTGCCCTGGACCTGCGCGTCACCGGCCCCCTCGTACCGGATCCCACCGACCCCCGCGGGCGGCGCGGACTCGGCCGGATCTGCGCACTGGACCACCCCGAGACCCTGGCCGCCTTCGCCGCGCGGGCCGCCGCCCGGCTCCCCGCCACCGCGCAGGGCATCCGGCTGGCCGGCGACCCGGAGGCGCTCGTCCGCACCGTCGCCGTCAGCGGCGGCTCCGGCGACAGCCTCTTCGACGCCGTGCGCGCCGCGGGCGTCGACGCCTTCCTCACCGCCGACCTGCGCCACCACCCGGTGTCCGAAGCCGTGCAGCACACGCCGCTCGGCCTCGTCGACGCCGCGCACTGGGCCACCGAGCAGCCCTGGTGCGAGCAGGCGGCCGCCCAGCTCGACGCGCTTTCCGACCGCCACGGATGGGGCCTGCGGGTCCACGTCTCGAAGCGGGTCACCGACCCCTGGACCACCCACCATTCCTCTGGAGCCCCCAACTGAACGCCGCGCCCGCCGACCAGATCCGACTTCTCGACGTCCAGGCCCTCGACACCCGGCTCGCCCAGCTCTCCCACAAGCGGTCCTCGCTGCCGGAGCACGCCGAGATCGAGCAGCTCAGCAACGACCTCGCCCAGCTGCGCGACCTGCTGGTCGCCTCCACCACCGAGGAGAGCGACACCGCCCGCGAGCAGACCAAGGCCGAGCAGGACGTCGACCAGGTGCGCCAGCGCGCCGTCCGCGACCAGCAGCGCCTGGACTCCGGCGCGGTCTCCTCGCCCAAGGACCTGGAGAGCCTCCAGCGCGAGATCACCTCGCTCGCCAAGCGCCAGGGCGACCTGGAGGACGTCGTCCTGGAGATCATGGAGCGCCGCGAGGCCGCCCAGGAGCGCGTCACCGAGCTGACCGAGCGGGTCTCCGCCGTCCAGGCCAGGGTCGACGACGCCACCGCCCGCCGCGACGCCGCCACCGCCGAGCTGGACGCCGAGGCCGCCACGGTGGCCAAGGACCGCCAGGTCGTCGCCGAGGTCATCCCCGCCGACCTGATGAAGCTGTACGACAAGCTCCGCGCCCAGCAGGGCGGGGTCGGCGCCGCCCGGCTCTACCAGCGCCGCTGCGAGGGCTGCCGGCTGGAGCTGAACATGGCCGAGGTCAACGACGTGAAGGCCGCCTCCCCGGAGACGGTCCTGCGCTGCGAGAACTGCCACCGGATTCTGATCCGCACCTCGGAGTCGGGTCTGTCATGACCGTCGCCCACCACCTGGTGGTCGAGGCCGACGGCGGCTCCCGGGGCAATCCGGGGCCCGCCGGCTACGGCGCGGTCGTCATCGATCCGGCCACGGGCGAGCCGCTGGCCGAGGCCGCCGAGTACATCGGCGTGGCGACGAACAACGTCGCCGAGTACCGGGGGCTGATCGCCGGACTGACCGCCGCGAAGGCACTGTTCCCGGACGCCGGGGACGCACTGAGGGTCCATGTCCGGATGGACTCCAAGCTCGTGGTCGAGCAGATGTCGGGGCGCTGGAAGATCAAGCACCCCGACATGAAGCCGCTGGCGGCCCGCGCCGCCGCGATCCTGCCGCCGTCCCGCGTGACGTACGAGTGGATTCCGCGCGCGCAGAACAAGCACGCGGACCGGCTCGCCAACGAGGCGATGGACGCGGGCCGCGACGGTCGGCAGTGGGAGGCGTCCGCCTCGACCGCCGCCCTCGACGCCCCGGGTGCCCGCACCCCGAGCGCCCCGCCCCCGGCGCAGGGCCCGCCCGGCGACCAGGCCGCGGGAGCGGCCAGGGCCCGTGCGGCGCTGGCGGCGGCGCGCGGCGGCGGAGCCCCCGAAGGGCTTTTCCCGCTGCCGGGAACCGGGGCACCGGACGCGTCGCTTCCGCACACGCCGGTTCCGCACACGCCGGTTCCGGGCGGGCCGCTCTCCGTACCGGAACCGCAGCAGGGGGCCGGCACGCGCCAGGGGACGGCCGGGACGCCGGAGGACGCGGCCGGTACGCCGCAGAAGACGGCCGGCACCCCGCAGACCGGCTGGGGTTCCGCCCCCGACCTGGGTGCTCCCGCCACACTCGTCCTGCTCCGGCACGGCGAGACCGCCCTCACACCACAGAAGCGGTTCTCCGGCAGCGGCGGCACCGACCCCGAACTCTCCGCCACCGGTCGCGGCCAGGCCGAGCGGGCCGCCGAGCACTTCGCCGCCGTCGGCGCCGTCCAGGAGATCGTCAGCTCCCCGCTGCGCCGCTGCCGCGAGACCGCGTCCGCCGTCGCCGCCCGCCTCGGCCTGGACGTCCGCATCGACGAGGGCCTGCGTGAGACGGACTTCGGCGCGTGGGAGGGCCTGACCTTCGGCGAGGTGCGGGAGCGGTACGGCGACGACCTCACCGCCTGGCTGGCCTCCCCGGAGACCGCCCCGACCGGCGGCGGCGAGAGTTTCGCGGAGGTGGCCGAGCGGGTCGCGGCGGCGCGGGACCGGATCGTCGCCCGGTACGCGGGCCGCACGGTCCTGCTCGTCACCCACGTGACCCCGATCAAGACGCTCGTCCGGCTCGCCCTGGGCGCCCCGCCCGAGGCGCTGTTCCGGATGGAGCTGTCGGCGGCCTCGATCTCGACGGTCGCGTACTACGGCGACGGCAACGCCTCCGTACGCCTGCTCAACGACACCTCGCACCTGCGTTAGCGGCGGACACGCGTGGGCTGGTCGACGGAGCTGCTCGGGTTCGCCACCGGGCTCCTGATCTCCGTGGCCACCGCGCCCGTGGGCGTCTCGGGCGCGGTGTTCCTGCTGCCGGTCCAGATCAGCGTGCTCGGGGTGCCCAGCCCGGCGGTCACCCCGACGAACCTGCTCTACAACGTGGTGGCGGGCCCCGGTGCGCTGGTGCGGCACCACCGGGCCGGAACCCTGCGGGGACCGCTCACCCGGCTGCTCGTTCTCGGCACCGTCCCCGGCGTCGTCGTGGGCGCGGTGATCCGGGTGTTCGCGGTGCCGGGCCCGGCGGTGTTCCGGCTGCTCATCGCCGTCCTGCTGCTGCCGCTGGGGAGCTGGCTCTGCCTGCGCACCCTGCGCCGCGCCTCCCGCACGGCCCCCGCACGGGAGCTCTCCTCGCGCACCGTCACCCGGCTGGCCATGGCCGTCGGAGTCGCCGGGGGGATCTACGGCATCGGCGGCGGATCGATCCTCGGCCCGATCCTGGCCGGGCGCGGCATGCCGGTGTCGAGGGTGGCCCCCGCCGCGCTCGCCGCCACCTTCGTGACGTCGGTGGTGGGTGCGGGGACGTACGCGCTGCTCTCCTTGACCACCACCGGCGACATCGCGCCGTACTGGTCCCTCGGCCTGGCCTGCGGCCTCGGCGGCCTCTGCGGGGGCTATCTCGGCGCCCGCCTCCAGCCGCGTCTGCCGGAGACCGCGCTGCGGCTGCTGCTGGGGATGCTGGCGCTGGGCGTCGGCGGGCTCTACGCCGTACAGATCCTGCACTGAACCGGCCCGGCCCGGCCGGGGGAGCACGGGGTCGCGGGATCACGGGTCCCGAGTCCGGGTCCCCGGCGCACAGCGTCGCGGATCACGGGTCCGGGCACCCGGCATCCGGCGCATGGCGCATGGCGCATGGCGCATGGCGCACGGGGCGCGAGGGCGCGGACCGGTGGGCGCGGTTCAGGGGGCGTGGTTCACGGGGCGAGTGCCGCCGCCTCGGCCGCCAGGCGGGCCACGCGGTCCCAGTCCTTCGCCGCCACCGCGTCACCCGGAACCATCCAACTGCCGCCCACGCAGCCGACGTTGGGAAGGGAGAGGTACGAGGGCGCGGAGCCGGCCGAGATGCCGCCGGTGGGGCAGAACCGGGCCCGGGGGAGCGGTGCGGACAGGGCCCTGAGATAGTCCGTGCCGCCTGCCGCCTCGGCCGGGAAGAACTTCATCTCGGTCACCCCGCGCTCCAGCAGGGCCACCACCTCGGAGGTGGTCGAGACACCCGGCAGGAACGGTACGCCGGACGCCTTCATGGCCTCCAGCAGCGCTTCCGTCCACCCCGGACTGACCAGGAACCGGGCTCCGGCCTCGACGGTGTCCCGTACGTGCCGCGGCGAGAGCACCGTGCCGGCGCCGACCACCGCCCCCGGCACCTCGGTGGCCATGGCCCGGATCGACGCCAGTGCGGCGGGCGTCCGCAGCGTCACCTCGATCGCGGGCAGCCCACCCGCCACCAGCGCCCGTGCCAGCGGCACCGCGTCGGCTGCGTCGTGCAGGACGACGACGGGGAGGACGGGCGCGAGGTCCAGCACGGAGACGTCGGGCGGGGCGGCGGGCGCGGAGGCGGAGGTCATGGGGTCATCCTGCCGCGACCGGGCCAATACCTGCAACGAGCGTTGCGCAGGGTGCAATGCGGGGCGGGCGGCGAACGATGGAAGGCGGCGGAGGTCAGTGGATCTCCGTCACCACCACGTCCAGCGCCCACGGCCGCCCGGCGCGGGCGGGGGCCTCCGCCTCCACCACGTACCCGAGGTCCCGCAGGGCCTCCACCAGTTGCGCCGGGCCCGTGGGCCGGGCGCCGGCCACCAGCAGATCGCGCACCAGGCGGCCCTTGGTCGCCTTGTTGAAGTGGCTGACCACGGACCGCTTCTCCACGCCGTCCACGATCTGCGCGTGGAGCACCCGCACGCTCGCCGTCCGTGAGGCCACCTCGCCCTTCGGCTTCCACGCGGCCGCGTACGCGGAGGACCGCAGATCCAGGACGAGCCCGTTTCCGGCGACCTCGGGCAGCACGGTCTCCATCGGGGTACGCCAGTACGCGCCGAGCGCGCCGAGGCCGGGCAGCTTCACGCCCATCGCGCAGCGGTACGGCGGAATCCGGTCGCCGATCCGGACCGCGCCCCACAGCCCCGAGAAGACCAGCAGCGACTTCGCCGCCCGCCGCCGCGCGTCCGCCTCCAGCGAGGCCAGGTCGAGGGCGTCGTACAGCACGCCGGTGTACAGCTCCCCGGCCGGCCGGGTCCCGGCGGTGCGCAGCTCGGCGTTCTTGCCGACCTCGCCCGCCAGCCCCACGCTCAGGCCCAATACCTCACGGGCCTTCTCCTCGTCCGCCTGGCACAGCTCGACCAGCTCGTCCAGCACCGCGGCACGGGCGGGGGCGAGCCCCGGCAGCGACAGCGACTCCGGCTTCAGGGAAGCCCCACGCCCCGAGGCGGCCTTTCCTTCGGAGGGCGGCAACAGCACGAGCAAGGCGGTTCTCCTTCATACGTACGGCGAGCACGGACCAGGCCGGCGCGCGGGCTCTCCGGGTCCCCGGCAAGGGTACGGGGCCCTACCCGGCCGGGCCGTCCGCTCGCGCGGAGGCGGGCAGGGCGCCGCCGCACGGGGCTCCGGGGGCTCCTTCCGGACGAGCGCCGCTTCCGCTGCCCGAGCCCTTCGCCTTCGATCGGGAGACCTCGGCCTTCGGCTGCGGGAGGGGCCCGGGGGATCGCGGCCGAGCCGCCGGGGGCGGCCCGGTACGATGACGGTACGGCAGACGAGTCGGCCGGACGGCCGCGTGGGGATCCCCGGATCCTCCCGAGGAACGTCCGGGCTCCACAGAGCAGGGTGGTGGCTAACGGCCACCCGGGGTGACCCGCGGGACAGTGCCACAGAAAACAGACCGCCCGTGACTCCGGTCGCGGGTAAGGGTGAAACGGTGGTGTAAGAGACCACCAGCGCCTGAGGTGACTCAGGCGGCTAGGTAAACCCCACTCGGAGCAAGGTCAAAAGGGGCCGCCCCGGCAACGGGACGGCCCTGCGTGAACGTTCGAGGGCTGCTCGCCCGAGTTCACGGGTGGACCGCAGGAGGCCGGCAGCAATGCCGGTCCTAGATGGATGGCCGTCTCCCCGGCCGCCGCGAGGCGACCGGGCGACAGAACCCGGCGTACAGGCCGGCTCGTCTGCCGCAGAGCCACGGAGGGCCTCGGACCAGCTGAACCGGCTGGTCCGAGGCCCTTTGGCGATGGGGCTGTGCACCAGCCCGTCCATGCGATGTAGGCCGGGACGTCCTGGAAGGGGGCCCGGTCGTGATCAGGCGGCACTGCCGTAAGGGTCGCGGATGCGGTGCCGGGCGGCGGCCGTGGCCAGGACTTCCCGGGGGTAGCGGGCGCCAGGAACGTAGTAACGGCCCTTCGTATTGCCCACGGGTGTCAGCAACTCCCGGCGCATCAGGTGCTGCATATCGCGCTGCGCCTGTTGCTCGCTGATTCCTTCTGATTTCTCGTACCGTGAACGGCGCACCCGTCCGGTCATCGCGACTTCATGCAGAGCGGTGACCTGGCGCTCGGAAACATCAAGGGCGTCTCGCCGTTCGTCCAGCTCGATCCAGCACCTATTGGATCGGTTCACGCGATGCTGCACGCTCTGGGTCTGCTCGTGATAGGCGCGCAGGTTGAACCGTACCCACGGGGCGGTGTCCCGCTTCGGGCTGTAGACAGGCCCGCCGACCTCGCGCAGCACCTTGTAGTAGTCCCACGTGTGTCCGGGCATTCCCAGCCATGCCTCGATGGAGGAGAACTCGGGCGCGAGAACACCTTCTCGGGAGATCAGGAGAGTTTGCAAAGAACGGGACATCCGGCCGTTGCCATCGGCCCACGGGTGGATCTTGACGAGATTGAAGTGCGCCATCGCCGCGCGTACCAGCGGATCGGAATCCATGTCGCCGGTGTTGAGCCAGTCGGTCAGCTCACTCATCAGACCGGCCACATCGTCTTCGTGGGGCCCTTCGTATTCCGTAGCGTGAGGATCGCCGACCGCGGTGATGAAGATCGGGCCCCGCCGCCACTGTCCGGCGGGCTTACGAGGGTGGTGGTGCCCTTGCAGCATCCAGTGCAGGGCGTTGAGCAGGCCCTTGCTGTACGCGAAATCGGGAACGCCGTGCAAGGACTGGATGTAGGTCATGGCTTGCTGGTAGGCGACGGTCTCCGCGCGGTTCGCCTCGGTGACGTCCACCTTCTCCTGGGCGTCGTCCATGAGGTCGGCGACGTCGCGGGCATCTACTTCATAGCCCTCGATGGTATTGGAGGCTGCGATGGCTGATGCGGTCAGATGGCGCCTCAGGTCGAGGGTCCACTTGGTGGGTGCTTGCTGCACGGCGTGGTGCAGTTCGCGACGCATCTCCGCGATCTCGTCCAGGACGTGATGGTCAGCAGCGGTGAGGAGAGGCGTCTCGTACAGCATGATGAAATGATACCCACAGGGTGTCATTCTGTCGACGGGGGGAGGTGGGTCGGCATTCGGGCGGGAGCCGTGACGCGGCCGCCGCGAGGCGACCGGGCGACAGAACCCGGCGTACAGGCCGGCTCGTCCGCCGCAGAGCCACGGAAAGGGCCTCGGACCAGCTGAACCGGCTGGTCCGAGGCCCTTTCCGTGCGGGTTCGTCTCGTGTTCTGATCAGCCGTATGACGGGCTATGGGGCCGCGCGCCGGCTCGGACACGAGGGCGTACGGCTGCGCCCGGCCACCCTGCAGGATGCCGAAGCCGTCACGCGGGTCTTTCTGGACTCCCGCGCCGCCGCCATGCCGTATCTGGCGCGGGTGCACAGCGACGAGGACACCCTCGCCTGGATCACCCATGTCGTGCTGCCCACCAGTACCGGGGTGTGGGTGGCCGAGGAGCGGGAGGGCGGGGACCTGCTCGGGTTCGCCGTGCTCGCCGGGGATGACGAGCTCGATCACCTCTATCTGCGGCCCGACGCGCTGCGGCGCGGGATCGGCAGCCGGTTGCTGGCCGAGGTGCGCGGCGCGGCGAAGGGCGGGCTCAGCCTGTACGTGTTCCAGCGCAACGCCGCCGCCCGTGCCTTCTACGAGCGGCACGGGTTCACCGCCGTCGCGTTCGACGACGGCGGTCGCAACGAGGAGAACGAACCCGACGTGCTGTACCGCTGGAGCCCGTGAGTCCGTGAGCCCGTGAGTCCGTGGACGGGTGGGCCCGTCAGCCGGTGATCCGCTGAGCGCCCGCGCCCGCGAGGGGCGGGTCAGATGACCGGCGGGCGGCCCAGTCGCGTCATCCGCCAGACCGTGGACCAGCGCATCGGGCGCCGCTCCCCGCACGGGGTGCGGACGCCCTCCGCGAAACCGCCCGCCCAGGCCCGCAGGCCCTTCGGGTCGCGGGTGCGGGCGAGGGTGAGCAGGGTCCAGGTGCCGAGGTAGGCGGGGACCAGGGGGAGCGGCAGGTTGCGGCGGGCCAGCCAGACGCGGTTGCGAGCCGTCATCCGGTAGTAGACCGCGTGCCGGGCGGGGGACGTCTTCGGGTGCTGGAGCAGCAGCTCGGGGTCGTACTCGACCTTCCAGCCCGCGTCGAGCGCACGCCAGGCGAGGTCGGTCTCCTCGTGGGTGAAGAAGAACTCCGCGGGCCACAGGCCGGTCTGGGCCAGCATCTTCATGGAGAACGCGTGGCCGCCGCCGAGGAACGCCGTCACCGGGCCGCCGCGCATCGGGTCGCCCGCCCGCAGCCGGGGCACGTGCCGCCGCTGGGTCTCGCCGTGCTCGTCGGCGATCCGGAAGCCGACGATGCCGAGCCGGTCGTCGGCCGCGAAGTGGTCCCGTACCCGGCGCAGCACGTCCTTGTCGACCAGCAGTCCGTCATCGTCCAGCTCGACCACCACGTCCACGTCGCCGATCTCGGCGAGCCGGCGCAGCCCCTCGTTCCGGCCGCCGGGGCAGCCGAGGTTCTCCGGCAGCTCGATGACGGTCACCCCGCCGTCGAGGTCTTCCAGACCGGGGGTGGCGGTGTAGTCGGGGAGAGAGGTGCCGTTGCCGATGATCACGAGCCGGGTGGGCCGGACGTCCTGCATGGCGACCGACGCCAGCAGCGCCTCGACCGCCTGCGGGCGGTCTCCCATGGTCACGATGGATACGCCGATGCGTGGTGCGGACAAGTTCGGTACTCCTGGAGCTCGGCTGCCGGTCGTCGATGGCTGGTCGGCAGCGGTGCCCGCGATCGTAACGCCTCGCTGTTCAGTTCGCGGCCGCCGCCCGGCCATCCACGGGCCCGTCGGTGTTCAGGAGCGCGTACACGGCCATGTCGCGCCGCTCGTCGCCCACCCGCTGCCAACCCCGCAACAGCCCCTCCCGGCGGAAACCGGTCTCCTCGGCGATCCGGGCGGAGGCGGTGTTCCACGGCTCGATGTGGAGCTGGAGGCGCGGGACGCCGAGGTCGCGCAGGGCCCACCCGGACACCGTGCGCAGTGCCGCGCGGGCGACGCCCTGGCCGCGCGCGGACGGGACGAGCCAGTAGCCGAGCGAGGCGCGCCCCTCGGGCAGCTCGTGCAGCCAGAGCCCGATCGCGCCGACCGGGCGCCGGTCACGGGAGCGGACGATGGCGAACGGGTACCCCGCGCCGGTGGCCGCGCGGTCCCACTGGCGGCGGACGAACGCCTCGGCGGCCACGTCGGAGTAGCGGGCCGGGATCGTGGTGATGAGCGGGATGTACGGATCGAGGGAAGCCTCGCGGACCAGCGGGAGGTCGCTCATCTCCCAGGGGCGCAGGACGAAGTCGGGTCCCGCGGACATGCTCGGCACGGTCAGCGGCGTGCGGGCGGGGCCGGGGGCCGGTTCGGTGCCGCCGGGGTCGGCATCGGTGAGGGCTCGGGGTTCGGAGGCAGGCTCGGGGGCGGATGCCATGGGCGTATTGTCCCGCCGCCGAGCCTGGCCCGCCGCTCAGGCCGCGCCGGTCGCCCCCCGCGGGCGCTTCGCTCCGGTCAGGAAGTACCCGGTGAGCAGTGCGCCGAGCAGGACCAGGGCGGAGTTGACGAGGATGGCGGTGGAGACTCCGGAGAGCACCGCCTCCGCCCCGGTCGCCGCCCCCGTCCGGGCGGTGACCACCGCGCTCATCACCGGGATACCCAGGGCGATACCGACCTGCTGGGTCATCGTCGCCAGCCCGGTGGCCCGCCCCTGCTCCTCGTCCGGCAGCCCGGACGTGGCCGTCACCATGAAGCCGACGATCATCAGCATGTTGCCCACGCCGCCGACGAAGGTGGCCGCCAGCAGCAGCCAGATCCACGCGCCGGACGTGCCGAGCGCCACCAGCGTCAGCGTGGCCCCGGCCTGGACAGTGCCGCCCAGCACGATGGCCCGCCGGTTGCCGAACCGGCCCACCGCCCGTCCGCCGAGCACTCCGCCGACGACCGTGCCGATGCCGAGGACGCCGAACGCGAGACCGGTGGCCAGCGCGGAGTAGCCGAGGACCTCCTGGAGGTACAGGGTGAGCAGGAACACCAGCGAGGTCTCGGTGACGAAGGCGATCAGCCCGGCGGCGTTGCCCCAGACGACACTCCGCCGCTTCAGGATGTGCACCGGGACGAGCGGGGCGGCGGCCCGCCGCTCGATGGAGACGAACGCGGCGAGCAGCACGGCGCCGGCGGTGAGGGCGGCCAGGGTCGTGGGGGCGGTCCAGCCGGTCTCGGCGGCCTGGCTGAGCCCGAGGACGAGCAGCAGCAGTCCGCCGGTGACGGTGGCCGCGCCCGGCACGTCCAGCCGGGGCCTTCGCTCCGGCCGGGAGTCGGTGATGGCGGACGGGGCCAGGGCCACCACCAGGGCCGCGACCGGTACGTTGACGAAGAAGGCCCAGCGCCAGGAGAGCAGGTCCGTCAGGAGGCCGCCGAGGATCGCCCCGGCGGTGAACCCGGCCGACATCAGGGCCCCGTTGAGCCCGAGCGCGCGTTCCCGCAGCGGCCCCTCCCGGAACGCGGTGGTCAGCAGCGCGAGTCCGGCGGGGGTGACGGCGGCGGTGGCCAGCCCCTGGAGCACGCGGGCGGTCAGGAGGACCTCGGGCGAGGTGGCGAGGCCGCCCAGCGCGGAGGAGAGCCCGAGGACGGCCATGCCGCCGATGAACAGGTTCTTGCGGCCGACGAGGTCGGCCACGCGGCCGAAGAGGAGGGTGAATCCCGCCGCGGCGAGCGCGAAGGACGTGGCGATCCACTGGAGGTGGGACAGGGAGAAGCCGAGCCCTTCGCCGACGACGGGCAGCGCCACGTTCAGGATCGAGAAGTCCACCGCGATCATGAACTGGGAGCCGAGCAGCAGTGCCAGGACGAGCTTCTGGCGGCCGGTCATGCGAGGGCCCGCGGTGTGCGGGCCGGCTTTGGCCCGTGCGGTGGGGACGGGTTCGGTGTCGGCGGCGGCGCCGGGAGCGGTGCGGGATGCGGGCATGGCGGGAGCGCCTTCCTGGGCAGGGGAGCCCTAAACGGTCCTATGGTTCCGTTAGGGTGGTGTCACCGTAACAGGGGGAGTGGCTTTAATGGAACTGGAGACCCGTTATGACGTCTGAAGGTCCCGACGCCGAGGGGCTGGAGCCCGGCACGGTGCGTCCTGGCGGCCGTACCGCCCGCGTGCGGGTGGCCGTACTGCGCGCGGCCGGGGACGCGCTGGCCGAGCACGGTTTCGACGGGCTCGACCTGGCCGACGTCGCCCGGCGCGCCGAGGTCGGCAAGACGACCGTCTACCGGCGGTGGTCCCACCCCGCCGGGCTGGTGGCCGATCTGCTCTCGGACATGGCGGAGCAGTCGGTGCCGCGCGCCGACACCGGGTCGGTCGCCGAAGACCTCCGGGCCAACGCCCGCCTGGTGGTGAGCACACTCACCGACGCCCGGCAGGGAGCGCTCTTCGCCGCCGTGATCGCCGCCGCCACCTGCGACCCGCGGACCGCCGAGGCCCTGCACCGCTTCTACGCGGTGCGGATCGGGGAGTGGTCGGGCTGCGTCGAGGCGGCGGTCGAACGCGGCGAACTGCCCGTGGGCACGGATCCCGGCGAGGTCGTCGCGGCGGTGTCGGCACCCCTCTACTACCGGCTGCTCGCCAGCGGCGCCCCGCTCGACGAGGAGGCGGCCGACCGGGCCGCCGCCGCGGCGGTCGCCGCAGCACGGGCGGGGGCGTTCGTGCGGTGAGACCGCGAGCCCGTGCGGTGCCGGGGGCTTCGGGTGGCGGACCGGGCCTCCGTGCCATGCCGGGGGCCGCGTGCGGTGGGGTCGGGCCTCCGTGCGATGCCGGAGCTTCGGGCGGTGGGGAAAGCTCGGGGCGGTGACCGGCTTCGTGGTCCCGGCGGGGCGTCGATAAAGTGCGGGAATGATATTCGGTAAAGCCGGGTTCGGGGGTGCCGTCGCCGACTTCGAGTCCGCGGTGACGGCGCAGGACGCCAAGCGGTTCCGCAAGGCGTTCGGCCGGTTGCAGGAGACCTTCGGCCAGGCCCGTGAGCCGGAGCTGCTGGACGGCGGGCCGCGGCTCGCCGCCGTACTGGAGCAGGTGCCGCCCGGCCCCCGTGCCGTCGTCGCCGTCCTCGTCGGGGCCTGTGTCGAGCGCGGCGCCGATGCCGGGCGCTGCGCACCGGCCGTGCTGGCCGGGCTCCGGTGGGCCCTGGAGCAGGCCGCCGCCTTCGCCGAGGCGTGGGCCGCGACCGGCGGCGGAGCCTTCCCGGCGCCGGACGACGGGGAGCCGGGCGCGGAGGCCGTCGCACGTACGGGGCTCGATCCGGCGCTCGGCTGGTGGACGCTCCGCTCGTGGGAGTCGGCGGCCGTCTCCCTCCTGAACGACCGGACCGTACGCGACGGGCTCGACGGCCGGAGCGGGCTGCTGCGTCCGCTCGCCGCCGTGGCGGAGGCGTCCGGCCAGGCGTTCACCTCCCTCGCCTACGCCCTCAGGGTGCTGGACGACGAACCCCTCGTCGCCCTCCACCGGCCGAGCCGCACCGGCTACCTGCTGCGGCTCTCCGGCATCGGGGACAACTTCCAGCTGCACACCCTGCTCGCCGACGCGCTCATCGGCGGCGGGCACGTGGAGGGCCGCGCGCCGGCGCCGCAGGAGGCGGCCGTCTGCCGGGAGACCCCCGGACAGGTGGAGACCGAGGGCTCCTTCGACCTGGTGGCTCCGGGCGGCGAGCCGGTCTGGAACGAGGGCGCGCCCGCCGACATCCCGGTCGTCGACGGTGTCCGGCTGCTGGTCCTGGACGATCCGTCCTGCCGGCGGTCCTGGCCCGCGGGCCGGTTCTTCCCCGGCATGCGGGGCGACCTCCTGCTGGAGCGCACCCTCGACCCGGAGGAGGCGGAGCGCTGGTACGCCCACGTCTGTCCGGTCGCCTCCTCGGTCAGGGAGCCCGCCGGGGCCGAGGGCGCCGCCGGCTGACGCCGCGCGTGACGCCCCCGCCCGCGTCAGCCGATCCGGGTGCCCGTTCCGCTGACCCGGACACGGAGGTCGCCCGCCCGCAGTTCCACGGTGAGCGTGCCGGGGCGGCCCAGGTCCGCCCCCTGGTGCAGCGTCAGCACCGCCGCCTCCGGCACGAGTCCCCGCTCCCGCGCGTACGCGCCGAACGCGGCCGCCGCCGCGCCGGTCGCCGGGTCCTCGACGACCCCGCCCACCGGGAACGGGTCGCGGACGTGGAAGACCTCGGGGCCCTCGCGCCACACCAGTTGCAGGGTGGTCAACTCCAGCCGGTGCATCAGCGCTTCGAGCCGCGCGAAGTCGTAGTCCAGCCGCGCCAGCCGCTCCCGCGTGGCGGCGGCGAGCACCAGGTGCCGGGCCCCCGCGTAGGCGATCCGGGGCGGCAGCGCCGGGTCGAGATCGGCGTCCGCCCAGTCCAGGGCGGCCAGCGCCTCCGCCAGGTCCGCCCCGGCGACCTCCTCGACGTGCGGGGCCACGCTGGTGAGGGTGGCGCGCAGCTCGTCGCCCTCGCGTGCGACGGTGACCGGCACCGGCCCCGCCGCGGTGGCGAACTCCAGGGTGCCCGGACCGTCCCGCTCCGCCAGGGCCAGCGCCGTGGCCACCGTGGCGTGACCGCAGAAGGGGACCTCGGCCTTCGGGCTGAAGTAGCGGATCGTGTACGCGCGCTCGCCGGTCCGCTCCGTCAGGAACGCCGACTCGCTGTAGCCCAGCTCCGCCGCGACGCCGAGCATCCGCTCCTCGTCCAACCCGGCGGCGTCCAGGACGACACCGGCGGGGTTCCCGCCCGCGGGGTCGGCGGAGAAGGCGGTGTAGCGCAGGACTTCGGGCCCGGAGTCAGGTGTCATGCACCTCTCCAACCGCGTGGCCACGCCCGTCATTCCCGCCCGCCGTCATTCCCGCCCACGCGTCCGGCCCGTCGGCCGCCTGCTCGCCGGGCCCGTCCGGCTCCCCCTCCCGCCCGGCGTGCGCGGGCGGTGACGCGGCACGGTCCGGTACACGGCGGGGGGCTGGTCGCGGCCCCCGTTCCGCGACCAGCCCCCCCCGCCCCCGACACGTCTGCCGCGTACGGCCGGTCAGTGGCAGTTCTTGACGCCCTTGTTGGCCTTGGTGGACTTCCCCCAGGAGCAGGAGTCCTGGAGCTTCCCGTTGGGCTTGATCAGCCGGGCCGTGTCACCGGTGTTGTTCCAGACGTACGAGCCCCGGTTCCAGTGCACGGTGCCCGAGACGTTCTTGCCCTTGCCGGTGCGCAGCTCGACCGTCTTGCCCGCGCCGATCGTGTAGCTGCCGAAGGTGTAGGTGTAGCCGGTCCTGTCCTTCACCCGGTAGCCCTTGAGCTGGACCTTCTTCTTGCCGTTGTTGTGGATGTTCACCCACTCGGCGTTCAGCGACTTCTTCGACCGGTCGTCCTTGCCGGGGCCGTCGTACTGGACGGTGCCGAAGTGCAGCCCGCCCTGGTGGGCGGCCGCCGTGGCCGGGGCCGCCGTGGCGAGGAGCGAGCCGGCCAGTGCGGCGGCCAGGGGCGAGCGGCGCAGCGGTGCGTATGCGCATGCAGTGTTCCTTCTGTGTCGTTCTGGTGAAGGTGTAACAGGATGCGATCATACGGACAGCGCAGGCTTGCTCGGTCGTGAGCGGAGAAATATGTAAATCCGGCCACTCAATGGCCAGTCCGGGCATCTTTCGATCGCTTGCGGGCGCGCCTGCATCAGGCCGCGTGTCCGCTCCCCGCCGCGCGTCCGCTCCCCGCCGCGCGTCCCGGCCCGGTGCGGGTTGCCCTCAGCCGCGTCCGACGTACGGCATGGTCGTCGCCATCACCGTGGCGAACTGGACGTTCGCCTCCAGCGGCAGTTCCGCCATGTGCGTCACCGTCCGCGCCACGTCCGCCGCCGCCATCACCGGCTCCACCGCCAGCTCCCCGTTGGCCTGGAGGATGCCGGTCCGCATCCGCTCGGTCATCTCCGTCGCCGCGTTGCCGATGTCGATCTGGCCGCAGGCGATCCGGTACGGCCGGCCGTCCAGCGACAGCGACTTCGTCAGCCCGGTGATCGCGTGCTTGGTCGCGGTGTACGCGATCGAGTGCGGGCGGGGTGCGTGGGCGGAGATCGAGCCGTTGTTGATGATCCGGCCGCCCTGCGGGTCCTGCTCCTTCATCAGCCGGTACGCCGCCTGCGCGCACAGGAACGCGCCCGTGAGGTTCACGTCCACCACCGCCCGCCAGTCCGCCACGGCGAGGTCCTCCAGCGGCACGCCGCCGGGGCCGAACGTGCCCGCGTTGTTGAACAGCAGGTCCAGCCGGCCGAACCGCTCCCGTACGGCGGTGAAGAGCGCGTCCACCTCGTCGGCGTCCGTCACGTCCGTGGTGACGCACAGCGCCTCCGTGTCCCCGGCCCCGGCCGCCGTCTCCGCCAGCGGTTCGGCTCGCCGGCCGGCGAGCGCGAGCGACCAGCCCGCACCCGCCAGGGCCAGCGCGACGGCCCGCCCGATCCCCGAGCCCGCGCCCGTGACGACGGCGACCTTCCGGCCGGTCCCGTCGGCCCGCCCGGCCCGCTCCTCCCGTCGGGCCGTCTCGCCCTGCCCGGACCGCCCTGTCCGAACGGCCTGCTCCGTCGGAACGGCCTGCCCCGCCTGCTCGCTCTGCTCCGTCTGCTCCGTGTTCATGGCCCGGCAGCGTACGGGACAGGTCCGTGCGCAGGGCACGTGGTGCTCATCGACCCGCCATGCGGATGTTGTGCACGCGACAACGGTGCGTCGTCACGTCCGGCTGCCATGAATCCCGACAACATCCGGGCTGAGGAGGGGCATATGTCAGCCGCACACACCGTCATGACGCCCGATCAGGACACGAGGGCCACCGAACTCCGCGCCGCCGCACGGCTGCTCGAGCAGGGAGTGGGACGCAGACGCTTCCTGACCGTCACCGGGGCCGCCGCCGCGCTCGCCTTCGCGGTCAACCTGCCCGCCGCCGGGACCGCGAGCGCCGCCGAACTCGACGCCCGCAGGATCAGCGAGGACCCGTTCACCCTCGGCGTCGCCTCCGGCGACCCGCACCCGTCGTCGGTCCTGATCTGGACCCGGCTCGCGCCCCGCCCCCTGGAGCCGGGCGGCGGACTGCCCCGCGCGCGGGTCGAGGTGCGCTGGGAGGTGGCCCGCGACGAGCGCTTCCGCCGCATCGAGCGGCGCGGATCGGTCACCGCCCACCCCGAGTTCGCCCACAGCGTCCGCGCCGACGTCCAGGGCCTCGGCTCCGGCCGGATCTACTACTACCGCTTCCGCACCGGCGCCTGGACCAGCCCGGTCGGCCGCACCCGCACCGCCCCGGCCCCCGGAGCCCGCACCAGCTCCCTGGCCCTGGCCGCCGTCTCCTGCCAGGCGTACCACGACGGCTACTTCACCGCCTACCGCCACCTCGCCGGTGAGGACGTCGACGCCGTCTTCCACCTCGGCGACTACCTCTACGAGTACGCCGTCAACGCCACCGGCGGGGCGCGCAACTACACCGACCGACGCCTCCCCGCGCACGTCAACCGCGAGACCGTCACCCTGGAGGACTACCGGCTGCGGTACGCCCTCTACAAGACCGACCCGGACCTGAGCGCCGCCCACGCCGCCCACCCCTTCGTCGTCACCTGGGACGACCACGAGACCGAGAACAACTACGCGGGCGGCACCCCCGAGAACGACGTGCCGCCCGAGGAGTTCCTGCTCCGCCGCGCCGCCGCGTACCGCGCGTACTGGGAGAACCAGCCGCTGCGCACCCCGCAGCGCCCCACCGGACCCGACATGCGGCTCTACCGCCGCCTGACGTTCGGCCGGCTCGCCCAGTTCGACATCCTCGACACCCGCCAGTACCGCAGCGACCAGGCGTACGGCGACGGCTGGCGCACCCCCGGCCCCGAGTCCGAGGACCCCGCGCGCACCATGACCGGGGCCGCCCAGGAGCGCTGGCTGATCGACGGGTGGCGCGCCTCGGACGCCACCTGGAACGTCGTCCCGCAGCAGGTCACCTTCGCCCGGCGGCGCGACGTGCCCACCGACGCCTTCAAGCTCTCCATGGACTCCTGGGACGGCTACCCCGCCTCCCGGCAGCGGCTGCTCGCCGGGGCCGACGCCGCCGGGGTGGACAACCTCATGGTCCTCACCGGCGATGTCCACGTCTCCTACGCCTTCGACCTCAAGAAGGACTTCGACGACCCCGCCTCGCGCACGGTCGGCACCGAGATCGTCACCACCTCGATCGCCAGCGGCAAGGACGGTGCGGACCGCCCCGCCAACTGGGAGAACCAGACCCGCGCCAACCCGCACCTCAAGCACTACAACGGGCGGCGCGGCTACGCGCTGATCACCCTCGGGGAGAAGGAGGCCCGCGCCGACTTCCGCACGGTCGCGGCCGTCACCACCCCCGGCGCGCCCGTCACCACCGTCGCCTCGTTCACCACCGAGGCCGGGAATCCGGGGCTCACCCCCGCGTGACCGGGCGGGTTCAGCGGTCCGCCGGATAGCGGACGCCGACGCGGTCCCGTACCGCGTCGAGCGTCCGCATCACCGCCAGCGACCCCTCCAGCGGCACGAGCGGGGACTCCGGCTCGCCCGCCCGCACCGCGCGCGCCACCTCGGCCGCCTCGTACTGCATGCCCGACAACCCCTGCGGGCCCGGCCCCGAGGTGATCGTCTCCGGCTCCGCGCCCGCCCGCCGCAGTACGAGGTGGTCCGGGTGGAAGAAGTCGCGCGGTACGTCGATCCGCCCGGCCGTCCCGATCACGGTGGCCGCCGTCGGGTGGTGGCCGACGATCGAACAGGACAGCAGCGCGGACGCCCCGGAATCCCAGCCGAGCAGCATGCCGGTGTTCAGGTCCACGCCCTCCGGCGACAGCAGCGCGTGCGCCGCCACCCGGTCCGGCTCGCCCAGCAGCAGATGCGCGAACGACACCGGGTACACCCCGAGGTCCAGCAGCGCCCCGCCGCCCAGGTCCGGATCGCGCAGCCGGTGCCCCGGGGCGAAGTCGCCCGCGAAACCGAAGTCCGCCTGGACGGTCCGGATCTCGCCGATCGCCCCGTCCCGGACCAGCTCCGTCAGCCGGCGGACCACCGGGTTGAGATAGGTCCACATGGCCTCCATCAGGAACAGGCCCCGCTCGCGGGCCAGCGCCACCAGCTCCTCCGCCTCCCGGCTGTTGAGCGTGAACGCCTTCTCGCACAGCACGTGCTTCCCGGCCCGCAGCGCGAGCGAGACCGCCGCGTGGTGCGCCGAGTGCGGGGTGGCCACGTACACCACGTCCACCGCGTCGTCGGCGACCAGCTCCGCCCAGCTCCCGTACGCACGCCCGATCCCGTGCCGCTCCGCGAAGGCCCGCGCCGACGCCTCCGTACGCGACGCCACCGCCACCACCTCGGCGTCCGGGAGCCGCTGGACGTCCGCCGTGAACGTCGCGGCTATGCCGCCCGTCGCCAGTACGCCCCAGCGCACCGTGTCACCCGTGCCCGCGCCGCCCGCGCCCGCGCCCGCTGCCCCAGCCATGCCCGCCACCCCAGCCCGCCCGAAAAGGTATCGACCACTCCGGCCGAGCTGAGAGCATAGATGCGGATTCAACGATGTGGAGATGAGAATGCCGGAGAGCGGCGGCAGCCGGGCCCAGCACGCAGAGATACCCCCCTCCGGGGACCGTCCCGGAACCGACCGCGCACCGGTCGTCCAGCACGGCGACGCGGGCGCGCTCTCCGTCGACCCGGCGGCACCGCAGGTCACCGCCCCGGCCGGGCTGCCCGACCCGGCGGGACCCTCCGGTGCGGCGGGTCCAGCGGGCCCGGCGGCGAAGGCCGCCCGGCGCACCGGCCTCCTGGTCACCCTGGTCCTCGGCGGACTCACCGCACTGCCGCCGCTGTCCATGGACATGTACCTCCCGGCGCTCCCGGCGGTCACCGACTCCCTGAGCGCCCCCGCCGCCACCGTCCAGCTCACCCTGACCGCCTGCCTGGCCGGGATGGCCCTCGGCCAGCTCGTCGTCGGACCGATGAGCGACCGCTGGGGCCGCCGCACCCCCCTGCTGCTCGGCATGGTCGTCTACGTCCTCGCCACCGCGATCTGCGCCCTGGCCCCCACCGCCGGACTCCTCATCGGCTTCCGCCTCCTCCAGGGGCTCGCGGGCGCGGCCGGCATCGTGATCGCGCGGGCCGTGGTGCGCGACCTGTACGACGGCGTGGAGATGGCCCGGTTCTTCTCCACCCTGATGCTGATCTCCGGCGTCGCCCCGATCGTCGCGCCGCTGATCGGCGGCCAGGTCCTGCGGATCACCGACTGGCGGGGCATCTTCGTCGTGCTGACCGCCGTCGGCATCGTGCTCACTCTCGTCGTGTGGAAGTGGCTGCACGAGACGCTGCCGCCCGCCGACTGCCACACCGGCGGGGTCACCGACGCCCTGCGCACCATGCGCGGGCTGCTCTCCGACCGGGTCTTCACCGGCTACATGGTGGTCGGCGGTCTCGCCTTCGCCGTCCTGTTCGCGTACATCTCCGCCTCCCCCTTCGTCGTGCAGGAGATCTACGGGGCCTCGCCGCAGACCTTCAGCCTGCTCTTCGGGCTCAACTCGATCGGCCTGATCGTGGTCGGCCAGATCAACGGCAAGCTCCTCGTCGGCCGGATCAGCCTCGACAAGGTGCTCGGCCTCGGCCTCGCCGTGATCGTGCTGGCCGCCGTCGCCCTGCTGCTCATGACCCTCGGCGTCTTCGGCGAGGTCGGGCTCGTCCCGGTCGCGGCGGGACTCTTCGTGCTGATGTCGGCGATGGGCCTGGCCATGCCGAACACCAACGCCCAGGCGCTGATGCGGACCAAGCACGCGGCGGGCTCCGCCTCCGCGCTGCTCGGCACGTCCTCGTTCCTCATCGGGGCCGTCGCCTCCCCGCTGGTGGGGATCGCGGGGGAGGACACGGCCGTCCCGATGGCCGTGGTCCAGGTGGTCTGCGCGGTGGCGGCGGTGGGCTGCTTCCTGTTCCTGTGCCGGCCCTGGCAGCGCGCCGGGCGCGAGGCCGGCGGCCTCTGAGGCGGGGTGCGCTGCGGCCGGTACGGACTCAGCCCGTGCGCGGGTAGCCGATCAGATGCGTGCGGTCCTGCCGGTCCGTCCAGCGGAACACCCCGACCCCGGTCGTCTCCGTGCCCGGCAGCCGCGCGTTGCGCGACAGCCGTTCGGTGCTCCACGTGGCGAAGTCCATCGCCACCGGGATACCGCCGCCGGACAGCGCCTCCGAGGCGTCCCGCGCGTTCTCGGCCCCGTACGCGATGCCGTCGTCGGTCACCGTCGCCAGGGTCAGGTGGGCGGCCCCTTCCTCGTCCTCGTAGCAGCGGCCCTGCTTCGCCTCCAGGTCGAAGGCCAGGTTCCCGGCGATCAGGTACTCGCCCGAGGGGGAGAGGACGGCCTGCGGATAGCGCCCCGGCTTTATGGCC
The DNA here is from genome assembly GCF_030817475.1 of Streptomyces sp. V2I9. Classification (NCBI taxonomy): domain Bacteria; kingdom Bacillati; phylum Actinomycetota; class Actinomycetes; order Kitasatosporales; family Streptomycetaceae; genus Streptomyces; species Streptomyces sp. V2I9. The sequence continues at coordinate 1,608,584 of NZ_JAUSZJ010000002.1, read as the reverse complement.
GGCTTGTGGCACTCCACCGAGGTGAGCACCTCGCCGGTCGCCGCGTCGTGCACCGCCCACAGTTCGTGGGTCCCCGCCCGCTTGGTCTTCTTCGCGGGCGCCCACTTGGCCAGCACCTGGCCGGGGGTCACCGACGTCACCACACCGCTGGCCTTGTCGGTCCCCTTGGGCGCGACGTTCCGGCTGAACCAGCCGCCACGCACCCAGAACTCCCGCGCCCCGCCCAGCAGCACGCCTCCGGGGGTCTGCCCGTGCACCTCGGTGAGCTGCTTGCAGCCCGTGCAGCCCTTGGGGTACTTCAGCTTGTCCGCGGTCAGTTCGGACACCTCACCGGTGACCGGGTCCACCAGGGTGCTGTTCGCCTTCGCGTCGCTGATCACGATGTCGGGGCCGGTCGTATGGACGTCCGGGGCGCCGGACCACGGCACCTCGACGCGCTGCCGGTTCCCGTTCGTCACGTCGTACAGGTCGAGCGCGATGAAGGTGCTCGACGGCGACAGGCCGTCGCCGACCTTCCCGTACGACCAGGTCACGAAGAACTGCCGGTCACCCTTGGCCACCGTGGCCAGCTTGGGGTGGTGCAGCGGGTCCGGCTGCCGCCACGCCTTGCCCCGCCAGCCCAGCTCGCCCGTGGCGGTGTCCACGGTGCGCAGCCGGAAGCGGTTGTCCTTCGTCCGCTCCAGATAGGCCAGCTGGCCCGTCGTGTGGGAGACGGTCACATCGGGGGAGGCGCCGATGATCTCCCAGCCCCGGTCCGTCGCGTACTGCGGCGGGACGGTCAGCCGGGTGACCGGCCCGGCGCTCGGCAGCGCGGGCTTCGGCGTACCGGTCGCCGCACCGTTCTTCCCGTCGCCGTCGGGGTCGCCGCCACAGGTGGCCAGCAGCAGGAGCAGGGCGAGAAGCACCACCCCGCCGACCAGCGTCAGCCGCACGATCTTCTGCCTCATGGCTCCCCTGCCGGACCCTCTTGATCTGGTGCCGTCCACGCGCGGGCCAGCGTAGCAACAGGCCGGTGACCGTGTGCAGTTCGCCGGATTCCCGTTCCGTACCCGTTCCCCGGGCCCCTGGTGCGGGCCCGGCGCCGGGCCCGCGCCGCCCGTGCGTGTGCCGCCGTGCTGTACGTACGCGTGCCGCCCTGCTGCCCGTGGGCGTACCCGCCGTGCCGCCCGTGCGCGGTTCCCCGCGTCCCGCCCGGCCCCGGTGCAGCGGAATGCGGCCCACCGGTCACCGCCGCCTACAATTCGGCGGTGAACGTCACCCTCCCCACCGCCCAGACCCTGCGTGCGGCGCTGGCCGGACTGCTCGACGGTCTGCCGCCCAAGCAGGCCGCGCAGGCCGTCGACCGGCTGATCGCCAGCTACCGCGGGGAGACCCCGACGGACGCCCCGATCCTGCGGGACCGCTCCGACGTCGTCGCGTACGCCGCGTACCGGATGCCCGCCACCTTCGAAGCCGTACGGTCCGCCCTCGACGCCCTCGTCGAGGCCGCGCCCGGCTGGACCCCCGCCACGCACACCGATGTCGGAGGCGGCACGGGCGCGGCGAGCTGGGCGGTGGCCGGGGCCTGGGAGGGCCCGGCCACCACCGTCCTGGACTGGGCCGAACCGGCTCTCGCCCTCGGCCGCGAACTGGCCGAGGCGTCCGGGGCGCCGGGCCTCCGCGACGTCCGCTGGCAGCGGGCCCGGATCGGGGCGGCGCTGGAGCTGGACCCGGTGGACCTGGTCACCGTCAGCTACGTGCTCAAGGAGCTGACCGCCGCCGCCAGGACCGAACTGGTCGACGCGGTCGCGGCGGCCGGGCAGGCCGTGGTGATCGTGGAACCGGGCACCCCCGACGGGTACGCCCGGATCATCGAGGCCCGCGACCGGCTGGTCGCCGCCGGGCTGCGGATCGCGGCCCCCTGCCCGCACAGCGCCGCCTGCCCCATCGAGCCGGGCGCGGACTGGTGCCACTTCTCGGCGCGGGTCAGCCGCTCCTCCCTGCACCGCCAGGTCAAGGGCGGTTCGCTCAGCCACGAGGACGAGAAGTTCAGCTACGTCGTCGCCACCCGCTTCCCCGTCACCCCCGCGCCCGCCCGCATCACCCGCAGGCCGCAGATCCGCAAGGGCCAGGTGCTGCTGGAGCTGTGCACCCGTGACGAGGGGCTGGCCCGCACCACGGTCACCAAGCGCCACGGCGAGCTGTACCGGGCGGCCAGGAACATCGCCTGGGGCGATCCCTGGCCGCCGGAGAACTCGGACTGAGCGGCGTCCTGCCGGTCAGACGCGCAGCTCCTGCGTACAGCACTTCACGCTGCCGCCACCCTTGAGCAGTTCGCCCAGGTCCATCGGGATCGGCTCGAAGCCCCGGTCCCGCAGCGGGCCCAGGAGCCCCGTCGCCCCCTGCGGCAGCAGCACGTGCCGGCCGTCGCCGACCGCGTTGAGGCCGAACGCCGCCGCGTCCGCCTCCCGTGCGAGCAGCGCGTCGGGGAACAGCCGCCGCAGGACCGCCCGGCTCCCGGCGGAGAACGCGTCCGGGTAGTACATGATCTCGTCGGTCGCGGCGTCCAGGACGCACAGCGCGGTGTCCAGGTGGTAGTAGCGCGGGTCCACCAGGTCGAGCCCGACGACCGGCAGCCCGAAGAACTCCTGGGCCTCCGCGTGCGAGAGCGGACTGGACCGGAAGCCGCGCCCGGCCAGCAGGTACGAGGCGGTGACGGCGAAGTCGCCCTCGCCCTCGTTGACGTGCTCCGGCTCGTGGATCTCGGTGAAGCCGTGCTCCCGGAACCAGTCCCGGTGCGCCCCGGCCTCCGCGTACCGCTCCCGGTACGCGAACAGCGCGCCGAGCACCCGGCCGCCGATCACCGTGGCCCCGTTGGCGGCGAAGACCATGTCGGGCAGGTCGGGGCGCGGGTCGAGGAGGTCCACGGTGTGGCCGAGGGCCCGGTAGCGGTCGCGCAGGCCCTCCCACTGGGTCTGGGCCAGCGGCAGGTCGACGGGCTTGGACGGGTCCATCCACGGGTTGATGGAGTAGGTGACCCGGAAGTGTGCCGGGGCACACATCAGGTAGCGACGAGGGGTGGCGTCACGGTTCAATTCGGGCTCCTCGCGATCGGCGGCGGTGGCCGCGGAACGGTGGGATGCGCACGGCGTGTGCGTCTGCCCATGGTGGGCCCCGGGCGCGGGATGCGCAGTGAACCGATCAGGTGGTTTATCGGCCGGCCCATCGGGGGCGGTGCGCGGGTGGCGACCGGTCGTGACTCCCGTGCGACGGCCGGTCGTCCCGGCCGGGGGCCGGACGGCCGCACCGTCACCCCGCAAGACGATACGTATCGGCTCGTTCGGCGTTAGGGTGAGGCATGGCATCCACCAAGGCCCCCGACTCCAGCCGCCGCAGCGACCGCTCCCGCCGCGCGATCCACGACGCCGCCCTCGCCCTCGTCGCGGAGGTGGGGTACCGGCGCACGACGATCGAGGGTATCGCCGCGCGGGCGGGCGTCGGCAAGCAGACCATCTACCGCTGGTGGCCCTCCAAGGCCGCCGTGCTGATGGACGCCTTCCTGGACCTGGCCGGCCGCACCGCCGAGGAGGCCGGAGAGGGGGCCGACGAGGGGGTCGCCCAGGGAGGGCGGGCCGGCGCGGCGCGGTCCGGTGAGGGGGTCACGGGCTTCCCCGACACCGGGGACCTGGCCGCCGACCTCAAGGCCGTCCTGCGCGCCACCGTCGACGAGCTGAACGACCCGGTGCTGGAGGCCGTCACCCGCGCACTGACCGCCGAGGGCATCGTGGACGCGAAGCTCGGCGCCGAGTTCGTCCACCAACTGCTCGACCCGCAGCTCGCGCTGTACGTCACACGGCTGCGGGCCGCCCAGGAGGCCGGGCACGTGCGCGCCGACGTCGATCCCCGGATCGCCCTGGAGCTGCTCATCGGCCCGCTGATGCACCGCTGGCTGCTCCGGACCCTGCCGCTCACCCACGCGTACGCCGACGCGATCGTCGACTACGCGGTCGGCGGACTCGCCCCCCGGTCATGATCACCGACCGGTCGGCGTATCCGGTATGTGGCGACATCGGGCGTGATGGTGCTCACTCGGTGCAGTGGTCCACGGCCCCGCTGGTGAGCTCTGGCCACCCGAACCGCAGGATGGTGCGACCATGGACGGACAACGCTGAGGTGAACTGCTGAGGTGAGGGGATAGATGGGCGCCGATTCCGGTCGTTTCCGCGGCACAGAGAGCAGGATCTCCCAGTGGCTGCGGCGACGCCCCAAACCGTCAGGGGCCGAGACCGACGAGACGGCCAGAGTCGCGCTGCTCCTGGCGGTCGCCGACGCGGGCATGCCCATCGCCCCCGCCGCCCACCCCCTCGGATACCGATGTTCGTGCGAGCGCATCGGCTGTCCCACCCCCGCCCGGCACCCCGTCTCCTTCGCCTGGCAGACGCAGTCGACCACCGACCGCGCCCAGATCGAGCGCTGGGCCGCCGGCCAGCCGCTGGCCAACTTCATCACCGCGACCGGCATGGTCCACGACGTGCTGGACGTCCCGCTCACCGCCGGCCGGGAGGCCCTGGAGCGCCTTCTCGACGCGGGCGTCCACGTCGGCCCGGTCGCCCAGTCCGGCGAGGACCGGATGCTGTTCTTCACCGCCACCCGCGGCACCCCCGAGGACGAGGACGAGTGGTGGCCCTGCGAGCTGGACTGCCACCCCGAGACCATGGACGCCCATCCGGGCCTGCGCTGGCACTGCCGGGGCAGCTACGTCCTGTTGCCGCCGGCCCGGCTCCCCGGCGAGCTGGACGTGCGCTGGGTACGCGGCCCGGAGCATGAACTGCCCGACCCGCTGACCCTGCTGGAGACGCTCACCGACGCCTGCGCGCGGTACGCGGGCAGCGCCGAGCAGAGCGAACTGGACCACGACGCGGTGGCCTGGCCGCTGAGCCGGTAGGCCGTTGACACGTGAGCCGGGGCCGGTGGCCCGCTGACACGTGAAGGACGCGTCGGCGGGCTCGTGGGGCGCTGCCCCACGAGCCGTGACCGGGCCGGCCGCCGACGCGGTGCCGGCCCCCGCCGCGCCGCTACTCGCCCTTCGCCGCGACCAGCCCCGGCAACCGGTTCAGCATCCGCACCTTGCCGCCGCCGCCCGCGTCCGAGCCGGAACCGGCCCCCGCGGCGCGCGGCGGCACGTACACCAGCTGGCAGGAGACCCGTTCCTTGGTGAGGCTGCTGTTCACCTCGCCGGTGAGCAGCGCCTCGGTGTCCGCGTTCACCTCGGGCCGCAGCCCCTGTGCCGCGGTCTGCCGCTCGAAGTGCCGGCTGCTGAAGAAGACCAGCGCCCCGCCGTCCTCGGTGCGCAGCCCGAGCGGGGCGAACGCCGCGTCCGACAGCGGCTGGTCGACGTACTGGTACGTGAACCCCGGCCGCTTGGTGGTGCGACGCGTCTCGCGCCACCCCGTGGTCGACGACGAGGGGGCGAACACGTCCGGGGCGCCGCTCTGCAGATAGCCGGTGTACGACGGGCTCAGCTCGGCCGGTGCCACGGCCAGCGACTCGTCGCGCGGCTCCACCGGGGTGGCGAGACCGGCCTCGTCCAGGGTGAACTCCGGTACCTGCGACGGCGGGACGACCGCGAGGTACGCCGCCTTCCACAGCGCGTCGGGCCCCGACCGTACGAACACCACCAGCCAGCGGGTGTCCAGCTTCCCGCCGTCCTCGTCCCGGTTGGAGTCGGTGTCGGCGAGGAACCAGCGCGGCCACCCCGCCTTCTTGGGAACGACGAAGGCCGCGTCGTCGAGCACCAGTGGCTGATGCCGCTCGTTGCCTCCGGGGTTGTACGTCCGCCGAGCCTTCAGACCGGCCTGGTTGATCGCGCCGAGCGAACCCGTCACCCGGTCCGCGTCCAGCGCCGGGTCGAACGCCTTGTCCGCCGCGTTGTAGGCGTCGGTGAAGTCCTTGAGCGCCTGTGCCGCCTCGGACTTCTTCGCTCCGGGCAGCACTTCCCGCTCCCCGTGCACCGTCACACAGCCGCTCGCCGTCACGCACAGCACCGTCGCCGTCGCTATACCCGCCGCCAGCCGGCCCAGCCCAGGGTGTCTCGTCATCCGTTGCTTCCGCGCCTTCTGCATCCCGTCGCCCGCACTGACCGTCGAAACCCTACCGGGGCCGCCGACGGCGTGCGGGCGGACGAGGACCGGATGCAGTCCCCGTCACCGGCGCGGGCCACGGTGCCGGACCGGCTCAGGCCTGCCGTACCGGCACGATCAACGGCCTGCCGGTACGCGGATGAGGGAAGACCTCCACCGGATGCCGGTAGACCTCGCCGAGCAGCTCGTCGCCGAACACTGCCTCCGGCGGGCCCAGTTCCGCGATCCGCCCCTGGTGCAGCACGGCGGCCCGGTCCGCGTACGCCGCGGCGAGCCCCAGGTCGTGCAGGACGACCACCACCGCGTCCCCGGCGGCGGCCCGCTCCCGGCAGACCCGCAGCACCAGCTCCTGGTGGCGCAGGTCCAGGGCGGCGGTCGGCTCGTCGAGCAGCATCAGCGGAGCCCGCTGCGCCAGCACCCGCGCCAGCGCCACCCGCGCCTTCTCTCCGCCCGACAACCCCGAGAACGGCCGCCCGGCGAACCGGGTCACGTCGGTGGCCGCCATCGCCGCCGCCACCGCCGCGTCGTCCTCGTCCTCCCGCTCCGTACCGGCCCAGGGCGCGCGCCCCATCCGTACGACGTCCTCCACCGGGAACGGGAAGGACAGCGCGGCGGACTGCGGCAGCACCGAGCGACGCAGCGCCAGTTCGGGCGCGGACCAGCCGGTGGCCGAGCGGCCGTCGATCCGCACCTCACCGGCCCCGGCGGGCAGATCGGCGGCCAGCGCGGCCAGCAGAGTCGACTTGCCCGCGCCGTTCGGGCCGACCAGGGCGACCACCTCGCCCGCGTGCGCGGTCAGCTCCACGGAGTCCAGCACCTGCCGCCCGCCCAGCCGCACCGACAGCTCGACGGCCTCCACGGCGGGGGCGCCGACGGCGACGGGCGAGGGCAGCCGCCGGGGGCGTACGGCGAACAGGTCTCGCAGCGTCCTCATGCCCAACCACCTTGCCTACGACGGGTCCTGCGCAGCAGCCAGAAGAAGAACGGACTGCCGAAGAGCGCGGTGAGCACCCCGAGCGGCAGTTCGGCGGGGGCGGCCACCGTACGGGCCGCGAGGTCGCCCGCCACCAGGACCAGTGCCCCGCCGAGCGCGCTGCCCGGTACGAGGAAGCGGTGACCGGGACCGTTCGCCATCCGCAGCAGGTGCGGGACCAGCAGCCCCACGAACGAGATGATCCCGGCGACGGCGACCGCGGCGGCCGTCAGCAGCGCCACCACCAGCACCAGCACGATCCGCAGTCGCTCCACGTCCACGCCCAGGTGGCGGGCGGGTCGCTCCCCGAGGGCCAGCAGATCCAGCTTGCGGGCGTGGACCGGGGCGACGAGGAGCCCGGCGAGCGCGCACGGGAGGACGGCGAGCACCTTGGGCCAGGTGGCCTGGGCGAGCGAACCGAGCTGCCAGAAGGTGATCTGGGTGATCTGCGCGTTGTCCGCGAAGAAGAGGAACAGCCCGATCAGCGCGCCCGCGAAGGCGTTGACGGCGATGCCGGTGAGGATCAGCGTCACCACCTCGGTCCGGCCGCCCGACCGGGAGAGCGCATAGACGAGCAGCACGGTGGCCAGGCCCGCGACGAACGCGCAGACGGTGATGGTCCAGTTGCCGAAGAAGCTCAGGCCGAGCGCGATCGAAGCGACCGCGCCGACCGCCGCGCCCGCCGAGATCCCGATGACGCCGGGCTCCGCGAGCGGGTTGCCGAACACGCCCTGCATCAGCGCGCCCGCGCAGCCGAGGGAGGCGCCGACGAGCAGTGCGAGGACGACGCGGGGGAGCCGTACGTTCCACAGGACGCTCTCGCCGACCCGGTCGAGCGCGTGGCCGCCGAGCCCGGCCCGGTGCTGGACGGAGGAGAGGACGTCCCCGAGCGGGATGCTGTACGCGCCGATCGCGGCGGACAGCAGGCAGCCCAGGAGCAGGGCGAGCGTGAGCGCCAGGGTGAGCACGAACGTCCTGCGGCGGCGGCGGGGGGCCGGGCGGTGCGCCGGCCACGTCCGGGGTCGCCTCCGGGGCCGTCGCCCGGACGGGTTCCGGGGCAGGGGCCGTCTCCGGCGGTGTCCTCGGGGGTTCCTCCACGGCTCCGCCGCGTTCCTCGTACGAGGCCGAGGTCGTCACCGGCCCCCGCCGCCCTTCGCGTACAGCTGCTCGACGATCTCGGTGAGCACCCGGTCGGTGCGCGGCCCGTAGTTGAGCAGCATCCCGTCGTCCACGGTGACGACCCGGCGGTCCATGCCGGCCGGGGTCTCCGCGATGCCGGGGATCTTCACCAGCCCCTCCATGCCGCCGACCGACGCGAACCCCTTGGTCATCAGCAGGATCGCGTCCGGCGCGGCCTTGGCGAGCGCCTCGCTGGTGATGGCGGTGAAGTCCTTGTCCAGCCCGGACTCCTTGCCGGCGTCCACCGCGCCCGCCGCCTCCAGCAGCGAACCGGCCCCGGACTCCGCGCCGCCCAGCAGATAGACGGCGGCCGAACCGCGCAGATAGAGGAAGGCGACCCGCGGCTTCCTCCCATCGGGGGTGGCCGGAACGGCCGCCCGGACGGCCGCGATCCGGTCCTCGGTCCGCTTCTTCAGCTCGGCGCCCGCCGACGGTACGCCGAGGGCCTCGGCGACGGTGTCGATGCGGCGGCCGACGTCGGCCAGTTCCGTGGCGGGCTCGACGACGAGCAGCGGGATGCCCGCGTCGCGGATCTGGTCGATCGCCTCGCTCGGCCCGGTGGTGGTGTCGGCGAGGACGATCGTCGGCTTGAGCGAGAGCACGCTCTCCGCCGACACGTCATGGGCCCTCGTCACCACCGGGAGCTTCTCCGCCTGTTCGAAGGTGGCGGTGATGTCGCGCGCGACCACCTGCCGGTCGAAGCCGAGCGTGAAGACGATCTCGTTGAGTGACCCCGTCAGCGGCACGATCCGGTCGGTGGAGTCGATCGTGACTTTCGTGCCGTCCGCCGAGTCGACCGTCACCGGCAGCCTCGGCACGGGCACGGCGGCCAGCGGCTCGACCCGGTCCGCTGCGGCGGAGCCCTTGACGGACGAGGATGCCGGGGTGGAACTCCCGCCTCCTCCGCACCCGGTCAGCACCAGCGCGAAGGCCACCGCTGTGGTGAGGGCGGCGACCGCACTGCCTCGGGCCGGACGGCGGCGGGCGGCTCCTCCGGCGTCCGGGCCCGCGGGCCCCCCGGTCGCCCAGGGGGCGAAGTCCTGCGAGATGTGCACGGGGCACCGTCCTGTCGTTCCGAGGCGCGCGATGGGGCGTACCGGTGGGCGTACCGATGGGGGCGTACCGGCCAGCCGTACCGATGGGGCGGGCTGATGGGGCGTACCGGCGTGGCCCGCTGATGGAGCGTGCTGATCGGCCGTGCTGCTGAGGGGTGTTGAGGGTGTGGCTGAGGGCGGGTGGATACGTCGGGCGGGTGGAGGAGCTGGAGGGGTTCCGGCGCGGCCGACAGTAGCTTAGGTTAGCCTTACCTTTGTATCTAGTCCTCGGAGGGTCCCTCATGCCGTCGTCCAGATTCATCCGTGCGCTTGCCGTCGTGCTCCTCGCGGTCCTGCTGGGGGCCCTGCTCCCCGCCGCCGCGCAAGCGGCGAGCCGCACGGTGCAGGGCGGCCGACTGGACTGGGGCATCAAGTCCTCCTTCCAGAGCTACGTCACCGGGCCCATCGCGGGCGGCAGTTGGAGCCTGACCGGCGGCGCGGCCACGGTCGGCGGCAGCCGGTTCCGCTTCCACTCGGCGACCGGCTCCTACGACCCGGCCTCCGGAACACTCGCCTCCGGCTTCTCCGGCGGAGTGCACTTCACCGGCCACCGGAAGGCCGACGGCGGCCATGAGCTGGACCTCACCATCAGCCGCCCCACGATCCGGATCAGCGGCGGCAGCGGCATGCTCCACGCGGACATGGCCAGTACGGAGCGGGGGACCGGCAAGGTCACCCGGCGCTCCCAGGTCCCGCTGGCCCGGCTCGGCCTCGGCGGGATCGACATGAAGGGCGGTTCCACCCCCGTCGTCCTCACAGGCGTGCCCACCACGCTGACCGCCGAGGGTGCTTCCGCCTTCGCCGGCTACTACACCGCCGGCACCCCCCTCGACCCGATCGACCTCTCTGTCGACACCCGCGGTGCGGCAGCCGAGCCGGAAGCGTCCGCCCCGGAGAAGAAGGACGACGGCGCGCAGGGCGAGAAGGCGACGGCGGAGAAGAAGGCGGGCCGCTTCGAGGACGCCGCCGTCGACTGGGGTGTCCGACGCACCTTCCGCGAGTACGTCACCGGCCCCATCGGCCAGGGCGCGTGGACGCTCACCGGCGGAGCGCGGGACGGCGGGGCCCTGTTCCGCTTCCCGCAGGGCAAGGGCACGTACGACGCGAAGAAGCAGACGCTCGACGCGGACTTCGGCGGCAGTGTCCGCTTCACCGGCGAACACGGCCTCGATCTGACGTTCGCCGCCGTCTCCGTCTCCGTCTCCGAGGGTGAGGGCACCCTGTCGGCCGACGTCACCAGCGAGGGCAGAACCACGAAGGACGTCCCGGTCGTCACCTTCGCCGCCGAGGACTTCGCCCCGAAGGACGGCCTCGCCGCCCTCTCCGAAGCCCCCGCCACCCTCACCGCCGAAGGCGCCGAGGCGTTCGGCTCCCTGTACACGGCGGGTACCGCGATGGACCCGGTCTCGCTCGCCGTGACCGTCGACGAGAAGGCCGAACTGCCCGCGCTGCCCGACCTCGGCAGCGAACCGGCCGCGGCCGCCGAACCGGCGAAGAAGGTGGCGGAGCGGCCCTCCGCCGCACCGGCCGCCGCCTCCTCCGGCCCCGGCTCCGGCTCCGGACCGGACACGAGCGTCTGGGCGGCCATCGGCGGCGGTGTGCTGCTGCTCGCCGCCGGGGCCTTCTTCGCTCTGCGCCGTCGCGGGTCAGGACCGAGCTCCGGGACCGGGGCCGGGACCGCCGCAGGCTCCGACGCCGCCGCCACCTCGGGCTCCGAGACCGACGCGACCACGGGCTCCGATGCCCCCACGACCTCCTGACCCCGGCACCTCTGCGCGCCCTCATGGGCCGTCATCTCCCCACGGCCCCCCGCCCCTCCCCGTTTCGCACGGCCTCCCGCCCCTCCCCGTTTCGCACGGCCCCCTGCCCCTCCCCGTTTCGCAAGGAGACCCACCGACATGGCAGCAACACGCCACCCCCTGACCCTCGCCGCCGCCGTCGCCACGGCCGCAGCCCTGGGCGCGACCTTCGCCCTGCCCGCCCTCGCCGCCGAAGGCTCGCCCGAGGCCGCGCCCGCCCCGAAGCTGGAGCTGGTGGACGGCACGCTGGACTGGGGCGTTCTCGCGGACTTCCGCAGGTACGTCGCGGGTCCCATCGCGCAGGGCAGGATCACTGTCACGGACGGCGCCGAACAGGCCGCAGGCAACGGGGTGTTCACCTTCACCGACGGCAAGGGCTCGTACGACACCTCGACGCACGACTCCGACACGGCGTTCCGGGGAAGCGTCCGGTTCGAGGGCCACCACGGCGTGCTCGACGTCAGGATCGGCGACCTCAAGGTCCGTTCGGGCCGCGAGAGTGGCACCATCACCGCCGACTTCACCAGCAAGAAGATGGACGGCACCGTCGTCACCAAGGACGACGCCGTCATCGCCGATCTCGACATGACCGCCGCCGAGCCCGGCGGCGGCGCGGACGGCGCGATGGTCTTCGCCGGCATCCCCGCCACGCTGACCGCCGACGGCGAGGACGCGTTCGCCGGCTTCTACGAGAAGGGCAAGGCGCTCGACCCGGCGACGCTCTCGGTCAAGCAGGCGCCCAAGCCCCCGGTCACGCCCCCGGCCACCCCTCCCGCGACGCCGCCGGCCTCCGGCGAGCCCACCGGCGAACCGGGCACCGCGCCGGCCCCGTCCGCCTCCCGCGCCGACGATCCCGTCAGCGGCCCCGTGGTGGACGGCACCCTGAACTGGGGCGTCAAGGAGCGGTTCCGCGCGTACGTCCTCGGCCCGATCGCGCACGGCAAGGTCGAGACCAGCGAGGGTGCCGCCGTCTCCGGCGACGGCTACCGGTTCGGCAAGGCCACCGGCCGGGTCGACGCCGACAAGAACACGCTGAACGCCGCCTTCCGGGGCAAGGTGCGCTTCCTCGGCCACGAGACCTCCGGCGCGTACGAACTCGACCTCTCCCTCAGCAACGTGAAGGTCGACGTCAAGGGCACCAGCGGCAAACTCCTCGCCGACGTCTCCACCAAGCCGCGCCCGAGCCGGGCGAACCCGGAGCCCGCGGTGAAGGTCCTCACCGGCGTGCCCTTCGCAGACCTGAAGGTGCCCGCGGGTGCGCTCGCCGCCAAGGACGGCATCGTGCACCTCAAGGGCGTCCCGGCGACCCTCACCGAGGACGGAGCCAAGGCGTTCAGCGGCATGTACCCGAAGGGCGAGCGGCTCGACGCGCTGAACGTCGCGGTCTCCCTCGACCGGGACGCCCGGCTCCCGGACGGCTCGAAGGGCGGCTACGAGAACTGCGCGGCGGCCGAGGCGGCCGGAGCGGCCCCCGTCAAGAAGGGCGAGGCGGGGTACTCGACCGGCCTCGACGCGGACGGTGACGGCGTCGCCTGCGAGCCGGGCGAGTCCACCGGCGGCTCCGGCTCCACCACCGGCGGTGCGGCCACCGGCGGCGGTGGCACGGTCGGGGGCGGCTCCGCCGGCGGTTCGGCGGGAGGCTCCGGCGCCCTCGCCTCCACCGGCTCCGACCTCCCGGCCGGCGCCTTGATCGCCGCCTCCGGCGTCGTCGTGGCGGCCGGTGCCGGTGTCGTGTTCGCGGCGCGCCGCCGCCGTGACGTCACCTCCTGACCCACCCGCACCACCCCGCAGGGCCGTACCGGCGGTTCAGCCTCCCGGTACGGCCCCGCCGGCCTGCCCCCGCTCGGTTCCCGCCCCGTCGTCCGGCAGTGCTTGAATGCCCCCGTGAACGACTACGGCGTACCCCACGGCATCGACGTCCTGCGGGTGTTCTGCGGACCCGACGGCCGGCACGGCAACGCCCTGGGCGTCGTACGCGACGGACGCGGCCATCCCGACGAGGCGTCCCGGCAGCGACTGACCCGGCAACTCGGCTTCAGTGAGACCGTGTTCGTGGACGACCCGGAGCGCGGGCGGGTGGACATCCACACTCCGGGGCTCCGGCTGCCGTTCGCGGGCCACCCGCTGGTGGGCGCGGCCTGGCTGCTCGACCTGGAGGTCCTGGAGTTGTCGGTCGGGGAGGTGTTCGCGCGCCAGGACGGCGAGTTCACCTGGATCACCGCCCGGCCCGAGTGGGTCCCGCCGCGCACGCTCCAGCAGTACGCGAGCGCCGCCGAGGTGGAGGCGCTGTCGGGGCCGCCGCCGGGCGAGGGGTGGCTCTACGTCTGGGCCTGGGAGGACGAGGCGGCCGGGCGGGTGCGCGCACGGGCCTTCCCGAGGCGCGGGGAGGAGTCCGGGATCATCGAGGACGAGGCGACCGGCGGCGGCGGCCCTGCTGCTCAGCGCCCAGCTGGGTCGGGCCCTCAACATCACGCAGGGCCGCGGCTCCCAGATCCTCACCGCCCCCGCGCCGGACGGCACGGTGGAGGTCGGGGGTCGTGTCCTGATGGCCGCCCGGGGCGGCCACGGGCGGGGAACGCGAACGGCTCCACCGGTGTTCGCGGTGGAGCCGTAGGCCGTCACGCGTGCGCGCACGCACGGGAGTCGGGGGTCGGGGAGGACGTCGGCCTGGTGCCACGGCCACGCGTGCGCGCACGCACGGGAGTCGGGCGTTGACCGGGGCCTCGGCCGCGCGGCGGGGCCGCGCCTGCGCACGTACCGGGTCGCCCCCGGCCGCACCGCAGGTCCGCACCCGCGCACGTGCGGGGGCCGGATGCGCCTCTCGTGGTGCGCCGCCGTTCACGCGCTCAGCGGGAAGACCTCGCCCAGCTCGCGGAAGACCGCGGTGTTCAGCGCGAACGCCCGCTTGCACTCCTCGACGATCCGCTGCTTCTCCAGGTCGTCCGCGTCCACCGCGTCCAGCAGCTCCCGGTAACCCCGCTTGAAGGCGGCCGGGTTGGTGATCCTCTCGAAGACGTAGAACCGGACGCCGTCGCCCTTGCGCTCGAAGCCCCAGGTCTTCTCCGCCTTGTCGCGGATGATCTGACCGCCCGACAGGTCGCCCAGGTAGCGCGTGTAGTGGTGGGCTATGTAGCCGCCGGGCCAGGTGCGCGCGCACTCCGCGACACGGGCCGCGTACGCCGCCGTGGCGGGCAGGGGCGCGAGGCCCTCGCGCCAGTCGGCCCCGCGCAGATGCGCGAGGTCGCGCTCCAGCTCGGTGGAGCGCTCCAGCTCGGGCTGGACGAACGGACCGGCGACCGGGTCGTCGCGCAGGGCCTCCGCGCCCTCCTCCAGGGCCCGGTACACGAACCACAGCTGCTCGGTGTAGCGCGTGTACGCGTCGACTCCCAGCCGCCCGCCGAGCAGGTCACTCATGAAGGTCGAGGTCTCGGCCTCGGTGTGCTGCTCGTGCGACGCGGTGCGGATCAGCGTCGAGAACGGAGTGACGGTGGCGGTTGCGTCCAAGGCGGGCCTCCGGGGACCGAGGGGGACGGGAAGTCCAGAAAGCGGACGGAAGGGCCGGCGACCGACCACTGCGGCGGTGGTGCCGGCGCGTCCGATCCTCCTGCTTAGGCTTACCTAAGTCAACTGGTTCCCGACGGCCTGTCGGTAAAAGCCCGGACGTGAAGGGGCCGAAGGCGTCCTGGGGGCGCCGTGGGGGTGGTTCACGGAAGGGTGAGGATGTCCGCCCCGGCCTCCGTGACCACCAGGGTGTGCTCGAACTGGGCCGTCCGCTTCCGGTCCTTCGTCACCACGGTCCAGCCGTCCTCCCACATGTCGTACTCGTGGGTGCCCAGCGTCAGCATCGGCTCGATGGTGAAGGTCATGCCGGGCTGCATCACGGTGGTGGCGTGCGGGCTGTCGTAGTGCGGGATGATCAGGCCGGAGTGGAACGAGGTGTTGATGCCGTGGCCGGTGAAGTCGCGGACGACCCCGTAGCCGAACCGTTTCGCGTACGACTCGATGACCCGGCCGATCACGTTGATCTGCCGCCCCGGCCGGACCGCCTTGATGGCCCGGTTCAGGGACTCCCGCGTGCGCTCGACCAGCAGCCGGGACTCCTCGTCCACCTCGCCGCAGAGGTAGGTGGCGTTGTTGTCGCCGTGCACCCCGTCGATGTACGCGGTGACGTCCAGGTTCACGATGTCGCCGTCGCGCAGCACGGTGGAGTCGGGGATGCCGTGGCAGATGACCTCGTTGACCGAGGTGCACAGCGACTTCGGGAAGCCCCGGTAGCCGAGGGTGGAGGGGTACGCGTGGTGGTCGAGCATGAACTCATGGGCGACCCGGTCCAGCTCGTCCGTCGTGACGCCCGGAGCGATGTGCCGGGCGGCCTCCTCCATCGCCTGTGCGGCGATACGGCCCGCGACGCGCATCCGCTCCACGGTTTCGGCGTCCTGGACCTCCGGGCCGGTGTACGGCGTCGGAGCCGGCTTCCCCACGTACTCGGGGCGCCGGATTTTTCCGGGTACGGAACGGACGGGAGTGATCTCCCCTGGTACGAGAAGCGACTGGCCAGACATGTCAGCGAGTCTAACCAGCGGTGTCGGGGCACCATGGCGGTAAGGAAAGGAGCCGTCGATGGCCTTGTTCAAGAAGCGCACGGTGGGCAAACCGGGCGAGTGGTACTACTGCCTGGAGCACAAGAAGGTCGAGGAAGGCCCGGAGTGCCCGGCGCAGAACCGATTCGGCCCCTACCCCTCCCGCGAGGCCGCCCAGCACGCGATGGACACGGCGCGCGACCGGAACCTGGAGTGGGACACCGACCCCAAATGGCACGACGAGGACAAGGGGCCCTCCCGCCCGTCCGACGACTGAGGCCGTCCCGCCCGGTCCGGTCCTCCCGGTCCGGTCCGGGAGGACCGGACCCGACGCCGGCGCCCGAGGGGCGGGGCGCGGGACGGAGTCCCGGAGCCCGCGCCCCCCGGCGAGGGTCATGCCTCCGCCCGCGCCGCCCGCCTCCGGACCGCGTCCTCGTCCGTCTCGGAGTCGTACCGCACCAGCTTCGGCAGGGCCGCCGTCAGCAGCGCGACCGACGCGACGCACGCCACCCCGCCCGTCCAGATCGCCGACCGGGTCCCCGTCCAGCCCGCCATCGCCCCGGCCCGCACCTGGCCCAGCTGCGGGCCGACGCTGTACGACAGCACCTCGATGCCCGCCAGCCGGCCCCGCAGCTCCTCCGGGATCGTCTGGTTCCAGATCGTCGCCCGCCCCAGGCCGCTCAGCATGTCGCCCGCCCCCGCCACGGCCAGGCAGACCAGCACCACCCACACGCTGGAGAACCAGCCCGCCGCGGCGATCGCCAGCCCCCACGCGGCCGCGCCGAACACCACGAACAGCCCGTGCCGGCGTACCCGGCCCGTCCAGCCGCTGGTCAGCCCCAGCGCCAGCGAGCCGACCGAGCCCGCCGCGTACATCAGGCCCAGCGACCACTCCGCGTCCAGCTCGTCCGCCAGGAACGGGAAGATCGTGTTCGGGAAGGCGAAGAACATCGCGGCCAGGTCGATCGCGTACGTCCCCAGCAGTACCGGGCGGCTCCAGGCGTACCGCGCCCCCTCGACGATCCCGCGCAGCGACGGCTTCCGGGCGTCACCGGCCGGCGGGGCGGGGGAGAGCCGCAGGCAGAGCACGACGGAGACGGCGAACGTGCACACCGTCACCCCGTACGCCGTGCCGTGACCGGCGTACGCCACCACCAGGCCCGCCAGCGCCGGGCCCGCGATGGCCCCGATCTGCCAGCGCAGCGAGTTCAGCGCGGCCGCGGCCGTCTGCTGGGCGTGCGGCACGATCCGCGCCATGAGGGAGTCCAGCGCGGGCCGCTGGAGCCCGGCCAGCGCGGACACCCCGCCGGCCACCACGTACAGCGGCCACAGCAGCGGCTCGGGCAGCAGGGAGTTCACCAGCAGGATCGCGGCGAGCACGCCGAGCCCCGCCTCGGTGAGCAGGATGACCCGGCGTCGGTCGGCCGAGTCCGCGAGCGCGCCCCCGTACAGCCCGAACACCACCAGCGGGACCAGCTCCACCGCGCCCATCGCCCCGACCGCGAGCGGGGAGCCGGTGAGCTCCTTGATCTGGAGCGGCAGCGCGATGAGCGCCATGAAGCTGCCGAAGTACGTGACGAGGCCCTGGACCCACAGCAGCCGGAAGTCGGCCGAGGAGCGCCACGGCGCGAGGTCCGGGAGCAGGGCGCGGATCCGCCCCGGCCGCGGCGGGGCCGGGTCGGGCGGGGGCGTGGAGGGAGAGGGAGAGGGAAGTGCGGAGGTCACGAGGGGTCATCATCCGCACAACCGGGTGCGCCGGGCAAACAGATATCCCGCCCGCGAGCCCGGACCGGCGGATCGGCGGATCGGCGGACCGGTGGACCGGTGGCGGGTCCCGGCCGGCGCGGCGCGGAACAGGGCGACGCGTACGGCACCCACGGCCCGGCATCCTGCCCGCTCCCCCCGTACCGCCTCGGCCCCTCCGCTCCCTCGCCACTTCGCCGCCTCGCGCCTCGCCCCCTCACCCGAACGGAGGGCGGCGGGCGGTCGGCGCCCGGGGCCCGGCGGCGGTATTCCGGGTGCTACCTGGCAGTAGGGTCGGCCCATGACTACACAGGACAGCGGCAACGCGCCCAAGCCCCCCGCCAAGGACCCCTGGGACCTGCCGGACGTCTCCGGCCTGAGCGTCGGTGTGCTCGGCGGGACCGGACCGCAGGGGCGGGGCCTCGCCTACCGGCTCGCCCGCGCCGGGCAGAAGGTCACCCTCGGCTCCCGCGACGCGGCCCGCGCCGAGCAGGCGGCGGCCGAGCTGGGCTTCGGCGTCGAGGGCGCGGACAACGCCGAGTGCGCCCGGCGCAGCGACATCGTGATCGTCGCCGTGCCGTGGGACGGCCACGCGGCGACGCTCCAGGCACTGCGCGAGGAGTTGGCGGGCAAGCTCGTCATCGACTGCGTCAACCCGCTCGGCTTCGACAAGAAGGGCGCCTACGCCCTCAAGCCGGAGGAGGGCAGCGCCGCCGAGCAGGCCGCCGCCCTGCTCCCGGACTCACGGGTCACCGCCGCCTTCCACCACCTGTCGGCCGTGCTGCTCCAGGACGAGACCATCGAGGAGATCGACACCGACGTGCTGGTCCTGGGCGAGGCGCGGGCCGACACGGACATCGTGCAGGCGCTGGCGAGCCGTATCCCCGGTATGCGCGGCATCTTCGCGGGCCGGCTCCGCAACGCCCACCAGGTCGAGTCGCTGGTCGCCAACCTGATCTCGGTCAACCGCCGCTACAAGGCCCACGCCGGACTGCGCGCCACCGACGTCTGACGGAACCGCCCACCCGGCGTCCGGCCGTGATCTGTGCCGTGTGCCGTATCAGTGGGCCGTGGGCCGTGGGCCGTGTGCCGTGTGGTGCGTGGAGCGGTCCGGGACGCTCCCCAGGGGCGGGGCACATCGGGGCATGGGGGACACTGGGCGGGACCGTGACCGTTCCCGACAGGGAACGCGACCCGTTCCGACAGGAGTCGACCCCCATGCCCCGCATCGCCCTCTACGCTCTCGTCGTCTGCGTCCTCGCCGTCGTGGCGGCCGTGGTCTCCTTCGCCCGGGGCAGCCTGCTCGGGATCGTCTGGGTGCTCATCGCGGGGCTCTCGTCGAACATGACCTGGTTCTACGTCCGCAGGCACCGGCTGGCCACCGGCTCCGCCGCCGCCCCCGACGCGGCCTGAGCCTCCGGCCGTCCGGCTCCCGCCGCCATCGCTGCGGCCCTCCGGCGATCCGAGCCGCGCCACCCCGGCCTCCGCGCGGGCCGGCCCACCGCGCAGCCCGGTCGCGCAGGTCAGCCCACCGCGCAGCCCGGATCCTGCTCGTCGAAGAAGCTCCGCCAGAAGCGGTACAGGTCGTAGCCGCAGTACCGCTGGAACTCCTCCACGCCCAGCCCCCGCAGCAGCGCGTGGACCGCGTCGAAGAACACCGCGTTCACCTCGGGGACCCACAGCAGCGCGAACACCGCGATCAGCCCGAACGGCGCGATCGGCTCCACCTGGCGGCGGACCGTGTACGAGAGCCAGGGCTCGATCACTCCGTACCCGTCGAGCCCGGGGATCGGCAGGAAGTTCAGGATCGCCGCCGTCACCTGGAGCATCGCCAGGAACGCCAGGGCGTACTGGAACGCGCGCGGCACCCCGTCGAGCGCGTCCAGCCAGAACGGGGCCGTGCACACCACCGCGAACGCCACGTTGGTCAGCGGACCCGCCGCCGAGATCAGGCTGTGCTTCCAGCGGCCCCGGATACGGCCCCGCTCGATGTACACCGCGCCGCCGGGCAGCCCGATCCCGCCCATGATCACGAAGAGCACCGGCAGCACGATGCTGAGCAGCGCGTGCGTGTATTTCAGCGGGTCGAGCGTCAGATAACCCTTCGCCCCGACCGTGAGGTCCCCGCTGTGCAGCGCCGTCCGCGCGTGCGCGTACTCGTGCAGGCAGAGCGAGACGATCCAGGCCCCGGTGACGAACAGGAAGACCGCGAAGCCGGTGGAGTCGGCGAAACCCGTCCACACCGCCCAGCCCGCCACCGCGGTGACGGCGGCGATACCGAGGAAGACCGGACTGATCCTCCGGTCGCTCCGGGTGGCTGCTGTGGTCATCTGCGTCGGCTCCTGGGGGTCGGGTGAGCGGGGGCGGGGCGATACGCGTGCGGTGCGGGCTCGGGCTCGGGTGATCGTACGGTTCGGACGCAGGACGGTGCCGCACGGTCCGCCGCAGGGGGGAACGCGCGGTCCGCAGGACGGGAACGCCGGCGACCGCTTGTGGAGTTCCCCCCGGCCACCGTCGGCCCGCCGCCCGTCACGGACAATGGGCCCGTGCACTACTGCGTCCTCGGCACCACCCGCGCACTCCGCGACGACGGCACGGCCGTGGCCCTCGGCGGGGCACGGCTGCGCGCCCTGCTCACCGTCCTCGCCCTGCGCCCCGGCCGGACCGTACCGGCCGGGACCCTCGTCGACGAGGTGTGGGACGGAGACCCGCCCGCCGACGCGGCCGGTGCGCTCCAGGCCCTCGTCGGGCGGCTGCGGCGCGCCCTGGGCCACGGGGCGGTCGAGTCCGCGGAGGGCGGCTACCGGCTCGCCGCCGCGCCGGACGACGTGGACCTGTACCGGTTCGAGCGGCTGGCGGGGGAGGGGAGCCGGGCCCTGGAGGACGGTGACGCGGACCTGGCCCTCGCGGTCCTGGGGAGGGCGCTGGCCCTGTGGACCGGGCCCGTCCTCGCCGACCTGCCCGACCGGGCGGCCACCGCGTCCCGCTGGGAGACCCGCCGGCTCGACGCGCGGCGGGCCGCGCTCGGGGCCCTCCTCGCCCTCGGCAGGCCGGGGGAGGCGCTGCCGGAGCTGGCCGTGCTCTGCGACACCCATCCGCTCGACGAACCGTTCCAGGCGCTGCGCATCCGGGCCCTGCGGGACGCCGGACGCCCGGCCGAGGCGCTGGCCGCGTACGAGGAGGTGCGCACCCTGCTCGACGACCGGCTCGGCACCTCCCCCGGCCCGGCCCTGCGCTCCCTGCACGCCGAACTGCTGCACCAGGAAACGCCGCCCGGCCGGGGAACACCGCTCCACCGGGAGCCGGCCGCCCCGCCTGCTCCGGCCGCCCCACCTGCTCCGGTCGCCTCCCCGGCCGCCCCGGCCTCCGCGCTCACGCCTCCTCCCGCGCCCGGCAACCTCCGGGCCCGGCTGACCAGCTTCGTCGGGCGGGACTCCGACATCGCCGCCCTGCGCGAGGACCTCGGCCGCTCCCGGCTCGTCACCCTGCTCGGACCCGGTGGCGCGGGCAAGACCCGGCTGTCCCAGGAGGCCGCCGAAGCCGCCGCCGAAGCGTGGCCCGACGGCGTCTGGCTGGCCGAACTGGCCCCCGTCGACGACCCGGACACCGTGCCCGAGGCCGTCCTGACCGCACTCGGCGCCCGCGAGACCGTGTTGCGCGGCGCCGGGGCCGAGGAGTTGCGGGCCGGCGACCGCACCGCCGCCGACCCCCTCGTACGGCTCACCGAGCACTGCGCGCCGCGTCGGATGCTGCTCCTGCTGGACAACTGCGAGCACGTCATCGGGGCGGCGGCGACGCTGGCCGACCACCTGCTCTCCCGGTGCCCGCAGCTGACCGTCCTCGCCACCAGCCGCGAACCACTGGGCGTACCGGGGGAGTCGGTGCACCCCGTCGACCCGCTGCCCGACCCGATGGCGCTGCGGCTGCTCGCCGAGCGCGGGGCGGCGGCCCGGCCCGGCTTCCGTACCGACGCGGACGAGACGACCGCCGCCGCCTGCGCCGAGATCTGCCGCCGGCTCGACGGGCTGCCGCTCGCCATCGAACTCGCCGCCGCCCGGCTGCGGATGCTCACCCCCCGCCAGATCGCCGACCGGCTCGACGACCGTTTCCGCCTCCTCACCAGCGGCAGCCGCACCGTGCTGCCGCGCCAGCAGACCCTGCGTGCCGTCGTCGACTGGTCCTGGGACCTGCTGGACGCCGCCGAACGCGCCGTCCTGCGCCGGCTCTCCGTCTTCGCCGGAGGCTGCTCGCTGGCCGCTGCCGAAGAGGTCTGCGCCCTCCCGGAACCGGCCGACGGCGTCACCGTGGACCCCCTGGACGTGGCCGCCCTGCTCGGCTCCCTCGTCGACAAGTCGCTCGTGGTCGCCGCGCCCGGCGGGGACGGCGAGATGCGCTACCGGTTGCTGGAGACGGTCGGCGAGTACGCCGCCGAGCGGCTGGAGGAGGCCGCCGAACGGGACGCGGTCGCGCGCCGCCATCTGACCCACTACCGGGAACTGGCCAGGACCACCGGGCCGAAGGTGCGCGGCGCCGGACAGCGCGAGGCCATCGCGGCCCTCCAGCGCGAGTACGAGAACCTCCGCACCGCGCTCCGCCACGCCGTCACCGTCAGGGACGAGCACGAGGCGCTGGTCATCGTGCTGTCGTTGGCCTGGTACTGGATGCTGCGGGACCTGCGCTCGGACGCCGGCCAGTGGAGCGCGTCCGTGTCGGCGCTCGGCCCCGACCCCTTCGCCGCACCCGGCAGCCCGGTCCCGTCGCTCCCGGAGCGGCCCATCGACCGGCCGCCGCCGATGGACGACGAACAGCTCGCGGAGGCCCGGCGCGGGGTCGCCCTGCTCCAGCTGGCCGGTGCGGACCACGCGATCAGCGCCTGGTCGAGCCCGGAGGGCAAGGCGCGCCTGCGGATCGTCGCGGACACCTACCGGCCCGGCATGCCGCAGACCTGCCGTCTGCCCGGCATGCTGTGGCTGTTCGCGATCATGCTCACCGGTGACGAGGACCGGCTGTACACGGTGCTCGATGAGACGGTCCGGGCCTCGCGGGTGCACGGCGGCGAGTGGGAGCTGGGCAACGCCCTCCACACCCGCGCCAACATCTCGTCCAACAGCCCCGAGCGGGTGGCGGACGCGCGCGCCGACGCCGACGAGAGCCTTGCGATCTACACCCGGCTCGGCGACGACTGGGGCGCCGCCGAGGCGCTCTCCGCGCGGGGCGAGGCCAACGAGCGGGCCGGTGACTTCGCGGCGGCCCTGGACGACTACCGGGAGGCCGTGGAGTACGCGCGGAAGATCGGCGCCCAGAGCCAGGCGGCGCTGTTGCGGGCCCGGTACGCCGGATCCCTCATCGAGCTCGAACGGCTCCCGGAGGCCGAGGCCATCCTGCGTGACGTCACCAACGGCCGGCTGTCGGGCCATGAGGCGACGCCGATGGCCCGGATGCACCTGGCGCTCGTCCTCGGGCTCCAGGGGCGGGTGGGCGAGGCCCGGCAGCAGGCCCAGCTGGTCCGGGAGGACTTCAAGGATCGTGATGTCGCCATCTTCGGCGGGTTCGTCCACGGCGTGCTGGCCTGGCTGGACAACCTCGACGGCGACCACGCCTCCGCGCTCTCCAACGCGCTGACCGCGCTGGAGAGCGCGCGGGAGCCGCTGTCGATGATGGTGGCCCCGCAGATGCCGTCGGCCCATCTGACCGCTGTGGCGCGGGCGCTCGCCGGGTTCCGCGGCGCCGACGCGGCGCGGGACGCCGCCCGGCTGCTGGGGTTCCAGGAGACGCTGCTGCCGCAGGGGCACGTGCCGACGGTGATGGAGCGGCGCAACCTGGAGCTCACCGAGCAGGCCGTCCGGGACCGGCTCGACGACGAGGCGTACACGGCGGCCTACGAACAGGGCGGTGGCCTCACCCTCGACGAGGCCACCGCCCTGGCGGAGACGTACCGGCGGGCGCACCCGCCGCAGTGACGCCCGGCGGGGCGCACGCTCCGGCGCCCCGTCCGGCGCCCTGTACGTTCCGGCGCGGCATCCCCGCGCTCATGCCTTCCGGCGGAACGTGGACACGGCCAGCGGCGCCATCGCCAGCGTGATCGCGGCGGCCCAGGCGAGCGTCACCCAGACGGAGTCCGCGACCGGGCCGCCCATCATCAGGCCGCGTACCGCGTCCGCGAGGTTGGACAGCGGGTTGTAGTCGGTGAACGTCCGGAGCCAGCCCGGCATGGTC
Organism: Streptomyces sp. V2I9; assembly: GCF_030817475.1. Taxonomy (NCBI): domain Bacteria; kingdom Bacillati; phylum Actinomycetota; class Actinomycetes; order Kitasatosporales; family Streptomycetaceae; genus Streptomyces; species Streptomyces sp. V2I9. The sequence continues at coordinate 1,584,881 of NZ_JAUSZJ010000002.1, read as the reverse complement.
GTCGGCGGGGCGAAGATGGAGGACCCGAACTGGAGGGGCATCAGCACCAGCATTCCCATCCCCTGGACCGCCTGGGCCGTCTTCATGGCCAGCCCGAGCACGATGAAGATCCACATGATGGAGGCGCCGAACACCGCCGACAGGGCCACAGCCCCCAGCATGCCGAGCACCGACGTGCCCAGGGTCATGCCGAGGGCGAAGCCCATCGCGAGCAGGATGGCGATGGCGACCATCATCCGGCCCAGCTCGACCACGATCTTGGCGATGAGCACCGAGGAACGGGCGATCGGCATCGTCCGGAAGCGGTCCATGACGCCCTTGCGGAAGTCGTCGTTGACGCCGGTGCCCACCGCCATGGCGATGTTCATGCCCATCATCGCCATCAACCCCGGCACCAGGTAGTTCAGGTAGTCCTGCCGGTCCCCGCCGAGGCTGCCGCCGACCGAGCCGCCGAAGACGTACACGAACAGCAGCGTGAAGATGATCGGCATCAGAAGGACGTCGAACATCGACTCCGGGTCCTTCTTGATCTGGAGCAGATTGCGCCGCGCCAGGGCCCCGATGTGCCGGAGGTGGGACCGCAGCCCGATCCGGCCCTCCTCGGCCACCGGCCTGACCGGTGCGGTGCCCGCGGACCCGGCCGGGGCGGGGGGCAGTGTCATGGTGCTCATGCGGCGGCCTCCTGGGGAGCCTGGTCGGTGAGAGGGGTGGCCTTGTCGCCGGTGATCGCGAGGAACACCTCGTCGAGGCTGGGCAGAGCGGTGGAGACATGGGCGAGGGAGAAGCCCCGGACGCCCAGCACCCCGATGACGGCGGTCAGCTGCTCGTCGCTGAGGATCGGCACGTACAGCAGCCCCTCGTCGGGCACGGCCTGCGCCCCGGCGATCCCGTCGAGCCCGGCCTCCCGGATCGCCTGCGCCATCGCGGACAGCTCAGCGGGGTCCGACGGCCGGATCTGGAGCGTGCGCCCGCCGACCTTCGCCTTCAGCTCGTCGACCCCGCCCCGCGCGATGATCCTGCCCCGGTCGATGACCGTCAGCTCCGTGGCGAGCTGTTCGGCCTCCTCCATGTACTGGGTGGTCAGCAGGACCGTCGCGCCCTCGGCGACCATCCGCTGCACCTCGTCCCACACCTCGTTGCGGGTACGGGGGTCAAGACCGGTCGTCGGCTCGTCCAGGTAGAGGACCGCAGGGCTGCCGATCATGGAGGCGGCCAGGTCGAGCCGGCGGCGCATCCCGCCGGAGTACTCCATGCACGCCCGCTTGGCGGCCTCGGTGAGCGAGAACCGCTCCAGCAGCTCGTCGGCACGGGCCCGCGCCTGTGTGCGGGACAGGTCGAGCAGCCGCCCGATCATGTAGAGGTTCTCCCGGCCGGAGAGCTTCTCGTCGACCGAGGCGTACTGGCCGGTGAGGCCGATGGTCCGGCGGAGCTGCCGGGGCTGCCTCACCACGTCGTAGCCCGCGACGACCGCGTGACCGGCGTCGGGGGTGACCAGGGTGGACAGGCAGCGTACGAGAGTGGTCTTGCCGGCGCCGTTGGGGCCGAGCACACCGAGGACGGTGCCCTCGCGCACGTCGAGGTCCACCCCGTCCAGCGCTCTGGTCGCGCCGTAGTGCTTGACCAGCCCCCGCACCTCGACGGCGTTCCGGCCGCTGCCGGCGTTCTTGTCGATTCGTTCCATGTCCACCAGCAGACCAGCGCCCGCCGACAGACCACCGACAGCCCGCCGACAGGGGCTCCGGACGTGCGACAGCCCGCCGATGGGGGATGTCGGCGGGCTGTCGGTGGTGCGGGAAATGGCTGGTGGGAGCGGGTCTGCGCCGGACGCCCCGGAGCCCCGCGCGGGCGGTGCCGTGATGCGGCGGAGACCACGACTCGGCCGGGGCCGACACCCGGTCCCGCCGGCACCCGGAAGCCGTTCGGGCCGGGGGCCGGGGGAGGCCGCGGCTCAGTGGAAGGTGTGCTCCGCCGCCGGGAACGAGCCCCCGACGACCTCGTCCGCGAACTCCTTCGCCGCGTCGCCGAGCACCTGGCGCAGATTCGCGTACTGCTTGGTGAAGCGCGGCACCTTGCCGCCGGTCAGCCCGACCATGTCCGTGTAGACCAGCACCTGCGCGTCGGTCGCGGACCCGGCCCCGATGCCGACGGTCGGGATGTGCAGCGTACGGGTGACCTCGGCGGCCAGCTCGGCGGGGACCAGCTCCAGCACGACGGCGAACGCGCCCGCGTCCTGCACGGCCTTGGCGTCGCGCAGCAGCTGCTGGGCGGCTTCCTCGCCACGGCCCTGGACCCGGTAGCCCATCGCGTTGACGGACTGCGGGGTCAGGCCGATGTGGCCCATGACCGGGATGCCGGACTCGACGAGCAGCCGGATCTGTTCGTGGGACCGCTCGCCGCCCTCCAGCTTGACCGCGCCGACGCCCGATTCCTTGATCAGCCGGGTGGCGTTGCGCAGCGCCTGGACGGAGCCCTCCTGGTACGAGCCGAAGGGCAGGTCGCCGACGATGAGGGCGCGCTTGGTGCCGCGTACGACGGCAGCGGACAGCATGGCGATCTCGTCCATGGTGACCGGCACGGTGGTCTCGTAGCCGAGGTGGCAGTTGCCCATCGAGTCCCCGACGAGCATGACCGGGATACCGGCCTCGTCGAAGACGGACGCGGTCATCGCGTCGTAGGCGGTGAGCATGGGCCACTTCTCGCCGCGCTCGGTGGCGGCGGCGATGTCGTGGACGGTGATGCGGCGGGTGGACTTCCCTCCGTACAGCGCCTTGCTGCTGTCGGCGGACGGACCCGCGGGGGAGGACTGGTTCTGATTGCGTGCAGCCTGAAGCGACATGGCCGGTGGCTCCTTCGTCATCTCGAGGCGCCCTGACGGCGTCCCCGGATCCCTTCCATGGTGGCATCCCGCCCCGCCCCCCGTGAAGTGGGCCCGCACACAGGGCCGGGCCGCCGGAGGAATCGCCGTGCCCGAGTGTGCTCGTTCTGTCACAAGGCCGTGTGCCCCGCCCCGGCCCGGAACCCCCGGTCCCGTCCCGGTCGTCCTGCCTTCCGTACGCGTCGTCGGGCATCCGGCGGTCCGGTCGGCCGACAGGCCGACGGGCCTGCGGGCGGGGTCGGCGGCGGGAAGGGCGCCCCTCATCGCCTAGGGTCGGGAACGCGGCGATGTGCAGGGCAAGGCAGTGAGGACAAGCGCGATGGTGCAGGCGTACGGAGCGGACACGGACAACGGCAGCGCGGAGCAGCCCGAGGCCCGCGATTCACGCTTCCGGGCCCTGGGGCAGCGCCTGAGGAACGACCGGGGCATCTGGCGGCGCGGCATCGTGCTCGCCCTCTGCTCGGTCCTGCTGACCCTGCTGATGGGCGTCCACGCGCGGGTCCCCAACCGCCTCGGCAACCTCGGCAGCCTCGTCGAGACGTTCCTGCCGTGGGTCGCGCTCCTCATCCCCGTCCTGCTGGTCCTGGCCCTGGTGAGGCGCTCCGCGACCGCCCTGGTGGCGCTGCTGCTGCCCGTCGTGGTCTGGCTCAACATGTTCGGCGGCCTGATCACCGACAAGTCCGGCTCCGGCGGCGACCTCACCGTCGCCACCCACAACGTCAACGCCGGCAACCCCGATCCCGCGGGCACCGCCCAGCAGGTCGCCGGCTCCGGGGCGGACGTCGTGGCCCTCCAGGAACTTCCGGGCCGGCAGGTCTCCACGTACGAGAAGTCGCTGGCCGGCCGCTACCCGTACCACGCGGTCCAGGGCACCGTGGGCCTGTGGAGCAAGTACCCGCTGGCCGACACCAGGCCCGTGGACATCAAGATGGGCTGGACGCGGGCGATGCGTTCCACGGTCACGACGCCCGAGGGCGAGGTCGCGGTGTACGTCGCCCACCTCCCGTCCGTCCGGGTGAAGCTTCGGGCCGGGTTCACCGCCAACCAGCGCGACGACAGCGTCGACGCGCTCGGCGAGGCCATCGGTCACGAACGGGTGGAGCGCGTCATCCTGCTCGGGGACCTCAACGGCACCATGAACGACCGCTCGCTGAACGCGGTCACCGCGCAGATGCGGTCCACCCAGGGCGCGGCGGGCGACGGGTTCGGCTTCAGCTGGCCCGCCTCGTTCCCGATGGCCCGGATCGACCAGATCATGGTCAAGGGCGTCGAGCCGAAGGCGTCCTGGACCCTGGCGGCGACCGACAGCGACCACCTCCCGATCGCGGCGCGCGTGCGGCTGTGACGGCGATCGCGTCCGGCCCGGAGCTGTGACGGCCACCGCGTCCCGCCCGGAGCCGTGACGGCGACCGCGCACGCGCAACCCGCCGTTCACCGCGCGGCACACATCCTCTGCGACAATTTGTTTCAGTCGAATACATAACGAAGGCCCAGCCGTCGCCCGGCGTCCCTCCGAGGCGGCGGTTCTTCGTTCTGCCCCTGAACCGCGCATGACCGCGAAAGGCCCCTTCTCCATGCCTCTGGCCCTCCTCGCCCTGGCCGTGAGCGCCTTCGGCATAGGCACGACGGAGTTCGTCATGATGGGGCTGCTCCCCGACGTGGCGGACGACCTGGACACGTCCGTGCCCACCGCCGGATACCTCGTGTCGGCGTACGCGATCGGCGTCGTCCTGGGCGCGCCCCTGCTCACCGGCCTCGGCTCCCGCATCCCGCGCAAGAAGATGCTGCTGCTCCTCATGGCCCTCTTCACCGTGGGCAACCTGGCCTCCGCGCTCGCCCCGGACTTCGGCTGGCTGATCGCGGGCCGCCTCCTCGCCGGTCTGCCGCACGGCGCGTTCTTCGGCGTCGGCGCGGTCGTCGCCGCCCGGCTGGTCACCGAGGGCCGTCAGGCGCGGGCCGTAGCGACGATGTTCCTCGGCCTGACCGTCGCCAACATCGTCGGCGTCCCCGCCGCCACCCTCCTCGGCCAGCACCTTGGCTGGCGGGCCACCTTCCTCGTGGTCGCGGCGATCGGTCTGGCCGCGATGGCGGCCCTCGCCCGCCTGGTGCCCCCCATCCCGGTCGAGGCGCACCAGGACGTCCGCCGAGAAGTGCGCGCCCTCGGCGACCGCCAGGTGGTTCTCGGCCTCCTCACCGCGGTCTTCGGCTTCGCCGGCGTCTTCGCGGTGTACGCGTACCTCTCGGCCATGACGACGAAGGCGATGGGCTTCGGCGAGTCCTCCGTCACCCTGGTCCTGGCCCTCTTCGGCATCGGCATGACCCTGGGCGCCCTGGCGGCGGGCCCCCTCACGGACCGGGCACTGCGCCCGACCCTCTACGGATCGCTCGGCGCGCTCGCGGTGGTCCTCGCGGTGTTCCCCTTCACGGTGCACGTGAAGGGGGTGGCGCTGGTGATGGTGGTGCTGCTGGGAGCGGTGGGGTTCATGACGACGACCCCGCTCCAGATGCTGGTCATGAACAAGGCGAAGGATGCCCCGACCCTGGCCTCCGCCTCCAACCACTCGGCCTTCAACCTGGCCAACGCGGGCGGCGCCTGGCTGGGCGGAGCGGCCATCGCGGCCGGCTGGGGCTGGACGTCCCCGGCCCCGGTGGGCGCGGTGCTGGCGGTGACCGGCCTGGCGATCGCGGCCACGGCGGGCCGGCTGGACCGGGGGCAGGGGCAGGAATCCTGTGTGGTGGCCCGAGCGGCCCGTCCGGCGTGCGAGGAGAAGGCGGCCACCGACGCTGTCCGTCCGTGACCGCCCACCCGTTACGACGACTCGCGCCACCGGTTCGTGATCGGCAGCCGCCGGTCCTTCCCGAACCCCTTCGGCGAGATCTTCGTCCCCGGCGGATACTGCCGCCGCTTGTACTCCGCCGTATCGACCATCCGCAGCGTCTTCGCCACCAGCTCCGCGTCGAAACCGGCGGCCACGATCTCGTCGAGACCCTGATCCCGGTCCACGTACCGCTCCAGGATCGCGTCGAGCACCTCGTAGTCCGGCAGCGAGTCCGTGTCGACCTGCCCCGGCCGCAGCTCCGCGCTCGGCGGCTTGGTGATCGACGCCTCCGGGATCGGCGGGACCTGGCCCCGCTCCTCGGCCGCCCGGTTGCGCCACTTCGCCAGCCGGAACACCGACGACTTGTAGACGTCCTTGATCGGCCCGTACGCGCCGACCGCGTCCCCGTACAGCGTGGAGTAGCCGACCGCCAGCTCGGACTTGTTGCCCGGCGCCAGCACGATCTGCCCCTCCTGGTTGGAGATGGCCATCAGCGTCGTGCCGCGCAGCCGGGCCTGGAGGTTCTCCTCCGCGAGTCCGGTGAGCTCCAGCGACCCCATGTACGCGTCGAACATCGGCGCGATCGACACCGTACGGAAGTTGAGGCCGGTACGCCGCGCCAGTTCGGCCGCGTCGCCCTTGGAGTGGTCCGAGGAGTACTTCGACGGCATGGACACGCCGTAGACGTTCTGCGCGCCGAGCGCGTCGCACGCGATGGCCGCGCAGATCGCCGAGTCGATCCCGCCGGAGAGCCCGATCAGCACACTGCTGAAACCGTTCTTCGCGGCGTACGCGCGCAGCCCGACCACGAGTGCGGAGTAGATCTCCTCCTCGTCCTCCAGCCGCTCCGCGTACCCGCCCGCCAACTCCGGCTCGTACGCGTCCACGGGGCGGTCGGAGAGCACCACGTGGTCGATGCGCAGCCCGTCGTCCACCATGCCGGACGGCGCCTCGGCGGCCGCGGCGGGCAGCTCCAGGTCGAGGATGACGCTGCCCTCGGAGAACTGCGGGGCACGGGCGATGACCTCGCCCTCCCGGTCGACGACGATCGAGTCGCCGTCGAAGACCAGCTCGTCCTGCCCGCCGATCATCGCCAGGTACGCCGTGGTGCAGCCGGCCTCACGGGCCCGCTTGCGGACCAGCTCCAGCCGGGTGTCGTCCTTGTCCCGCTCGTACGGCGAGGCGTTGATGGAGAGCAGCAGTCCGGCGTCGGCGGACCGGGCGGCCGGGACGCGTCCGCCGTCCTGCCACAGGTCCTCGCAGATCGCGAGGGCCACATCGATGCCCCGGACCCGCACGACGGGCATCGAGTCGCCCGGCACGAAGTACCGGAACTCGTCGAAGACCCCGTAGTTCGGCAGGTGGTGCTTGGCGAAGTTGAGCGCGATCCCGCCGCGGTGCAGCACGGCGGCGGCGTTGCGCGGGGAACCGGCGGGCTGCCCGTAGCGCGCCGCGGCGTGCTCGGAGCGGTCCAGGTAGCCGACGACGACCGGCAGTTCGCCGAAGCCCTCCGCGTCGAGCCGGGCGGCCAGCGCGCGCAGCGCCTGCCGTGAGGCCTCGACGAAGGACGACCGCAGGGCCAGGTCCTCGACGGGGTATCCGGTCAGCGCCATCTCGGGGAACGCCACGAGGTGGGCGCCCTGCTCGGCGGCGTGCCGGGTCCAGTGGACGATCGCCTCGGAGTTGCCGGCGAGGTCGCCGACGGTCGAGTCGATCTGATTCAGTGCGAGGCGTAGTTGAGGCACGTCCGCCAGTGTAATCGTCTTTCTGACGCAATGCCCGCGCGGCTCGGTCGGAATGTGCCCGAGGTCACGGGAATCGCAGGTCGGGGCCGGTGTCCGGACGGCTCCGGTCCCGACCTGCGTCACGCCGCGAGGACGGACCGGAGCGTCAGGCCCGGTACCCGAGCACCGTCATCATCCCCGCCTCGGCGTGGTACACGTTGTGGCAGTGGACCATCCACAGCCCCGGATTGTCGGCCTCGAACTCGACGGTCAGCGACCGGTGCGGGAGCACGATCGCGGTGTCCTTGCGGGCCCCGGCGGCGTTCCCGCCCAGCGCGAAGGTGTGCCCGTGCAGATGCAGCGGGTGCCACATGGGCGTCGCGTTGTCGAAGACGAGGCGCACCCGTTCGCCCGCCTCCACCGGCCGCCGCCGCTTCGCGTCGTACGGCTGCCCGTCGAAGGTCCAGTCGTACGCCGCCATCCCGCCGGTGAGCCGCATGCGGATCGTCCGGTCCGGTGCCCGGTCGCTCAGCGCCACCGACGGGTCCGGGACCAGCCGCCCCGCCTCCACCAGCTTCCCGTCCAGCTCCTCGGGCCGTGCGGAGGCGGCGGGCGCGGCCCCGCTCCCGGTCCGCAGCACGGCGAGGCCGGCGGCCTTCTTCCCCTCGGCGAGCGCGGTCAGCGGGAAGACGCCGTCACCGGCGGTGACCAGGACGTCGTACCGCTCGCCCATCCCCAGCAGCAGCGCGTCGCCCGTGGTGTGCCGGACCGGGAAACCGTCGGTGTGCGTCACGGTCATCCGGTGCCCGCCGAGCGCGACCCGGAAGGCGGTGTCGCCGCCGGCGTTGATGATCCGCAGCCGGATGCGGTCCCCGGGCCGCGCGGAGAAGGAGGCCGGGTCGTTCGGCACCCGCCCGTTGACGAGGTAGTACGGGTAGGCCACGTCACCGGCGTCGCCCCCGAGCAGCTCACTGCGGGCCCCCATCATCATCCGCGGGGGCCCGCCGCGGTCCGCTTCCCCCGCGCCGCTGTCACCGGACATGGTGTGCGCGCCATGGTCCATCCCGCCGCCCATGCCGCCGGACAGTTCCTTCAGGACGGCGTCCGGGGTGGACCCCTCCACCCCGTCGACCCAGTCGTCGAGGACGACGACCCACTCCTTGTCGTAGGCCAACGGCCCCTTCGGGTCCTCCACGATCAGCGGTGCGTACAGACCCCGGTCCTGCTGGACGCCGGAGTGCGGGTGGAACCAGTACGTTCCCGGATGCGGCACGGCGAACCGGTAGGCGAAGCCGGCCCCCGGTGCGATGCTCCGCTGGGTCAGACCGGGGACCCCGTCCATGTCGTTGCGCAGGGCGAGGCCGTGCCAGTGCAGGGAGGTGGGCTCCGGCAGATGGTTGGCGAGGGTGAGCGCGAGCGTGTCGCCCGCCGTCACCCGCACCTCCCGCCCCGGCAGCCGGTCCCCGTACGCCCAGGAGGCGACAGTCCGTCCGCCGCCGAGGTCGAGCGGGGTACGGGTGGCGGTGAGGGACACCTCGCGTACGGGACCGGAGCCGCGCGCCGCCTCGGCCGCGCGCACCTCCTCGCCGCCGGGGGAGACGTAGGTACCGGAGTCCCGCACCCCGCCGGGGGAGTGCGTGCCGCCGTGGTCGCCACCGGCGTCGGAACAGGCGGTGAGCGCTCCGGTTCCGGCGACGGCGAGGGCTGCGCCGAGGACGGCGCGTCGGGTAAGTCGTGCGGACATGCTGAAGACACCTCTGACGTGCTGGTGATTCTGGGACAAAGGGGAGGGCGGAGGTGAGGCGCCCACTCCTATCTGCGCAGCACCGACACGGCGGCGAGCACCGGTATCGGGGGCGGCGGATCCGGCCGCCGCGCCGGCGGGAGCCCCGCATCCACCGGCGCACCGGTGGACGGTCCGGCGGCGCGCCGCCCGCGCAGCAGCCGGGCGCCGAGGAGGGCGAGCCCCCAGGCGCCGAGGACGGCGAGGCAGACGGAGAGCGGGTCCATGCCGCTCATGGGGGCGTCGTCGCCGGGACCGTGACCGGAGGCGGTGTGGAGGGCGGGGGAGCGGTGGGGCGGGGCAGTCGCCGGCTTCCGGGCTCCGGCGGCCGTGTGCTCGCCGGCCACGACGGCGTACGAGCGACCGGCCGGGGCGGTGGACGAGGGGCCGGCCGGGGCGGCGTACGAGGGGCCGGTCAGGAGGGGCGTCGAGAACGAGGCGGCCCCCGGACCGCTGTGCTCGGCCGGATGTCCCACCGTATGCATGGTGAGGACGCCGAACAGCAGGGCGGCGAACAGCACCAGTCGCCCGCAGGTCACGCCCCTGCTCCGCACCACGCCCGCCATGCGGGCCACCCTACCCCCGCCGGGTATACGGACGAGCGGCGGCCCGGCTCCCGTCTCCTCGCCGCCGGAGCGGGTGACGGGCGCCGGGCCGCAGGCGTACCGGTGCCTCAGGTGCGGGAGTAGACCTTCTCCGCCCAGCCGGCGATCTGCTCCTCGGTCAGGTGCTGCGCCAGATCGGCCTCGCTGATCATGCCGACCAGCTTCTTGTTCTCGACGACGGGCAGCCGGCGGATGCGATGGGTCTGCATCTCCTCCAGGACCGCGTCCACATCGGCTTCCGCCTCGATCCAGCGGGGCGTGCCCTGGGCGAGGTCGCCCGCCGTGATCTTGGCGGGGTCGTGCCCCTTGGCCACACAGCCGACGACGATGTCGCGGTCGGTGATGATGCCGACCATCCGGTCCGAGTCGCCGTTGGCCGAGACGGGCAGCGCGCCCACGTTGTGCTCGCGCATCAACTGCGCAGCACGGTCGAGCGTCTCGTGGGCCGGGATCCAGCGGGCCCCGCTGTGCATGATGTCTTTGGCGGTCGTCATGGGGGGTTTCCTCCTGCGTGCCGATGGCACTGCCGTACGGCCCCGAGCGCCACCCATCGTCACCGGCCCGATGGTGCGGCGCGACCGCAATCGCCCGTTCGGGTGGGCGGGGTTCCGTACCGCCCGGCCCTGCGGCACGGAACCCCGCCGCAGGGTGGGGAAGGCCGGGGAACGGCCCGCGAACCGGCGTACGGACACGGGCCGGAAGCCTCCTGCCACCCGGCCGTCGCGCCCGTGCGCGGCGGCCGTCGACCGATGCGGGTGGCCGCGTGCTCCCTCTCACATCGGGTGCGTAATGTGGGTGAAATCCCGGGTCGTGATACTGGCAGTGTCCCCCTACCCCGGGCGGTGGTGCACGGACCGTCTGAACTGCAAGGATGTGGCAATGGACAAGCAGCAGGAATTCGTCCTCAGGACCCTTGAGGAGCGCGACATCCGCTTCGTGAGGCTGTGGTTCACCGACGTCCTCGGGTTCCTCAAGTCCGTCGCCGTCGCTCCGGCCGAGCTGGAGCAGGCTTTCGACGAGGGCATCGGCTTCGACGGCTCCGCCATCGAGGGCTTCGCACGGGTCTACGAGTCGGACATGATCGCCAAGCCGGACCCGGGCACGTTCCAGATCCTGCCGTGGCGCGCCGAAGCTCCGGGCACCGCGCGGATGTTCTGCGACATCCTGATGCCGGACGGTTCCCCTTCCTTCGCGGATCCGCGGTACGTCCTGAAGCGCATCCTCGCCAAGACGTCGGACCTCGGCTTCACTTTCTACACCCACCCCGAGATCGAGTTCTTCCTGCTGAAGAACAAGCCGGTGGACGGCACCCGCCCGACCCCGGCGGACAGTTCGGGCTACTTCGACCACACGCCGCAGAACGTGGGGATGGACTTCCGCCGCCAGGCGATCACGATGCTCGAATCGATGGGCATCTCGGTCGAGTTCAGCCACCACGAGGGGGCGCCGGGCCAGCAGGAGATCGACCTGCGGTACGCGGACGCGCTCTCGACGGCGGACAACATCATGACGTTCCGTCTGGTGATGAAGCAGGTGGCGCTGGAGCAGGGCGTGCAGGCCACGTTCATGCCGAAGCCGTTCTCGGAGTACCCCGGTTCGGGCATGCACACCCACCTCTCCCTCTTCGAGGGCGACCGCAACGCCTTCTACGAGTCGGGTGCGGAATATCAACTCTCCAAGGTGGGCCGCTCGTTCATCGCCGGTCTGCTGCGGCACGCGGCGGAGATCTCCGCCGTCACCAACCAGTGGGTCAACTCCTACAAGCGCATCTGGGGCGGCTCCTCGCGCGCGGCGGGCGCGGGCGGCGAGGCCCCCTCGTACATCTGCTGGGGCCACAACAACCGTTCCGCCCTCATCCGCGTCCCGATGTACAAGCCGGGCAAGACCGGTTCGGCCCGCGTCGAGGTCCGCTCGATCGACTCCGGCGCCAACCCGTACCTCACGTACGCGGTCCTGCTCGCCGCCGGCCTCAAGGGCATCGAGGAGGGCTACGAACTCCCGGCCGGCGCCGACGACGACGTCTGGGCCCTTTCCGACGCCGAACGCCGCGCGATGGGCATCGAACCGCTCCCGCAGAACCTGGGCGAGGCGATCTCCCTGATGGAGAAGAGCGAACTGGTCGCCGAGACGCTGGGCGAGCACGTCTTCGACTTCTTCCTCCGCAACAAGAAGCGGGAGTGGGAGGAGTACCGCAGCGAGGTCACGGCCTTCGAGCTGAAGAACCTGCTGCCGGTGCTGTAGCGCGGGCCGGAAGCGGTACGACCCCGGCGGGAGGGTTCGGGACGCGGCGGGCACTGTCGTCCCGGACCCGCTCCGGATCCGCGTGGACCGCCGGGCGTCCCTGCCCTTAGCCTGACCGTCGTTCGAAGATCAACGGGGCGGGCGGGTCTCCGGAACGCCGCTCGCGGGGGATGTGCCATGCACAGGTGAGGGAGCGCGTGATGTCGGGCAGAGCTGGGCTCATCAAGCCGCTGGTGGTGATCGGACTCGTCCTGGGGGCGGTCGGGTCCCTCACCGCCTGGTTCCTGTCGTTCGAGGGCTATCTGCCGGGCGACTCCATGGTGCGGACCTGGGCCACCGCGAAGGACCGGCCCAGCGACGACAAGCCGAACCGCAATTGGGTCGTCGGGGACGTCGCCGTCCGCAGCCGGTTCGACGCGGTGACCGGCTTCGGCATCGCCGACGGGCAGAACGGGAAGAAGCTCTGGGAGTTCGTACCGCCCGGCCGTTCCCAGATCTGCGGGAGTGCTCCTCGTGCTGACGAGGGGGTCCTGCTGGTCGCGTACGGCACCGAGAGCAACGCCACCGCCAGCGGCGGGACGGGTGCACCGGGCAAGGCCACGGACAAGGGCTGTTCGACCGTCCGGGCCTTCGACGTGAAGGACGGGCGGGAGCTGTGGAGCGTCCCGCGGGCCGTCTCTGACGGCCGGTTCCCCGGGGACGGGTTCCTGGAGGCCGGACACGGCCTCGCGTTGGTCCGCCACGAACGGACCGAGCAGGAGGTGCGGAGGCCGGGCGGCAACCGTGCCCTGCGCGCCTTCGATCTCCGCACGGGCAAGGCCCGTTGGACGGCGGCCGTGCCCGGTACGTGCGGGGTGTGGGACACGCTCGTGGGCAAGGACCAGGTCCACGCCGTCCTCGCCTGCGGCGGGGAGGACGCGGACGATCCGGTATCCGCCGACGGCGGGGACGTCGAGCTGACGGCGGCCGCCTTCGACCGTGGCACCGGCGCCCTGAAGTGGAACGTTCCCCTCGATGCCCGGCGTCCCGTGTCCACGGACTCCACGGTGGCCATCGAGTCGGCCGACCCCTTGGTATTGCGGGTCGTGCGGTCCTCGAACGGGAACTCGGGCGAGGAGACGGGCGCGTTCATCGCCTTCGGCCAGGACGGGCGTCCTGGGCCGGGGGTCGAGCTGAGCGGTGACTACGGCCAGATCGACCGGGCGGAGGTCGTCGGCGAGCGGATGTACGCGCTGGCGTGGACCTACCACAAGGGACGGCACTACCGGCTCGTCGCCTTCGACCTGAAGACCGGCGAAGAGGTGTGGAACGAAGAACTGGACGAGCCCGCCGCCGGGCTGGCCGTCCGGGGCGACCGGGTCTCCGTGCTGTGCGAGTGGTCGACCCAGGCCAGCGCCATCACCGAGCTGCTCGTGTTCGACGCCGGCGACGGCGAGGAACTCGACGAGCGCCATTTCCGTGACGAGGCGCCCAGCGGTCACTTCTTCGAGCACGACGGGCGCATCATCGTCACCGGGGCGGCCGGTGGCCATGCCTTCACCGCGTTCGAGCGCTGGTGACACGGCCTTCTCCCGCAGCGTGACAGGCTGCCGCCCGAGGCGCGCGCCCTCGGCCCCGACCGTCCGGGGCCGGGGACGCGGCGGCCAGGTCAGTACCGGTGGCCCGGCCAGTGCGGGTCCTCCCAGCGTGCCGGGCCGCTGAGACCGACCAGGCGGATGCGGTGCAGCAGCCCCTCGCATCCCCTCCGGGTGCGCAGCCGTGTCGGCGCGTGGCGGACGAGCCAGGTCGAGAGCGCGCCGCGCAGCCCGCTCCCGTCCTCCTCGTCCCATGGGTCCCACGGCAGTTGATCGCCCAGCAGGCCGTACTCCCACGCGGCGGCGGCCTCCGCCAGGTGCCGGTCGGGCACCTCGTCGTCGAGTGACTCCCAGACGGCGAGCCAGGGGTCCATCGTGCCCGCGGCCTCGGCGCAGAGAGCGAGGAGTTCGTGCACGGGCACGGCGGGTGCCGGGTCCAGAAGGCCGCAGGCCCACCACGCGTGCAGGAACTCCCGGACCGCGGCGCTCTGGCGCGCGGGCCACCGCTGCCAGTGCCCTCGGGCGAACGAGCGGCCGACCTCGTACATGCCGAACAAGGGCTTCACCTCGCCGCCCACCAGCGCCCGTGCGAACTGGGGCAGGATCCGGCGCAGCACCGCCCCGTGGTCGTTCCAGTCGGGGGCGTCCCAGGTGCGGCGGAGGAGATCCGGGGCGAGGGGCACGCCGGGGGTCTTCAGCAGGGCCAGTTCCTCCGGGCTGCCCCAGTGACACGCGCACTGGACCTCGTCGGCGCGCGCGGTCATGCCGCGGAAGGCGGCGGCCAGCCCGTCCAGGGCGCGGTCGAGCCGGAGTCGGGCGGTGGTGATGTCGGGAAGCATGGTGAACGGCACGGCCTCGCGGGACTCCAGCGGGCTTCCGCCGGCCGAAGATCGCCACCTTACCCAGCCGGGCCGGCCGTGTCGCCGGAGTTGTCCGCGGCCGTACCCGGACCTGACCCGTGCCCGTACGCGGACCTGACCCGTGCCCGTACGCGTCGCGGGACGGTACGGGCACGGGCACGAGGGGAAGGCGCACGCCTCCTAGACCGGCGGCGTTCCCGGTGGGGACGGGGCGGGGGGCGGGTTGGGCAGTGGGGGGCCCGGGTCCGGTGGCAGGTTCGGGGGGCCGCTGCCGTGTCTGCCGTCGTTCGCGAGCTTGCGCGCGGTCAGGCCGTAGACGCCGAGGGGCGGGAACAGGTCGACCCGGCGCGGGTAGTCGCCCTCCGCGCACTCCTCGCAGAGCAGGTCGCGGCCTGCGGGGGTGTGCCGGGCGGCGGTGACCGGGGCGTTCCAGCACGCCTCGCAGGTACGGACGTCCGTCGGGGAAAGGGTGATCATCCGGGCCTCCCGGGCGTTGCCGGTAAGGCCGGGCGGGTGCTGCGCATCAGGTACCTCCGTGATGGATGGGGCCGATGGATGCGGTGGGGTCGATGGAGCTGATGGGGCCGATGAGGCGGACGGGGCTCATCGCCGGGTGTCCCGCCAGGCGCGGACGAGCCGTGTGGCGTCGGGGCAGTTCACGCCGGTCCGGCAGGCGGTGCAGGTCGTCGTGTGGCCGAGCAGGGCGCGGTAGGCCGTGTCGGGGGATTCGGTCGGGGTCACGTTCGCCTCTCTGCTGATCTCGGCCCAGACGTATTCGGAGGTACGGGTCAGCGTGTGCCCGTAGCGGTCCGCCGTGGCCAGCGCGGCGAGCACGGCCGCGTGGGCCGCCTCGGTCAGCTCGGCGGGGAGGTCGGCCTCGACACGGAAGACGTCCAGGCCGGCGATCTCCCGCGGTTCGCAGTCCGTGGCGGCGGCAAGCATGCCGGTCAGCGCCGCAACCCGCGCTTGTGCAGAGTGCACACTTCTCCCCCGGGGCCTCTTGTCACTCCATGTAATGCTGAGTATTCAGCTTCAACCTGATGGGTTAGCTTTGTCAACAGCGACGCCCATATCGACGCCGAACACACGGAGCTGCTCAAATGCCACGTGATAAGTCGTACTTGAAGGTGGCGGACGAGCTGCGGGCTCGCGTGCGGGCCGGTGAATGGGCGGTCGGGGACAAGCTGCCGTCCCGTGCGCGGTTCGCCGAGGAGTTCGGTGTCGGTCCGTCCGTGGCGCAGCGGGCGATGGAGCACCTGATCGTCGAGGGCATCCTCGAAGGCCGCGCCGGTTCGGGCACGTACGTCCGCCGGCCCAGGGAGCGGCGGCGCATGGTCCGCTCACGCCACAGCGAGCAGCGCGGCTCGGGCCCCTTCGCCTCGAACATGAAGGAGCTCGACCACGAGGCGGACTGGGAGTGCACCAGCGCGGCGCGCGTCCCCGCCACGGAGGACATCGCCGAACGGCTGGCGATCGAGCCGGGCGACCCCTGCGTCGTGACGGACTACGAGTTCCTCGCCGACGGCATGCCCGTCCAACTCGCCAAGAGCTGGGAGCCGATGGCCATCACGGACGGGACGCCCGTCCTGCTCCCGGAGATGGGCCCGCTCGGCAAGATCGGCGTCGTGGAGCGCATGCGGTCCATCGGCGTGGACATCGCCACCGGTATCGAGCTGGTCCGCCCGGCCCGCGCGACGCGGGAACAGGCCAACCTGCTCGGGATCTCCGTCGGCGACCTCGTCATCGCGATCGAGCGCACGTACTTCGACGACGAGGGCCGCCCCGTGGAGACCGCCGACATCGTCGTGCCGGACATCCGCTGGGAGATCGCCTATGAGATCCGCGTGAGGCGGCCGGGTTCCTGAGCCGGGCGCGGCCGCTCGCCCACCGGCGCGGGTCTCC
The DNA here is from genome assembly GCF_030817475.1 of Streptomyces sp. V2I9. Lineage (NCBI taxonomy): Bacteria > Bacillati > Actinomycetota > Actinomycetes > Kitasatosporales > Streptomycetaceae > Streptomyces > Streptomyces sp. V2I9. The sequence goes on along the minus strand of NZ_JAUSZJ010000002.1, from coordinate 1,568,498 downwards.
CCGCGCTTCGCCGACGGCGGGCCGTGCTCGTCGCCGCCCGTGACGTCCGACGGCTCAGCACCCCGAGCAGTCCCCCGGCCGACGCCGGTCGCCTCATGTCCACGACCGGCGAGGCCGAGCCGGTGGTCGTCGCCCGCTTCCGCACCTGGTCCGCGTGCGGAAGCGGGCTGTTGTACTGTTACGACCCGCGCAGGCCCCCCACCGGGCAGACCCGCGCGCGATCCCCGTACACCACGGGGACGACGTGACCGACCGAGGAGGTGAGACCCATTACCGCTGGATCAGGCTGGGTGCTCACCCCGCGCGATCACGTCGTACGACCGGTAGTGATGACAGCCGCACCAGCGGCCCGCCGGACGCACTAGGACGATCGCCGAGCGCCCATCGGTTTCCCCGAAAGGCTCCGCTCGTATGTCCGTTCACCCCATCGGTTCCCTCTCCGACACCGTCCTCGCCCTCCGCCGCGCCGGCTGCGTCTTCGCCGAGGACGAGGCCCGCCTCCTGCACGAGGCCGCCGCCACCCCTGACGACCTGTCCTCCCTCGTCGAGCGCCGCGCCGCCGGGCTGCCGCTCGAACACCTCCTGGGCTGGGCGGAGTTCGGCGGCCGCCGCTACGCCGTGGGCGCCGGCGTCTTCGTGCCCCGCCGCCGTACGGAGTTCCTCGTGGCCCAGGCCGCCGCGCTCGCGCCCCGGAGGGCCGTCGTCGTCGACCTCTGCTGCGGTTCCGGTGCCCTGGGCGTCGCCCTCGCCGCCGCGGCGGACACCGCCGAACTGCACGCGTGCGATGTCGAACCCGCCGCCGTACGGTGCGCCCGGCGCAACGTCGGCGAGCTGGGGCACGTGTACGAGGGCGACCTCTTCGGCCCTCTGCCCGACACCCTGCGCGGCCGGATCGACGTACTCCTGGCCAACGTCCCCTACGTCCCCACCGGTGACGTCGCGCTCCTGCCCCCCGAAGCCCGCGTTCACGAACCGCGCGTGGCCCTGGACGGGGGCGGCGACGGGCTCGACGTCATGCGCCGGGTCGCCGCCGAGGCACCCGGGTGGCTCGCGCCCGGCGGCAGCCTGTTCGTGGAGGCGAGCGAGCGGCAGCGGGACACGGCGGTCGAGATCCTGCGCGCCGCCGGGCTGAGCCCCCGCGTCCTGGTCTCCGAGGAGTTGTACGCCACCGTCCTCGCCGGGACGAGGGAAACGGCGAAGAGCGCGACCGCACAGCTCACCGGGGCCGCCGCCACCCCGAACGCGGCACCGCACGACTAGGCTCGAAGGGCTGTGACGCGGCGACGGGGCCGTGGCACCGCGACACCACGCTACGCATTCGGTTCGGCTGGCAGGAGAGCACGGGATGACGACCGCGCCGGGGCGCAGAAGCAGCACGTTCACCAGACTGCTGCGGCACGGATTCACCGACCCGTCCGCCGCCGAGCAGCTCCTCGCCCTGGACGCCCTCGCCTCCGTACGGTCCGATCCGGTCCTGCTGGAGGCGCTCGGGGCCACCGCCGATCCGGACCTGGCCCTGCGCGGCCTGGTCCGGATCGTGGAGGCGGGGGAGGAGGGCGACCGGCAGGTACTGCTGGACACCCTCATCACCGCCAAACCCCTGCGCGACCGGCTCCTCGGGGTCCTCGGCGCCTCCGAGGCCCTCGGGGACCACCTGGCCCGGCACCCGCGCGACTGGCAGACGCTCGTCACGTACGAGGCCAGCGACCTGCACCCGGGCATCGCCGAGTTCGAGCGCGGGCTCGCCGACGCCACGGACCCGGACGCGCTGCGGGTCGCCTACCGGCGGTGCCTGCTCACCCTCGCGGCGCGGGACGTCTGCGGGACCACCGGCATCGCCCAGACCGCCGCCGAACTGGCCGACCTCGCCACCGCCACCCTGCGCGCCGCCCTCGCCATCGCCCGGACGGCCGCTCCCGAGGACGCCGCGCGGTGCCGGCTCGCCGTCGTGGCGATGGGCAAGTGCGGCGGGCGCGAGCTGAACTACGTCTCCGACGTCGACGTGATCTTCGTCGCGGAGGCGCGTGACGGGACCGACGAGACCAAGGCCATGCAGGCCGCCACCCGGCTGGCCGCCCACATGATGCGGATCTGCTCCGAGACCACCGTCGAGGGCACCATCTGGGAGGTCGACGCCAACCTCCGCCCCGAGGGCCGCAACGGGCCGCTGGTGCGCACCCTCAGCTCCCACCTCGCCTACTACCAGCGGTGGGCCAAGACCTGGGAGTTCCAGGCCCTGCTGAAGGCACGCGCCGTGGCCGGCGACCCGGAGCTGGGCGCGGAGTACGTGGAGGCGGTCTCCCCGCTGGTCTGGCAGGCCGCCGACCGGGAGAACTTCGTCCCCGACGTCCAGAAGATGCGCCGCCGCGTCGTCGACAACATCCCCGCCGACCGGATCGACCGGGAGCTGAAGCTCGGCCCCGGCGGCCTGCGGGACGTCGAGTTCGCGGTGCAGCTGCTCCAGCTGGTGCACGGGCGCAGCGACGCCTCCCTGCGCAGCGGCTCCACCCTGGAGGCGCTGCGGGAGCTCGCCGAGGGCGGGTACGTGGGGCGCGCGGACGCCGCCCAGCTCGACGAGGCGTACCGCTTCCTGCGCGCCATGGAGCACCGCATCCAGCTCCACCGGCTCCGCCGCACCCACCTGGTGCCCGACGACGAGGCCGACCTGCGGCGGCTCGGCCGCTCGCTCGGGATGCGCACCGATCCGGTGGCCGAGCTGAACAAGGCGTGGAAGCGGCACGCCTCCGTCGTACGGCGGCTGCACGAGAAGATCTTCTACCGGCCGCTGCTGGACGCCGTCGCCCAGCTCGCCCCCGGCGAGTCCCGGCTCAGCGCGAAGGCCGCCGCGATCCGTCTGGAGGCCCTCGGGTACGCCGATCCGGCCGCCGCCCTGCGGCACCTGGAGGCCCTCTCCTCCGGGGTGACGCGCAAGGCGGCCATCCAGCGCACCCTGCTGCCGGTGCTGCTCGGCTGGTTCGCGGACTCCGCCGACCCGGACGCCGGGCTCCTGGGCTTCCGCAAGGTGTCCGACGCGCTCGGCAAGACCCCGTGGTACCTGCGGCTCCTGCGGGACGAGGGCGCCGCGGCGGAGAACCTCGCCCGGGTCCTCTCCGCCGGCCGCCTCGCCCCGGACCTGCTCATGCGGGCCCCGGAGGCGGTGGCGATCCTCGGCGACCGGGAGGGGCTCACGCCCCGCACCCGGCCCCACCTGGAGCAGGAGGTGCTGGCCGCGGTGGGCCGGGCCGGGGACGCGGAGTCGGCGGTCGCGGTGGTGCGCGGGGTGCGCCGCCGCGAGCTGTTCCGTACGACCGCAGCCGACATCATCGGCTCGTACGGCACCGAGGACAGCCCCGCCGAGCAGGACCGCGGGGCCCTCGTCGACCGCGTCGGCTCGGCCGTCACCGACCTCAACGCCGTCACCATCGCGGGCGCGCTGCGGGCCGCCGTACGGGAGCGGTGGGGCGACACCCTGCCGACCCGGTTCGCTGTCATCGGCATGGGCCGCTTCGGCGGACAGGAGCTGAGCTACGGCTCCGACGCGGACGTCCTCTTCGTCCACCAGCCGCGCGAGGGCGTCAGCGACGAGGAGGCGGCCAAGGCCGCCAACGCGGTCGTCTCCGAGATGCGCCGGCTGCTCCAGCTGCCGACCGCCGACCCGCCGCTGCTGATCGACGCCGACCTGCGCCCCGAGGGCAGGACCGGGCCGATGGTGCGCACGCTGAAGTCGTACGACGCCTACTACCGGCGCTGGTCGCTGGTCTGGGAGAGCCAGGCCCTGCTGCGGGCCCAGCCGGTGGCGGGCGACGCGGAGGTGGGCCGCGCCTTCGTCGAGCTGATCGATCCGCTCAGGTACCCGATGGAGGGCCTCGGCGAGGACGCCGTACGCGAGATCCGCCGGCTCAAGGCGCGCATGGAATCCGAGCGGATGCCGCGCGGCGCGGACCCCACGCTCCACGCGAAGCTGGGGCGGGGCGGGCTGAGCGACGTCGAGTGGACCGTGCAGCTGATGCAGATGCAGCACGGATGGGCGGAACCGGGGCTGCGCACGACGCGGACGCGCGAGGCGCTGGCCGCCGCGTGCGCCGCGGAGCTGATCCCGGCGGAGGAGGCGCAGACGCTGGACGAGGCGTGGGTGCTGGCGTCGCGGGTGCGCAACGCGGTGATGCTCGTACGGGGGCGGCCGGGCGACACGTTCCCGTCGGAGTCGCGGGAGCTGGCGGCGGTGGGGCGGTACCTGGGGTACGAGCCGGGGCACGTCGGGGACATGCTGGACGACTACCGGCGGATCACGCGGCGGGCCCGCGCGGTGGTGGAGGAGCGGTTCTACGGGGCCGTGTCGTAGGGCCCCGACCCCGGCCACGGCCCCGGACCGGGGCGGTGCTGCTGGCCCCTCGGCGGGGCCCCGCCCCGGCCCCCGCTCCTCACGCGCCTGACGCGCCGGGCAACCAGGGGCCGGACGAGCCGGGAACGGTGTCCTCAGACGCCTGACGGGCTGGAGGAGCGGCGGTCCGCGTCGGCCCGGTCCCCGTGCTTCTCCGGCGCGGGCTTCCTGCCCCCCAGTCCTCTCAGGCGGCTCCTGCCGTCGGGGACCCACCGTGGCAGGTGCTGCGGCAGCGAGCCGTACCAGACACGGGAGACCGCGTAACCGAAGGCGAGGCAGATCATCCCGCCCACCGCGTCCAGCCAGAAGTGGTTGGCGGTCGCCACGATGACGACCAGGGTGAGCGTCGGGTAGAGCAGGCCCAGGATGCGGGCCCAGGGCGCCGAGGCCAGGGCGAAGATCGTCAGGCCGCACCAGAGGGACCAGCCGATGTGCATCGAGGGCATGGCCGCGTACTGGTTCGACATGTTCTTGAAGTTGCCCGAGGCCATCGAACCCCACGTCTCGTGCACGAGCACGGTGTCGATGAAGTTCACGCCGTTCATCAGACGGGGTGGGGCCAGCGGATAGAGGTAGTACCCGAGCAGCGCCACGGCCGTCGTCGCGAAGAGGACCAGCCGCGTCGCCGCGTAGCGGCCCGGATGGCGGCGGAACAGCCAGACGAGGACACCGATGGTCACGACGAAGTGCAGCGTCGCGTAGTAGTAGTTCATCGACACGATCAGCCACGTCACGGAATTGACCGCGTGGTTGACCGATTCCTCGAAGGCGAGGCCGAGCGATTTCTCCGCCGACCAGATCCAGTCCGCGTTGCGCAGCGCCTGGGCCTTCTGCTCCGGCACCGCGTTGCGCACGAGTGAGTACAGCCAGTAACTGACCGCGATGAGCAGGATCTCGAACCAGAGCCGGGGCCGGCCGGGCGTCCGCAGCGAGCGGAAGCGGGCCATGAGTCCCGACGTCCCGGAGGCCGGGGGAGTGGTGGAGGGCGCGGGGGCGGTGTCGGTGACCGCCTCGGCCGCGATGGGTGAAGAACCGGCCGTCGACCGGCCCTCCTGCGCTGTCACCTGTGTTTCACCCATAGGCAGAGAGTCTTCCATAGAGATTCCCCTGCCTTCGATCATCCCCCGGTCGGGTTCCGGTCGCACGTCCTGCGCCTCAAGGACGAGGAGCCGGCCCTGAGCCGCCTGCGGGTCCCGAGGCGGTCGAGCCGCGGACCACCAGCTCCGGCATGAAGACGAACTCGCTGTGCGGGGCCGGGGTTCCGCCGATCTCCTCCAGGAGCGTGCGGACGGCGGCCTGGCCCATCGCCGTCACCGGCTGCCGGATCGTCGTCAGCGGCGGGTCCGTGAACGCTATGAGCGGGGAGTCGTCGTAGCCCACGACGGAGAGATCGCGCGGCACGTCCTTCGAGAGCCTGCGGGCCGCCCGGATCGCCCCGAGCGCCATCATGTCGCTCGCGCACACCACCGCCGTGCAGCCGCGCTCCATCAGGGCCGAGGCTGCTGCCTGACCGCCCTCCAGCGTGTACAGGGAGTGCTGGATCAACTCCTCCACCTCGTCCGGGGCGAGACCGAGCTGCTCCCGCATCGTCGCGTGGAAGCCCTCGATCTTGCGGCGTACGGGGACGAAGCGCTTCGGGCCGACCGCCAGACCGATCCGGGTGTGGCCGAGCGACACCAGGTGGGTCACCGCCAGCCGCATCGCCGCCCGGTCGTCCGGGGAGATGAACGGGGCCTGCACCTTGGCGGAGAAGCCGTTCACCAGGACGAAGGGGACGCCCTGGCCGCGCAGTTGCTCGTAGCGCTGCATGTCGGCGGAGGTGTCCGCGTGGAGCCCGGAGACGAAGATGATGCCGGAGACGCCCCGGTCCACCAGCATTTCGGTGAGTTCGTCCTCGGTGGACCCGCCGGGGGTCTGGGTCGCCAGCACCGGGGTGTAGCCCTGCCGGGTCAGCGCCTGGCCGATGACCTGCGCCAGCGCCGGGAAGATCGGGTTCTCCAGCTCCGGGGTGATCAGGCCGACCAGCCCCGCACTGCGCCTGCGCAGCCGCACCGGACGTTCGTAGCCGAGGACGTCGAGCGCCGCGAGGACGGATTCGCGGGTGGCCGCCGCGACTCCGGGTTTGCCGTTCAGGACCCGGCTGACCGTTGCTTCGCTGACCCCCGCCTGAGTTGCGATATCGGCAAGCCGTGCGGTCATGGACGGGACTGTACCGGGCCGGTGTCCTCTTGCCCACCGTGTGCGGGGCGCTGCGGAGGGGGGCCGCGGCGGGCTTTCCGGCAACGTCTTGCAAGGACTTGCGGCCCTGGATCGCGCCCTGCGGTCGGATCGTCGCACTGCGGATACACCCGCTCCCGCCTGCGCCTGCCAGGGGTGGGAGGGGAGCGTCAAGGGGGTTGACGGCAACCTTGAGGACACGCGAATGTAACGATCACCAGCGCTTGCAGAAATCTTCCGCAAAGTCTTTCGGTCGTCTTTCATCCTTGTTACGTTCACGTCGACCCGGCGCCGCGACGGAGCGGTACGGCAGTTGAAGGAGTTCAGATGCGACGTGGCATAACGGCCACCGCCCTGGTCGCGGCCCTGGCGCTCGCGGCGACCGCCTGCGGCAGCGACGACGAGTCCGGCGGCGGCAAGAGCTCGGGCGAGCTCTCCGGCACGGTGACCTGGTGGGACACCTCCAGCGTCGGCAGCGAGGACAAGGTCTTCAAGAAGCTGGCCGAGGGCTTCGAGAAGCAGCACCCGAAGGTCGACGTCAAGTACGTCAACGTGCCCTTCGGCGAGGCGCAGAACAAGTTCAAGAACGCCGCCCAGGCCGGTGACGGCGCGCCCGACGTGATCCGCTCCGAGGTCGCCTGGACGCCGGACTTCGCCAACCTCGGCTACCTGGCCCCGCTGGACGGCACCGCCGCCCTGAAGAACGAGGACGACTTCCTCAAGCAGGCCGTCGCCTCGACGAAGTACGACGGCAAGACCTACGCCGTCCCGCAGGTCATCGACTCCATGGGCATCTTCTACAACAAGAAGATGTTCAAGGAGGCCGGCGTCGACGCGCCCGCCGACCTGGACGACCTCAAGTCCGTCGCCAAGAAGATCAAGGACAAGACCGGCAAGACCGGCCTCTACCTGCGCGGCGACGACCCGTACTACTTCCTCTCCTTCCTGTACGGCGAGGGCGGCGACATGGTCGACGCCGCCTCCAAGACCGTCACCATCGACAAGCCCGAGGGCGTCAAGGCGTTCAAGGCGGTCAAGGACCTGGTCGACGACGGCACCGCGAAGACGGATGCCTCGGACGGCTGGGAGAACATGATGCAGTCGTTCAAGAACGGCGACGTCGCGATGATGATCAACGGCCCCTGGGCCGTCGCCGACACCCTGACCGGCAAGGAGTTCACGGACAAGGACAACCTGGGCGTCGCCCCGGTCCCGGCCGGCTCCGCCGCCCAGGGCGCCCCGCAGGGCGGCCACAACCTCGCCGTCTACGCGGGCTCCAAGAACCTCGACGCCTCCTACGCCTTCGTCGAGTACATGACGTCCGTGGACTCCCAGGCCACCGCCGCCGGCGAGCTGAACCTGCTGCCCACCCGCACCTCCGCGTACGCCAAGAAGGAAGCGGTCGACAGCGAGATCGTCGGCTTCTTCAAGCCGGTCGTCGAGACCGCCGTCGAGCGCCCCTGGATCCCCGAGGGCGGCAGCCTCTTCGAGCCGCTGCGCGTCGAGTACACCAAGGTCCTCACCGGCCAGACCACGCCGGAGAAGGCCGCCAAGGCCACCGGCGACTCCTACCGCAAGCTCCTGAAGGACTGGAAGTAACAGGAAGGTTGGCCGACTGATGGCTGTCCACACCAGCCAGTCGGTGGTGAAGGCCGCGGGCGGGAACACCGCCCGCGGCCGGAGCCGCGGTACTGGCACCCCACCACCGAACCCCGGCCGCCTGCGGCGGGCGCTGTCGGTCCACTGGTACGCCTGGGCCATGGTCGCCCCGGTCGTCGTCGTGATCGGCGTGATCATCGGCTACCCGCTGGTCCGCGGCGTCTACCTCTCCATGACCGACGCCGACGAGCGCAACGTCGCCCGCTCCATCGGGGTCAACGAGATCCCCGCCACCTACGAGTTCGTCGGGGCCGACAACTACGTCGACGCCCTGACCGGCTCGCAGTTCCTCGGCACGCTCGGCTGGACACTGGTGTGGACGGTCTCCTGCGTGAGCATCACGTTCGCCCTCGGCATGGCCCTGGCGAACATCCTCAACCGCCGCATCGCCGGCCGCTCCGCCTACCGCATGGCCCTCATCCTCCCCTGGGCCATCCCCGGCTTCGTCTCCGTCTTCGCCTGGCGCTTCCTCTACAACGAGGAGCGCGGCCTGCTCAACAAGATCCTCGGCGGCGCCGGCATCGACGCCGTGCCGTGGCTGAACGATCCCGGCTGGGCCAAGTTCGCGGTCATCGCCGTCAACGTCTGGCTCGGCGTCCCGTTCATGATGGTGGCCCTCCTCGGCGGACTCCAGTCCATCCCCTCCGAGCAGTACGAGGCGGCGGAGATGGACGGCGCGACCGCCTGGCAGCGCTTCCGCCACATCACCCTGCCCGGCCTGCGCCCGGTCTCCACCACGGTGGTCCTGCTCTCCACCATCTGGACCTTCAACATGTTCCCGGTGATCTTCCTGCTGACCCGCGGCGGGCCCGGTGAGGCGACCCAGATCCTGGTGACCCAGGCGTACAAGTTCTCCTTCGAGATCAGCCCGCGCGACTACGCGCAGTCCTCCACGTGGGGCGTGCTGATCCTCGTACTCCTGATGCTCTTCGCCGTCGTCTACCGGCGAGTCCTGCGCTCCCAGGGAGACAACTGGTGACCACCGCGACCGACACCCCCGCCCGGCACGCCGTGCGCAAGGTCCGGCTGCGCGGCGAGCGCTCCCCGCTCGCCTCCGTCGGCCTCCACCTCACCCTGATCACCGCCTCGGTGATCGCGGTCTTCCCGGTGCTGTGGGTCCTGCTCACCTCGCTCAAGCCCGCCAAGTACGCGACCACCACGGACTTCTTCCGCGAGACCACGTTCGTCAACTACACGAACCTCATCCGCGACACCGAGTTCCTCAACTGGTTCGCCAACTCGGTGATCATCTCCGGGCTCTCCACCGTGATCGGCGTCTTCGTCGCCGCCACCACCGGATACGCCGTCAGCCGCTTCCGCTTCCCCGGCAAGCGCGGGCTGATGTGGACGCTGCTGATCACCCAGATGTTCCCGGTGGCCGTCCTCATCGTGCCGATCTACAACATCATGTCGAGCCTGGGGCTGCTCAACCAACCCGCCGGACTCGTCATCACCTACCTCACCATCTCGGTGCCGTTCTGCGCCTGGATGATGAAGGGCTTCTTCGACACCATCCCGCGCGAGATCGACGAATCGGGCGAGGTCGACGGCCTCACCCCGTTCGGCACCTTCTTCCGGCTGATCCTGCCGCTGGCCAAGCCGGGTCTCGCGGTCACCGCGTTCTACTCGTTCATCACCGCCTGGGGCGAAGTGGCCTACGCCTCCGCCTTCCTGGTCGGCGACGAGAACCTCACGCTGGCCGGCGGGCTCCAGAAGTTCGTCAACCAGTACGGGGCCCAGTGGGGCCCCATGACCGCCGCCTCCGTGCTCATCGCCATCCCGGCCGCCCTGGTGTTCCTCTTCGCCCAGAAGCACCTGGTCACCGGCATGTCCGCCGGAGCCGTCAAGGGCTGAGGGCCCTGGCCGCCAGCACCCGCACGCACCACCGCACTCGGCACGGCGGCGCCGGAAACCCCGACCCGGTCACCGGCGCCGCTCTCCACCCAGACACCCCAGGGACGACATGACCCAGCACCTCGCTGCCCCCTCCACCGGCACGTCCGACGACGCCACGGGCCACCGCACCGGCTGGTGGCAGGACGCGGTGATCTACCAGGTCTATCCGCGGAGCTTCGCCGACGGCAACGGCGACGGCATGGGCGACCTCGCCGGCGTCACCGCCCGCCTGCCCCACCTGAAGGACCTGGGCGTCGACGCGGTCTGGCTCAGCCCCTTCTACGCCTCCCCGCAGGCCGACGCGGGCTACGACGTCTCCGACTACCGGGCCATCGACCCGATGTTCGGCAATCTGCTGGACGCCGACGCGCTGATCCGCGAGGCTCACGGCCTGGGGCTGCGCATCATCGTCGACCTGGTCCCCAACCACTCCTCCGACCAGCACGAGTGGTTCAAGCGCGCCCTGGCCGAAGGCCCCGGCTCCGCCCTGCGCGAGCGCTACCACTTCCGCCCCGGCAAGGGCGCGGACGGCGAACTCCCGCCCAACGACTGGGAGTCCATCTTCGGCGGCCCCGCCTGGACCCGTACGGTCAACCCGGACGGCACCCCCGGCGACTGGTACCTCCACCTCTTCGCCCCCGAGCAGCCCGACTTCAACTGGGAGCACCCGGCCGTCGCCGACGAGTTCCGCTCCATCCTGCGCTTCTGGCTCGACATGGGTGTCGACGGCTTCCGGGTGGACGTCGCCCACGGCCTCGTCAAGGCCGAGGGCCTGCCCGACCTCGGCTCCCACGACCAGCTCAAGCTGCTCGGCAACGACGTCATGCCCTTCTTCGACCAGGACGGCGTGCACGAGATCTACCGCAGCTGGCGCACCATCCTCGACGAGTACCCGGGCGAGAGGATCGCCGTCGCCGAGGCGTGGACCCCGACCGTCGAGCGGACCGCCAACTACGTGCGCCCCGACGAGATGCACCAGGCGTTCAACTTCCAGTACCTCTCCACCGCCTGGGACGCCGCCGAGCTGCGCAAGGTCATCGACTCCTCGCTCGACGCCATGCGCCCGGTCGGCGCCCCCACCACCTGGGTGCTCTCCAACCACGACGTCACCCGGCACGCCACCCGGTTCGCCAACCCGCCGGGCCTCGGCACCCAGATCCGCACCCCCGGCGACCGCGAGCTGGGCCTGCGCCGCGCCCGCGCCGCCTCCCTGCTGATGCTCGCCCTGCCCGGCTCCGCCTACGTCTACCAGGGCGAGGAGCTCGGCCTGCCCGACGTCACCGACCTGCCCGACGAGGCCCGCCAGGACCCCTCGTTCTTCCGCGCCGAGGGCCAGGACGGCTTCCGCGACGGCTGCCGCGTCCCGATTCCGTGGACCCGCGAGGGCACCTCGTACGGCTTCGGCGACGGCGGCAGCTGGCTCCCGCAGCCCGCCGGCTGGGGCGAGCTGTCCGTCGAGGCGCAGACCGGCGTGGAGGGGTCCACCCTGGAGCTGTACCGGGCCGCCATCGCCGCCCGCCGCGACCATCCGGGCCTCGGCGCGGGCACGGACGTCGAGTGGCTGGACGCCCCCGAAGGCGTCCTCGTCTTCGCCCGCCCCGGCTTCGTCTGCACCGTCAACACCACCGGCGCCCCGGTCCGCGTCGCCGCCCGCAGCCGGGTGCTGCTCGCCAGCTCCCCGGTCACCGTGGACGGTGCCGAGGCCGAGCTGCCGGCCGACACCACGGTGTGGTGGACGGTGTGACACTGCCCGCGCCCAGGGCCGGGGCGGCCCCCCGCCTCGCCGACATCGCCGGACAGGCGGCGGTCAGCGAGGCGACGGTCAGCCGGGTCCTGAACGGGAAGCAGGGCGTCGCGGACTCCACGCGTCAGCGGGTGCTCGCGGCGCTCGACATCCTGGGCTACGAACGCCCCGTACGGCTGCGGCAGCGCAGCGCCGGGCTGATCGGACTGGTGACGCCCGAACTCACCAACCCGATCTTCCCGGCGTTCGCGCAGTCCGTCGAACAGGTGCTGGCCGGGCACGGGTACACCCCCGTGCTCTGCACCCAGCTGCCCGGCGGGGCCACCGAGGACGAACTCGTCGAGCAGCTCGTGGAGCGCGGCGTCGGCGGCATCGTCTTCCTGTCCGGGCTGCACGCGGACACCTCCGCCGACCCGGCACGGTATGCCGCGCTCACCGAGCGCGGCGTGCCGTTCGTCCTGATCAACGGCTACAACGAGCGCATCAGCGCCCCGTTCGTCTCACCCGACGACAACGCCGCCGTACGGATGGCGCTCCAGCACCTCGCCGACCTCGGCCACCGCCGGATCGGCCTGGCCATCGGCCCGCAGCGCTACGTCCCCTCCCGCCGCAAGCGCGACGGGTTCGTGGAGGCGGCCGTCTCGGTGCTCGGCATGGACCGATCCGAGGCCGAACCGCTCGTCTGCTCCACGCTGTTCAGCGTCGAGGGCGGCCAGGTGGCGGCGGGCGCCCTGCTGGACGCGGGGTGCACGGGCATCGTCTGCGGCAGCGACCTGATGGCCCTCGGCGTGGTCCGCGCCGCCCGGGGGAGGGGGCTCGACGTGCCCCGCGACGTCTCGGTGGTCGGCTTCGACGACTCGCAGCTCATCGCGTTCACCGATCCGCCGCTGACCACGGTGCGCCAGCCCGTGCAGGCGATGGCGGCGGCAGCGGTGGGCGCCCTGCTGGAGGAGATCGGCGGGAGCCCGGTGCAGCGCACGGAGTACGTCTTCCAGCCGGAGCTGGTGGTACGGGGCTCGACGGCGGCGGTCCGCGCGGGGGACTGACCAGGGCCGGGACCGGCCGGGACGCGGGTCCGGCCGGGCTCGGGACACGTACAGGAGAGGCACCAGGAGTCGGCCCGGGAAAGGGCCGGCGGGGAGTTGAAGCGACTCCGGGTGCCTCTCTTGTCGTGACCGGCCCGGTCGGCCGGGCGCGTGGAGTCCGGGGCCCGCACAACGGGACCAGGCCCCCCGGCCGACCGGACCGGAGTCGTCTGCAACGTAACAGGCCCGCAATATCTTGCGAAAGACCTTGCAGCGAGAAAACCGCCCTGTTTCGTGGATGTGAGCGGGAGATGTCCAAAGGGTTGACCGGTGACGGGCGGGCTCGTACGGTCTGCTCCGCGGCAAGGTTTGCATTCTTGCAGCAAGAACCTTCAGGAGCCTTGAGGGCATGGCGCGTTGCCGACTGAGGCTGCACCGTCACCCGCGTTTCCCCCACCCGCAGGAGGAAAGACATGGCACGCAGGCCCCTGTCTGCCGCGCTCGCCCTCGTGGCCGGCGCCGCCGTCCTCGTCATCCCCACCGGATTCGGCGCCGCGTCCCCCGCGCGGGCCGCCGCTCCGGGCGACAAGGACGTCACCGCCGTGATGTTCGAGTGGAAGTTCGCCTCCATAGCCAAGGCGTGCACGGACACCCTCGGCCCGGCGGGCTACGGCTACGTCCAGGTCTCGCCGCCCCAGGAGCACATCCAGGGCGGCCAGTGGTGGACCTCCTACCAGCCCGTCAGCTACAGGATCGCCGGCCGCCTCGGTGACCGGGCCGCCTTCTCCGCCATGGTCAACACGTGTCACTCGGCGGGCGTGAAGGTCGTCGCGGACGCCGTCGTCAACCATATGGCGGCCGGCGACGGCACCGGCACCGGCGGCTCCGCGTACACCAAGTACGGCTACCCGGGCCTCTACTCCGGTGCCGACATGGACGACTGCCGCTCCCCGATCGGCAACTACAGCGACCGCGCCAACGTCCAGAACTGCGAACTGGTCGGCCTCGCCGACCTGGACACCGGCGAGGAGTACGTGCGCGGCAGGATCGCCGGATACCTGAACGACCTGCTCTCGCTGGGCGTGGACGGCTTCCGCATCGACGCCGCCAAGCACATGCCCGCCGCCGACCTGGCGAACATCAAGTCCCGGCTGAGCAACCCGAACGTCTACTGGAAGCAGGAGGCGATCCACGGCGCGGGCGAGGCGGTCTCGCCCTCCGAGTACCTCGGCACCGGGGACGTGCAGGAGTTCCGTTACGGGCGGAGCCTCAAGCAGGTCTTCCTCGACGAGAACCTCGCCCACCTGAAGAACTTCGGCGAGGGCTGGGGCTTCATGGAGTCCGGGAAGTCCGGTGTCTTCGTCGACAACCACGACACCGAGCGCGGCGGCGACACCCTCACCTACAAGAACGGCTCCGCCTACACCCTCGCCAACGTCTTCATGCTCGCCTGGCCCTACGGCTCCCCGGACGTCCACTCCGGCTACGAGTTCAGTGCCCACGACGCCGGACCGCCGAACGGCGGCCAGGTGAACGCCTGTTACAGCGACGGCTGGAAGTGCCAGCACGCCTGGCGCGAGATCTCCTCCATGGTCGGTCTCCGCAACACCGCACGCGGCCAGGGAGTCACCGACTGGTGGGACAACGGCGGCGACCGGATCGCCTTCGGCCGGGGGACCAAGGCGTACGTCGCCATCAACCACGAGGGCTCCGCGCTCACCCGCACCTTCCAGACCTCGCTGCCCGCCGGTGACTACTGCGACGTCCAGTCCGGCAAGGGCGTCACCGTGAACGGCTCGGGCCAGTTCACCGCCACCGTCCCGGCCGGCACCGCCGTCGCCCTGCACGTGAACGCCCGCACGTGCTCCGGAGGCGGCGGAACCGGCCCCGGCACCGGGACCTCCGGCGCCTCCTTCGGCGTCACCGCCACCACGCAGCTCGGCCAGAACATCCACGTCACGGGCGACCGGGCCGCCCTCGGCAACTGGAACCCGGCGAACGCGCCCAAGCTCGACCCGGCGGCGTACCCCGTCTGGAAGCTGGACGTGGCCCTGCCCGCCGGGACCACGTTCGCCTACAAGTACGTCCGCAAGGACGCGGCCGGAAACGTCACCTGGGAGAGCGGCGCCAACCGCACCGCCACCGTCCCCGCCTCCGGCAAGGTCGCGCTGACCGCCGACGTCTGGCGCGGCTGACCCGTACCCCCTCCCAGCGGGCCGGTGGCGCTGCCACCGGCCCGCCTCCGCACCGCCCCACCCGCCACGCGGCTCTCTCTCCCGACCCACCGGCCGCCCCACTCCCGACCGACCGATCACGCCCCGAGGAGCACCCTCCGTGACCCGAACCACCCTGAGACGAGGGGCGGTGGCCGTCCTGTGCGCGGCGCTGCTGCCCGTCGTCCCTGCGGCCACCGCCGCCGCCTCGCCCCGGCCGCCGGCCCCGCCGTCGGACGCGAAGCTCGCCCGTGAGGCGGCCCGGCACGACCTCACGCGCGAGCAGTTCTACTTCGTGCTGCCCGACCGCTTCGCCAACGGCGACGCCTCCAACGACCGCGGCGGGCTGACCGGTTCACGCCTCGACCACGGCTACGACCCCGGTGACAAGGGGTTCTACCAGGGCGGCGACCTCAAGGGCCTGACCCAGAAGCTCGACTACATCAAGGGCCTCGGCACCACCGCCATCTGGATGGCCCCGATCTTCAAGAACCGGCCCGTCCAGGGCACCGGCAAGGACGCATCGGCCGGCTACCACGGCTACTGGATCACCGACTTCACCCAGGTCGATCCGCACTTCGGCACCAACGCCGACCTGGAGAAGCTGATCGACAAGGCCCACGCCAAGGGCATGAAGGTCTTCTTCGACGTCATCACCAACCACACCGCCGACACCGTCGACCACGCCGAGAAGGCCTACGGCTACAAGCCGAAGGGCGCTTTCCCCTACCTCGACCGGGACGGCCGTCCCTTCGACGACCGCGAAGGCGTGAAGAAGGTGGACCGGGACTCCTTCCCGTACACCCCCGTCCAGGCCCCCGGCACCGCCGCGAAGGTGCCGTCCTGGCTCGACGACCCGACCATGTACCACAACCGGGGCGACTCGACGTGGGCCGGGGAGTCCAACGAATACGGTGACTTCTCCGGGCTCGACGATCTGTGGACCGAGCGTCCCGAGGTCGTGCGGGGCATGGCGAGGATCTACGAGAAGTGGGTCCGCGACTTCGACATCGACGGCTTCCGCATCGACACCGTCAAACACGTCGACCTGGACTTCTGGACCCAGTGGGCCACTGCGCTCGACGACTACGCCGCGAAGCGCGGCCGGGACGACTTCTTCCTGTTCGGCGAGGTCTACTCCGCCGACACCGAGATCACCGCCCCCTACGTCACCCGCGGCCGGCTGGACTCCACGCTGGACTTCCCCTTCCAGGACGCCGCCCGGCAGCTCGCCTCCCGGGGCGCGTCCGCCGACAAGCTCGCCTCGGTGTACGGGAACGACTACCGCTACACCACCGACAAGGCCAACGCCTACGAGCAGGTCACCTTCCTCGGCAACCACGACATGGGCCGCATCGGGACCTTCCTGAAGCAGGACAACCCGGACGCCGGCGACGCGGAGCTGCTGAAGCGGGCCCGGCTCGCCAACGAGCTGATGTTCCTCGGCCGCGGCAACCCGGTCGTCTACTACGGCGACGAGCAGGGCTTCACCGGGGCGGGCGGCGACAAGGACTCCCGCCAGACCCTCTTCGCCTCGAAGACCGCCGACTACCTCGACGACGACCAGCTCGGCACCGACCGC
Source organism: Streptomyces sp. V2I9 (assembly GCF_030817475.1). Taxonomy (NCBI): domain Bacteria; kingdom Bacillati; phylum Actinomycetota; class Actinomycetes; order Kitasatosporales; family Streptomycetaceae; genus Streptomyces; species Streptomyces sp. V2I9. The sequence goes on along the minus strand of NZ_JAUSZJ010000002.1, from coordinate 1,551,781 downwards.
ACCCACGCCTCCGACGCGTACGACACCGCGCACCCGCTCTACCGCTCCATCGCCGCGCTGGCGAAGCTCACCGGGGAACACCCGGCACTGCGCGACGGCACCCAGATCGAGCGGTTCGCGGAAGGCCCGGTGTACGCCGCCTCGCGTATCGACACCCGGCGTCCGTACGAATACCTCGTCGCCTCCAACAACGGCACGACCCCGCGGACGGTCCAGCTCGCCACCGAGTCGGCCGGCATGGACTTCCGTACCGTGTACGGCGGTTCGGAGGTGGTGCGCAGCGGCAAGGACAAGAAGGCCACCGTCACCGTGCCCGCCCTCTCCAGCGTCGTGCTGAAGGCGGACCGGGCCGTCGGCGCCCCCGCCGCCGAGCCGGTGGTCTCGCTGAAGGCCCCGGCCGCCGGCGCGACCGGCACCGTCGAGATCGGCGCCGACGTGGACGGCGGGCAGCTCAACAGGGTCGTCTTCGCCGCGCAGGTCGGCAACGGGAAGTGGAAGACGCTCGGTTCGGCCGACCACGCCCCGTACAAGGTCACCCAGTACCTCGACGGGACGGTGAAGGCGGGCACCCCGCTGCGCTACAAGGCCGTCGCCGTCGACCGGACGGGCCGCACCTCCGGCGCCCTCGCCTCCACCACCGCCGGGCAGGCCCCGCCGAAGCCGAGGCCCGTCGCCGTCGAGCGCGACCGGGCCGTGGTCCACTACCGGCGCGCGGACGGCGACTACGACGGCTGGCAGCTGAAGTCCGGTGGGAGGACGGCCGAGTTCATCGGACGGGACGCCTACGGCGCGTTCGCCTGGGTCGACCTGGAGAAGGGCACCGACTCCGTCGCGTACACCGTCGAGAAGAACGGCACGGCGGACGGGCCGCAGCGGACCATCGACCTCGGCGTGACCGGACAGGTCTGGATCGAGCAGGGCAAGGACGGCCAGAGGACCGAGGCCCCCGAGGCCCCGCCGCAGGACACCGCCAAGGCGGTCCTCCACTACCACCGCCCGGACGGGAACTACGACGGCTGGGGGCTGCACACCTGGGCCGGGGCGAAGGAGCCCACCGACTGGGCCGAACCGCTGATGCCCGTGAAGAAGGACGCCTACGGGGTCACCTTCGAGGTGCCGCTCGTGGACGGGGCCACCACGCTCAGCTACATCCTGCACAAGGGCGACGAGAAGGACCTGCCCAGCGACCAGTCCCTCGACCTCGCCACCTACGGCCATGAGGTCTGGATGCTCGGCGGCAAGCCCGGCTACCTCCTCCCGCAGGCCGGTGGCGGCGCCGCCCCCGACCTGTCCAAGGCCGAGGCGCAGTGGATCGACGCGAACACCGTGGTCTGGAAGGTGAAGACCACCGACGCCACCAGCCAGCAGCTCGTGTACGCCCAGGAGGGCGACATCTCCGTCGTCGACGGGGCGCTCTCCCACGAGGGCCAGTGGCTGCGGCTCACGCCGGCCGCGCTGAGCGACGCCCAGAAGGCGAAGCACCCGCACCTGAAGGACTACCCGGCGTTCACCGTGGACGCCCGTGACCGCGACCGCGTCCGGGAATCCCTGCGCGGCCAGCTCGTCGCCACCCAGCGCGCCGCCAACGGCGCCCTGCTCGCCGCCACCGGCGTCCAGACGGCCGGAATCCTGGACGACCTGTACGGGAAGAAGGCGGCCTCCGCCCGGCTCGGGCCGGTCTTCGAGAAGTCGACGCCCACGCTCTCCGTGTGGGCCCCCACCGCCCGGACCGTCGCCCTCGAACTCGACGGCCGCACCGTCCCGATGAAGCGCGACGACCGCACCGGCGTCTGGTCGGTCACCGGGAAGAGGAACTGGCAGGGCAAGCCCTACCGGTACGCGGTGACCGTCTGGGCCCCCACCGTCCAGAAGGTCGTCACCAACAAGGTCACCGACCCCTACTCCACCGCCCTGACCGCCGACTCCGCCCGCAGCCTCGTCGTCGACCTCGCCGACCCGAAGCTCGCGCCGCGCGGCTGGTCCGGTCTGAGGAAGCCCGCCGCCACCCCGCTGCGGGACGCCCAGATCCAGGAGCTGCACGTCCGGGACTTCTCCATCACGGACCGCACGGCCAAGCACCCCGGTGAGTACCGGGCCTTCACCGACACCCGCTCGAAGGGCATGCGGCACCTCCAGAAGCTCGCCGACTCCGGCACCAGCTACGTCCACCTGCTGCCCGTCTTCGACATCGGGACCGTCCCGGAGAAGAAGAAGGACCAGGCGAAGCCCGGCTGCGACCTCGCCGCCCACGCCCCCGACTCCGAGAAGCAGCAGGAGTGCGTGAGCAGGGCCGCCGCCGAGGACGGCTTCAACTGGGGCTACGACCCGCTGCACTACACCGTCCCCGAGGGCTCCTACGCCTCCGACCCGGACGGCACCGCCCGCACGGTCGAGTTCCGGCAGATGGTCCAGGGCCTCAACCGGGCCGGACTGCGCACCGTCATGGACGTCGTCTACAACCACACCGTCGCCTCCGGGCAGGACGACAAGTCGGTCCTCGACAGGATCGTGCCCGGCTACTACCAGCGGCTCCTGGAGGACGGCACCGTCGCCACCTCCACCTGCTGCGCCAACACCGCGCCCGAGAACACCATGATGGGCAAGCTCGTCGTGGACTCCGTCGTCACCTGGGCGAAGGAGTACAAGGTCGACGGCTTCCGCTTCGACCTGATGGGCCACCACCCCAAGGACAACATCCTCGCCGTCCGCGAGGCGCTCGACTCCCTCACGCCCGCGAAGGACGGCGTCGACGGAAAGAAGATCATCCTGTACGGGGAGGGCTGGAACTTCGGCGAGATCGCGGACGACGCCCGCTTCGTCCAGGCCACCCAGAAGAACATGGCCGGCACCGGCATCGCCACCTTCTCCGACCGGGCCCGCGACGCCGTGCGCGGCGGCGGCCCCTTCGACGAGGACCCCGGCGTCCAGGGCTTCGCCTCCGGCCTCTACACCGACCCCAACGCCTCACCCGCCAACGGCACCCGCGCCGAGCAGAAGGCCCGGCTGCTCCACTACCAGGACCTGATCAAGGTCGGCCTCACCGGCAACCTCGCTGACTACACCTTCACCGACACCTCCGGGCGCACGGTCAAGGGCTCCGACGTCGACTACAACGGGGCCCCCGCCGGCTACGCGGCCGCGCCCGGCGACGCCCTCGCCTACTCCGACGCCCACGACAACGAGACCCTCTTCGACGCCCTCGCCTTCAAGCTCCCGGCCACCACCCCGGCCGCCGAGCGGGCCAGGGCCCAGGTGGTGGCCATGGCCGCCTCCGTCCTCTCCCAGGGGCCCTCGCTCTCCCAGGCGGGCACCGACCTGCTGCGCTCCAAGTCCCTGGACCGCAACTCCTACGACAGCGGCGACTGGTTCAACGCCCTGCACTGGGACTGCCGCGACGGCAACGGCTTCGGCCGGGGCCTCCCGCCCGCCGCCGACAACCGCGACAAGTGGCCGTACGCCAAGCCGCTGCTGGCCGCGACCGGCACGATCGCCCCGCGGTGCGCCCAGATCGACGGGGCGTCCGCCGCCTACCGCGACCTGCTCACCATCCGCTCCACCGAGAAGGAGTTCTCCCTGCGCACCGCGGACCAGGTCCGGTCCGCGCTCTCCTTCCCGCTCTCCGGCACGGACGAGACCCCCGGCGTGATCACCATGCGCCTCGGCAAGCTGGTCGTCGTCATCAACGCGGCTCCCACCACCGCCGAACAGCGGCTCGCCGCGCCGAACGGCAGGACGTACGCGCTGCACCCGGTCCAGGCCGAAGGCGCGGACTCCACGGTCAAACGAGCCAGGTACGACGGGAAATCGGCCACTTTCACCGTTCCGGGACGCACGGCGGCCGTCTTCACCCTGCGCTGACCTCTCGCCGCATTACGGTGACGGCAGACGTCGGCGACGGAGCCGCGACTGCCGTCCCGGTCCACCGGGCCGGTCCCTCCTCCCCGCACGGGGAAGCGGGACCGGCCCGGTGCGCGTGGCGGTCCGTCCGGGGCGGCCGGCCGACGCTTCCTGCTCCAGCGCGCGGACGGTGACGATGACCACGGTGGGACACCTCCCCGAGGAGACCAGCAGCTTCGTCGGGAGGCGGGCCGAACTGGTCCGGCTGCACGCCGCGTTGACCGTTCACCGGATGACCACCCTGGTCGGCACCGGAGGCGTCGGCAAGACCCGGCTCGCGCTCCGGGCCGCGCGCGCCGCCGCCGGCCGCTACGAGGACGGCGCCTGGTGGGCCGACCTCTCGGCGCTCCCCGACCACGGGCTGCTGCTCCCCACCGTCTCGGACGCGGTCGGACTGGCCGACCACAGCCTGCGGATGCCCGTCGAGACGCTCTGCGAGTGGCTGGAGGACAAGCACCTCCTGCTGGTCCTCGACTCCGCCGAACACCTCCGCGTCCCCTGCTCCCATCTGCTGGCGGAGGTCCTGACCACCTCACCGGGACTGACCGCCCTGGTCACCAGCCGTCAGCCGCTCGGCACGCGCGGCGAGCACGTCATCGCGGTGCCGCCGCTCCCGGTCGACGGCGCGCCCGACGCCCTCCAGCTCTTCGCCGACCGGCTGCGCTCCGCCGACCCCCGCGCCGGTCTCGACACCCCCGGTGACGAGGCGGCCGCCACCGAGATCTGCCGCCGCCTCGAAGGCATCCCGCTCGCCATCGAACTGGCCGTCGCGAGCATCGGCCGGTACAGCGTGGCCCAGCTCGCGGCCCGCGTCGGCAGCCGTTTCGACGTCCCCGCGCAGCACGGCGGCGGGCCGGCGGCGTGCGGCGGCTTCCCGAGGACGCCCGCCGCCTCCGGCCCTTCCGCCGGGGCTCCCGCGGCCTCCGGGGCTCCTGCGGCCTCCGGGACCCCCGCCGCCCTCGGGGCTTCCGCGTCCGACACCTCCCGGCTCGACCTTCCCGCCGACGCGACGGCCTGGCCCCGCCGCCACCGCACCCTGCGTACCGCCATCGGCTGGTCGCACGAGCTGTGCACCCCGCTGGAACGCCTCCTGTGGGCCCGCCTCACCCCGCTGCGCACCGACTTCGACGCGGCCGTCGCCCGCGAGGTCTGCGCCGGGGGCCCGCTCACGGAGGCCGAGGTGGACCGGGCGCTCCAGGGTCTCGTCGCCCAGTCCGTCGTCCAGCGTGACGGCGACCGCTACCGGATGCTCGACACCCTGCGCGAGTACGGCCGGATGTGGCTCACCGAGCTGGGGGAGGCCCGTGCCGCCGCCGACCGGCATGCCGCCGGCTTCCTGGGCCTCGCCCGCCGCGCCCACGACGGGTGGACCGGGCCCGACCAGGTGTCCTGGTACCACAAGGTGTCCGACGCCCACCTCGACCTCTGCGCGGCCCTGGAGCACCTGCTCGCCCACGACGTCGCCGGAGCCCAGGAGATGGCGGGACGGGTCGGCTTCTTCTGGGCCTGCTGCGGCCATCTCTCCGAGGCCCGGAACTACGCGCAGCGCGCCCTGGACGCGGGCCCGGTCGAGGGCCCCCACCGGACCAGGCTGCAGTGGGTCCTCGGCGTCGCGGCCCTGCTCCAGGGCGACTTCGGGACCGCCGAGAAGTACGCGGCTCTCTGCAAGGCCACCGCCCTGTACGACCGGAACGACGAGGGCATGCTCGGCGCGACGTACCTCTGCGGCCTCACCCTGCTGATGACGGGGGAGCCGGCCGCCGCCCGGGAGGCGGCCGAGCGCGTCCTGCGGATGACCGGCAGCGTGCCCGCGGACTCCGCCCACCGGCTGCGCTGCCGCCTCATCACGGTCTTCGCGCTCACCGCGCTCGGCCGGCTCACCGAGTCCGAGGCGGCGGCCACCGCGCTGCGCCGGGCCTGTGAACGGGCCGGCGAGTACTGGACCCGCTCCTACGTCGACTACCAGCTCGCCCTCATCGCCCTGCTCCAGGGCCGCCCGGCCGCCTCCGCCGCGCACGCCCGGTCGATGCTCGCGGGCAAGCACCGGCTCCGTGACAGCTTCGGCATCGCACTGGGCCTGGACCTCCTGGCCGCCGCCATCGCCGCCCAGGGCGCGGGCGCGCAGGCCGCCCGGGTCTACGGCACCGGCCACGCGTACTGGCGCATGGTCGGCCACCCCCAGCGCGGTACGCCCGAGCTGGGGCCGATCCGCGAGACCTGCGAGCTCCAGGCGCGGGCGGCCGTGGGGGACGAGGCGTACCAGCGGGCGTTCGACCGCGGCCGGACGGACAACGCGGAGGTCGGCCTCGCGGCGGCGCTGGCCACCGACCTCCAGGTCTGAGCCCGCCTCCGCGCCGTGGGCCGGCGCGCACGCCCGCGTACACCTCACGCTCCTCCGGCCGCCCGCACCCCCGGTGGTGCGCCCGCGCACCCGGTCATGCGCTCGCCCCGGATTCGTCCGCACGCGCCCCGGACTACCCGCGTCCGGCCCGGATGGGTAAGGTTAGGCATACCTAAGTAGTCGCTCAGGTGTCATCGATCCCCCTGGAGGCCCCGGATGCGTCCCACCCGCCCCCGCGCCACGCAGCCGACCCGCGCCGAACGCGTCCGGTCGATCCTGGCCGTCGCCCACTCCATGACGGTGGTCAGCGACGGGCTGCACACCGAAGTGCGCCGCCTGGACGGCGAGACCGCGATGGGCCACATCCACCTGCACGCCCCGGACGGCGCCGGCCACGCGCCGAGCGCCGAACGCGTCCCGGCCCGCCTGGAGTTCACGGACATCGCCCCCACCTCCGTACGCGACCGGCTGCGCGCCCGCGTCACGGTCACCGGGCTGCTCGCCGCCCCGTACGGCACCGGCGCCGAGCGGAGCACCTGCATGGAGTTCGGGCAGGCCGTCCTGGAGGACGCGGAAGGGCGCACCTTCGTCACCCTGGAGGAGCTGGAGGAGACGGACGCCGACCCCATCGCCGCGTGCGAGGCGGGCATGCTCACCCACCTGGTCGACGACCACGCCGAACTGGTCCCCCTGCTCCTGCGCCTCGTCCGCCCCCGTCCCGAGCGCGGCATGACGCGGGCGCTGCCGCTGGCGATGGACCGCTACGGGGTCACCCTGCGGCTCGAATACCCGCACACCCACGAGGACGTCCGGCTGCCGTTCCCCCGCCCGGTCACCGAGATCGACCAGGCGGGGCCGCAGATCCACGCCCTGCTGGCCGCCGCCCGCCGCGTCTCCCACCGCAACGGCCTGCCCGCCTGACCGGGGGCGTCGAGGTCAGCGCGGCAGCCGCTGCACCGGTACGGCGGGTACCGCCGGGGCGAGCGCCGAGAGCCGCGACAGCAGCTCCCCGAACGGCCCGTCCGCCGGCTCCTGGGACAGCACCCGCAGCACGATGCCCGCCATCTCCTGGTCGTACGCCGCGCTGACCGCGGCGAGCGCCGCGAAATCGTGCACCAGCTGCAACTCCAGCTCGGCGCGCGGGACACGCCGCCCGTCCAGCCAGAGCAGCGCCGTCGACTCGGCGAGGGAGACCCAGGAACGGACCACCACGACCAGCCGGGCGGGCGGTTCGCTCACCCCGAGATGCGCGATGATCTGCTCGTACGCGGCCTGCCGCACCCCGTCGATCATCGCGTTCGCCGTCGAGGAGCCGACCGCCGGCCCCCCGCGCATCAGCGCCGAGAAGCCGGGGCCGTGCTCGTCGACGAAGTCGAAGAAACGCCCCATCACCCGCAACAGCCGTGCTCCCAGGGGACCTTCGGGCGGCTCCAGGAAGCGGGCCGCCAGCTCGTCGGCGGCCCTCCGCAGCGCCGCCTCGTACAGGCTCTGCTTGCCGGGGAAGTAGTGGTAGACCAGCGGACGGGAGATCCCCGCGGCGGCGGCGATCTCGTCGATCGACACCTCGTCGGGCGAACGGCGGCTGAACAAGTCCAGCGCCACGCCGATCAGTTGTTGCCTGCGCTCGTCGACGCCCATCCTGCGCCGCACCCCGGTCGTCATACCCGACAGCCTATCCGGGGCGCCCGCGCATGCCTCACCGGCCCGCGAGGGCGCCGCGCCGGCCGGCCACGCCCTACAGGTCCAGCACCAGGCGCTCCCCCCGGCAGCGCGAGACGCAGATCAGCATCGAGTCGCCCCGCTCGCCCTCGGTCAGCAGGTCGTCCCGGTGGTCGATCTCGCCCTCCAGCACCCGCTGCTGGCAGGTCCCGCAGAACCCCTGCTCGCAGGAGTACGACACATGGGGCACGGCCGTGCGGACCGCGTCCAGCACCGACTGTCCGGCGGCCACCGGCACCGTACGCCCGCTGCGCCGCAACTCCACCTCGAACGGCCCGGAACCGGCCCCCGCCGCGCCCCCCGTCGCGGCCGAGAACCGCTCCAGGTGCAGCGCGCAGCCCTCGGGGAGCGCGGTGGCGACCGCGTCCATCAGGGGCTCGGGCCCGCAGCAGTACACGGCGGTGCCCGGGGCGAGGCCGGCGAGCGCCCCCGCGATGTCCGGGTGCCCGGCCTCGTCGCGGGCCACGACCGTGACCCGGTCCCCGTCCGCGCCGAGCTTCTCGATCTCCTCCAGGAACGGCATCGACGCCCGCGACCGCCCCCCGTACAGCAGCCGCCAGTCGGCCCCCGACGCGGCCAGCGCCCGCAGCATCGGCAGGACCGGGGTGATGCCGATGCCGCCGACGACGAAGAGGTACGCCGGGGCCTCGGCCAGCGGGAAGCGGTTGCGCGGCCCGCGCACCTCGACCTCCAGGCCCTCCTGGAGCTGCTCGTGCACCTCCCGCGAACCGCCCCGGCCGTCCGCGACCAGCCGCGTCGCCACCGTGTAGGCCCCGGAGTCCTCCGGATCGCCGCACAGCGAGTACTGGCGCACCAGACCGGACGGCAGCACCAGGTCCAGATGGGCACCGGGCGTCCAGGAAGGCAGATCGGGTCCCTCCAGCCGGAGTTGGACGACGCCGTCGGCGATCACGGTCCGCCCGGTGATGAGCAGCCGGCGGACCGCCGTCGCGCGCCGCTTCGAGTGGCCCGACACGGGCTCGGGCAGGGCGGGCAGCGGCCACAGCGGGGACCGGGCGATCCGGCGCTTCAGCGCCCGCCGGGTCAGCAGTGCCGCGCCCGAGACCAGCACGACGGTACGGAGACGGGGCAGAGCCATGGGTCAGGCCCCCTTCGCGGTCTCGGCCTCGGCGGCGAGGGCGGCGGGGGAGCGGGTCAGGTACTCCACGGCCTGGGCCGTACTGCCCTCCTGCGAGGGGTGGTAGGACCGGCTCAGATAGGTGGGGACGGACCGCAGGATCGCCCCCGTGCCGGGCAGCGTGCCCTGCTTCCCGCTCGCGTGGAACGCCTTGAACGACGCCTTGCCCTCCAGCGGCGTCGGGTCGTTCTCCATGAAGAAGCGGACGCCGCGCTGCCACAGGAACACCAGCGCCGAGAACGCCGTCGCCCAGGTGCGCACCCGCCGCCGGTAGCCCCCGTCCACGTGCATGAAGACGTCGAAGGCCACCGACCGGTGCTCGACCTCCTCCGCCCCGTGCCAGCGCAGCAGGTCCAGCATGGTCGGGTCCGCGCCACGGCGGTCCAGTGCCTCGGCGTTGAGTATCCAGTCACCGAGGAACGCGGTGTAGTGCTCGATCGCGGCGATCAGCGCCACCCGCTCCATCAGCCACCACCGCGACGCCCGCCCCGGTGGCAGGGTCCGGTCGCCGAGCAGCTTCTCGAAGAACCAGTCGACCTGCGCGGTGTACGGGGTCGGGTCGAGGCCCAACTCCCGCAGATGCGGCAGGACGTCGTCGTGCGCCTGGGAGTGCACCGCCTCCTGCCCGATGAACCCGATGACGTCCTCGCGGAGCCGGTCGTCGTGGATGTACGGGAGTATCTGCCGGTACACATGGATGAACCAGCGCTCCCCGGCCGGGAGCAGGAGGTGGAGCACGTTGATGGTGTGCGTGGTGAACGGGTCGCCGGGCACCCAGTGCAGAGGGGTCTTCTCCCAGGCGAAGGACACCTTGCGGGCCTTGAGAGGCGTCCGCTCCGACGCGACCGCCGCTGGCTGCGTGTTAGACATGGTGTCAATGTACTGACGGGTATGCGGGGGGACCAGGGGCGTGCACCGACTTCCGCCCCCCCCGTTCCGTCGCGGAAATCCGGGCGCGCTCAGAATGGCCGGGCACCATGATGGCCCGTATGGCCAATCCTGTGCGGGCCCGCTCCTTCGACGCCGTCGCCGCAGCCTGCGACGCGCACCGCCCCTCCTGTCCGCCGGCCCTCTTCGACGCCGTCGAGGAACTGGCCGGGCTGCCGCTCGCGGGCGCTCGGGTCGCGGATGTCGGTGCGGGGACCGGACTCGGCACCGCGCGGCTGTACGGGCGCGGGGCCGAGGTCACCGCGGTGGAGCCGGGCGACGGGATGGCCGGACAGTTCCGCCGGAGCCTGCCGGACGTCTCTCTGGTCCGGGGCGACGGGAACAGCCTGCCGCTGCGGACCGGCTCCATGGACCTGATCACGTATGCCCAGTCGTGGCACTGGGCCGACCCCGCCCGCTCGGTCCCGGAGGCCCGCCGGGTGCTGCGGGAGGGCGGGGCGCTCGCCCTGTGGTGGAACGACGGCGACCCGGCCGTGGAGTGGCTCGTCGGCCAGGAGGACCGGATGCGGGCGTTCTTCGGGGTGGAGGCCCCCGCCGTTCCGTCGCATGAGGCCCGCTTCCGGGCCGCGCTGCCCGACGGGCTCGACTCCCGTACCCGGCGGGTGGCGTGGAGCCGCCGCGTACCGATCGAGCGGCACATCGCCAACCTGGCGGCCTACTCCGACTTCCTGACGGGCGATCCGGTGGCGGTCCGGTCGTTCCTCGACCGCGAACGGGCAGTGCTGGAGGCCCTGTTCCCGGGCGGCGAGGTCGAGGAGGCGTATGTCGTGAGCCTTGCCGTGGCCCACCGCTGAGCCCGCTTCCGGGTGTGGTGCGGAACGGTCCGGTGGCTGTCCGGTGACGGTGACGACGGCTGCCGGATCGGCCCGCGCCGCGACCGGTCGCCGGCGGTCCGGAGGCGGCCGCGAGGCCGTGCGGCCGGCTCGGGGCGCGGTGGGGACCGCCGGGCCGCGACTCTCAGGCGAACGTGGCCAGTTGCGCGTCCACCGGGGCGCCCGTGAGCCGGTTGGCCAGCGTCGAGAGGGTGTACGCCCCGATGCCCAGCACCACTTCGAGGGCGTTCTGCTCGGTGTAGCCGTACGCCAGGAACTCCCGCAGGGCCGTGTCGTCCACCGCTCCCGCCGAGGCGATCACCTCCAGCGTGAACCGCCGTACGGTCTCCAGCCGTTCGTCGGGCAGTGCGGGACCCTCGGGGTCGCGCAGGGCGGCGATCAGCGCCGGACCGGCACCGAGGGAGGTCAGCTTCGCGGTGTGCATCGCGACGCAGACGTGGCAGTCGTTGCGCGTGGCCACGGTCATGATCAGGACCTCGCGGGAGAGCGGGTCCAGGGTGCAGGACTCGAAGATCGCGCTGATCTTCAGGAAGCCGTCCAGGGTGTGGGGCGAGGCGGCGAGCCGGGCGATGGCGGCGGGCCGGTAGCCCAGCCGCTCCGTCACCGCCTCCATGGCGCGTCGCGAGCCGGGCGGGGCGGTCTCGGGGGTGAGGTCGGGAAAGGGCATGGCGGGGCCTCCTTGTTCAGGGGCAGCTAGAGTCGACAACATGGTTGACGAAAATAAGGTAAATCAGGTTGTCGAACTCCGCAACGGTTTCGAGCTGCCCGTGCTCCTCTTCGCGGGCTTCCGCTCGATCATCGACGCCCTGCACCGGGACCTCGCCGAGCACGGACACCCCGGAACCCGCCCCGCGTACGGCTTCGCGCTCCAGGCGGTGGGCCGCGACGGCGCGGCCATCAGCGAGATCGGGCGGCGGCTCGGGGTCTCCAAGCAGGCCGCCGGGAAGACGGTCGAGAAGCTGGAGGCGCTCGGCTACGTCGAGCGCGCCCCGGACCCCGCCGACGGCCGGCGCACCCTGATCCGCCTCACCCCGCACGGCCTCGACCTGCTGACCCGCTCCGCCGAGGGCTTCGACCGGCTGCGGGCGGAGTGGGCGCGGGCGCTCGGCGAGGACCGGCTGGCCGCCCTGGAGGAGGACCTGCGCGCGATGGCTCCGGGCGGTGCCTTCCGGCTGGACGCGGCGGGCTGGTTCACGGGTTGAACGAAGGCGGCTCGGACGCCCCACCGATCAGCCCCGGTCCAGATAGGCCAGCACCGCCAGCACCCGCCGGTTGTCGTCGTCGGACGGTGGCAGGTCCAGCTTCCCGAAGATGTTCGACGTGTGCTTGGCCACCGCCCGCTCCGTGATCACCAGCTGCGCGGCGACGGCGGCGTTCGAGCGGCCCTGCGCCACCAGCTCCATCACCTCCCGCTCGCGCGGGGTGAGCCCGCCCATCGGCTCGTCCCGCGAACGGCGGTTCAGCAGCTGGGAGATGACCTGCGGGTCCATCGCCGTACCGCCCGCCGCCACCCGGCGTACGGCGTCGATGAACTGGTCCGCGTCGAAGACCCGGTCCTTCAGGAGATAGCCCACACCGCCGTCGCCGTCCGCCAGCAACTCCCGCGCGTACAACTGCTCCACGTGCTGCGAGAGCACCAGCACCGGCAGCCCCGGCCGGGCCCGGCGGGCGGCCAGGGCGCACTGGAGGCCCTCGTCGGTATGCGACGGCGGGAGCCGGACATCGACGACGGCGACGTCCGGCTCCAACTCGGCCAGTGCTCGCGTCAGTTCGGGACCGGTCTCCACCGCCGCCACGACCTCGAAGCCGTACGCCTCCAGCATGCGCACCAGGCCGTCGCGCAGCAGGAAGAGGTCTTCGGCTAGGACAACGCGCAAGGGATCTCCATGGTCACCATGGTGGGGCCGCCCGCAGGGCTGCTGACGGCCAGGACGCCGTCGAATGTACCCAGTCGCCGTTCGATTCCGCTCAGACCTGAGCCCGCTCCGACGACCGCACCGCCCCTGCCGTCGTCCGTCACGGATATCCGCAGCATCCCCTCCGCGTGGTGCAGGTCCACGGAGACCCGCTCCGCCTCCGCGTGCTTCACCGTGTTCGTCAGGGCCTCGCTCACCGCGAAGTACGCCGCCGACTCCACCGGGGCCTCCGCCCGCCCCGGCAGCTCCACCGTCACCTCGGCGGCGACGGGCAGCCGCAGCGCCAGCGCCCGCACCGCGTCGCCCAGACCGCGTTCGGCGAGGACCGGCGGATGGATGCCCCGCACCAGGTCCCGCAGTTCGGCCAGGGCCTCCGCCGACGACTCACGGGCCATCGCCAGCATCCTCTTCGCCTGCGCCGGGTCCTTCTCGATCAACGCCTCGACCGTGCCCAGGTTCATGCCCATCGCGACCAGCCGCGCCTGCGCCCCGTCGTGCAGGTCCCGCTCGATGCGGCGCAGTTCCGACGCGGCGGTGTCCACGGCCTCGTGCCGGGTCTCGGTCAGCCGCTCGACGCGCTGCGCCAACTCCTCGTGGTGCGCAGGCCCCAGCAGCGTACGGGCGAGCCGGAAGTGCGACCGCAGCACCGGCTCGGCGGCCCGCATCCCGACGTGGAAGAGCACCACGCCCAGCCCGAGGGCGGCCAGCCCGGTCAGCTGGCTGTCCACCGGTACGAACAGGTACCAGTACGGATCCTCCCGGAACACCCGCCACAGCCCCGCCGCCAGGACCAGCGCCTCGACCGGGTAGAGCATCAGCCCGGCGGCGACCACGGCCAGGACCGCGCCCGCCGTCATGTCCACCAGCAGCCACAGCAGGTCCCGCCAGGTCGCCGGGTCCTTCAGCATCAGCGTGGTGCGCTCCACCTGGCCCGCGACGCCCGGCCGGAGGTCGCTCGGGAGGGGCCGGTAGGGGACCGGGATGCGCACGGACGACCAGGTCGCCGCCCACAGCCGCCGCTGGTTGGCGTGCCTGCGGACCGCCTCCAGCACCAGCGGGGTGGTGAACACCCCGACGCCCAGCGGGATGAAGGCGATCGAGAGCACCGCGAACACGTACAGGGTGATGGACACCGCCAGCCCGACCACGGACAGGAACAGCCCCCGCGCCGCCGCCAGCGACGCCCCCCGCAGCCGTCCCGAGAACACCTTCATCACGATCCCTCTCCCCTCGCCGGAGCCCGGCCGATTCCCACTCCGGAGGCCAGTCTCGCCCGGCCCGGCCCCGCCGCGTCAGCCGGTCCGCCACCCGGAGGGGGTGTACCTGGCACCACCCCCGCATGCGCCCCCTACGCCTCCGGGACCGGGGGCTCCGACGGCTGGGGCGGTCCGCCCCCGATTCCTAGATTCGAAGCGCTCGAACCACTTACCTGACGCTTACCTCCGGGGGAGAGACCGTATGAGGCGCAACCTCGCCGCACGCATCGGCGTGTGGAGCACGCACCACCGCAAGACCGCCGTATTGGGCTGGCTGCTCTTCGTCGTGCTCGCCACGGGCATCGGCGGAGCCACCGGCATGGTCGAGATGACCGACGCGGAGAACGGAGCCGGGGAGTCCGCCCGCGCCGAGCAGATCCTCCTCGACGCCGGACTCGACAAGCCCGCCGGCGAACTCGTCATGGTCTCCGCCCCCGCCGCGGGCGACTGGAAGCCGGCCGCCGAAGCCCTGGCCGCCGCCGTACGCGGGACCGGCGAGGCACAGAACATCGCGCCGCCCGTCCCCTCCGCGAACGGCGAGGACGCCCTGATCGCCTTCGAGATGAAGGGCGACGCCGCCACCGCCCCCGACCGGGTCCAGCCCGTGCTGGACGCGGTCGCCGCCGTGGGCGAGGACCATCCCGGCGTCGAGATCCACCAGTTCGGCGAGGCCAGCGCGGGCAAATGGCTCGGCGACCTGCTGGCCGAGGACTTCCGGAAGGCCGAGTTCACCGCCGTACCGCTGGCCCTCGGCATCCTCGTCGTCGCCTTCGGCGCGATCGTCGCCGCCCTGCTCCCGGTCGGGCTCGCCCTCACCGCGTGCATGGCCGCCTTCGGCCTCCTGTCGATCGCCAGCCATCAACTGCATCTGTTCCAGACCACGTACTCGGTGATGTTCCTGATGGGCTTCGCCGTCGGCGTCGACTACTGCCTCTTCTACCTGCGCCGGGAACGCGACGAACGCGCCGCCGGACGCGACGCCGAGACCGCTCTGCGCATCGCGGCCGCCACCAGCGGCCGGGCGGTCCTCGTCTCCGGCCTCACCGTGATGGTCGCGATGGGCGGCATGTTCCTCTCCGGGCTCCTGCTGTTCAAGGGCTTCGCGCTCGCCACGATCATCGTCGTGTTCATCGCCATGCTCGGCTCGGTCACCGTCCTGCCCGCCCTGCTCTCCTGGCTCGGCGACCGCGTCGACGCCGGCCGCATCCCGCTGCTGAACCGCCGCGCCAACCACGGGAACACGGGCAGCGGCCGTATCACCGGCCGGGTGCTCGGCCCCGTCCTCGCCCGGCCCCGCACCTTCGCCGCCGCCGCCACCGTCCTGCTGCTCACCCTCGCCGCGCCCGCTCTCGGCATGAAGACCGCGTCCCTCGGTCTGGAGCAGCAGTTCGGCTCCGACTCCCGGCTCTCGATCGCCCACAGCCGCATCACCGAGAGCTTCCCCGGCGGCCCGGCCCCCGCCCTCGTCGTGGTCACCGCCCCCGACATCACCGCCCCGGAGGTGGGCAAGGCCCTCGGCGGCTTCGAGAACGTCACCGTCCACCGCGACCGGAACGTCGCCGAGTTCGAGGTACCCCTCCCGCGCGGCGACGCCGACCTCACCGAACTGCGCGAGAAGCGGCTGCCCGCCGCGTTCGACGGCACGGCGGCGAAGCCCCACGTCACGGGGGAGACCGCCGGATCGGTCGACTTCACCGACCAGCTCCGGCGCGGCATCGTCCCGGTCTTCGCCTTCATCACGGCGGTGACCTTCCTGCTGATGCTGTTCTGCTTCCGCAGCTACGTCGTCGCCGTCACGGCCATCGTCCTCAACCTCCTGTCGGTGGCGGCCTCCTACGGGGTGATGACCGCCGTCTTCCAGCACGGCTGGGGCGCGTCGCTCATCGGCTCGGAGGGGGTCGGCGCGATCGAGGCGTGGATGCCGCTGTTCGTCCTCGTCGTCCTCTTCGGCTTGTCCATGGACTACCACGTCTTCGTCGTCTCCCGCATCCGCGAGGCGCGCGGCAGCGGTCTGGACAACCGGTCGGCCATCGAGACCGGTCTGCGCCGGACGGCCGGGGCGGTCACCGGGGCGGCGGCCATCATGGTGGCGGTCTTCGCGGTGTTCGGCACCCTGTCCATGCAGGACATGCAGCAGATGGGCGTCGGCCTCGCCGTCGCGGTGCTGCTGGACGCCACCGTCGTACGGATGGTGCTGCTGCCCTCCGTGATGCTGCTGCTCGGTGAGCGCAACTGGCGTACACCGCGCGGGCTTTCCCGCCTGCCGAGCCTGGAGCACGAGGAACCGGCCGAGCCGGTGCACACCACCGTACGGGTCTGAGGTCTCCCGGACACGGGCGAACGGGTGGCCCCGGAGCACGGTTGACGGGGAACCGGGCTCCGGGGCCGCCGGTCGCGCGTACCGGCTCCGCACACCACCGGGTTCGGCGGTGCGGTGGCCCGACCGGCCGGTCAGGGCGTGTACTTGTACCCCACCCGCCGGACCGTCTGGATCGAACGGCGGTGCTCCGCACCGAGCTTGCGGCGCAGTCGTGCGACATGCACGTCGACGGTCCGCCCGTCGCCCACATGTCCGTAGCCCCACACCGTCGTCACCAACTGATCGCGGGTGTGCACCCGGTGGGGGTGCGCCACCAGGTGGGACAGCAGCTCGAACTCCAGGTACGTGAGGTCCAGGGCGACGCCGTCGACCGAGGCCGTGCGCCGGGCGGTGTCGATCCGGACCGGACCGGCCGGGGAGCCGTCGGCGGCGGCCTGACCCATCTCCCCGAACGCGGGCGGGTGCGGGGACGGGAGGCCGCCCGGCAGCGGGTGCGAGGCGGCGGCAGCCCCCGCGTGCGCGGGCTGCTGGTCGGCCGGCACCAGCACCAGGTAGCCGACCATCGGCGGCCGGCCGGGCAGGGCGGGCAGGGTGTGCGGCGGGGCGGGCAGCCAGGTGGCCCCCGGCGGAAGGAACCCGGCCACCTCGGCCGGGGCCGCGACCTCGTCGCGGTCGACCGCGCGCAGCCGGTGCCGCTTCGGATGGGCGGGCAGGGGGTGGGTCGTGGGACGGGCCGCAGCGGGTGCCGGGGACGCCGCGGTGGCGGCGGACGCGGCGGAGAAGGTACGAGTGTTCGCCATGAGGGTCAGCTCTTTCGCGCGAGGAGTCGTCAGGGACGGACCTACGTCGTACGCGCGGACCGAAGGCCGGGGTGAGCGGCTTTAGTGGGCCTGCGCGTTCCACGCGCGGCAACACACTCGGTCGAAGTCATGGTGCTGACGGGAAGGCCAGAACGGTTCGAGGTCGCTGCGACCCGACGCGATGTGCTGGAAGCTGGCCATGTCTCCCATTGAAGCAGAGATTGCGGCACCGCATCAGACTCCTCTCACCCGTCGATACGGACCCTCGGCGTTACGTTCCTCACGCCGGGCCTCACGCCGGGCCGGAGAACCACCCGCCACCCCATGCGAGGGGGCCCGCCGGTACGCCGGCGGGCCCCCTCGTACACACGTGGATCGGCGTCGGAGATCAGACCTGGCCGGCCTTCTCCAGCGCGGTGCAGCAGGTGTCGACGATCAGCCGCGTGACGACGTACGGGTCGACGTTGGCGTTCGGGCGGCGGTCCTCGATGTACCCCTTGCCGTCCTGCTCGACCTGCCACGGGATGCGGACCGAGGCGCCGCGGTCGGAGACGCCGTAGCTGTACTCGTTCCACGGGGCGGTCTCGTGCAGACCGGTGAGGCGGTCGTCGATGCCCGCGCCGTAGTTCTTCACGTGGTCCATCGGCTTGGAACCCTCGCCCAGCGACTCGCACGCGGTGATGATCGCGTCGTAACCCCCGCGCATCGCCCGCGTGGAGAAGTTGGTGTGCGCGCCCGCGCCGTTCCAGTCGCCCTTCACCGGCTTCGGGTCCAGCGTCGCGGAGACGCCGAAGTCCTCGGCGGTGCGGTACAGCAGCCAACGGGCCACCCACAGCTGGTCGGAGACCTCCAGCGGGGAGAGCGGACCCACCTGGAACTCCCACTGGCCGGGCATGACCTCGGCGTTGATGCCGGAGATGCCGAGTCCCGCCGCCAGACAGTTGTCGAGGTGCTTCTCCACGATCTCGCGGCCGAAGATCTCGTCCGCGCCGACGCCGCAGTAGTAGCCGCCCTGCGCGGCCGGGAAGCCGCCCTCGGGGAAGCCGAGCGGCCGGTGCCCGTCGAAGAAGGTGTACTCCTGCTCGATGCCGAAGATCGGCGCCTGGCCCGCGAACTGCTCGGCGACCGGACGCAGCGCGGCCCGCGTGTTGGACGCGTGCGGCGTCATGTCGATGTCGAAGACCTCGCACAGGACGAGGACGTCGTCACCGCCGCGGATCGGGTCCGGGCAGGTGAAGACGGGCTTGAGCACCCGGTCGGAGGCGTGGCCCTCGGCCTGGTTGGTGCTGGAGCCGTCGAAGCCCCAGACCGGCAGGTCCGCCACGTCGCCGGACGGCGTCCCGCCCATGATCTTCGTCTTGGAGCGCAGCTTGGCGGTCGGCTCGGTGCCGTCGATCCAGATGTACTCAGCCTTGAACGTCACGGTCGCCATCCTTCGCGGGTGCAGCGGTCTCTGCGGCGCAGCTTGGCAAGACGCGATTTCCCGTCCGTTGCCCGGATGTGAACCCCGTGTTACCGAGGCTTCCGGGCGGTTCCGGCCGTTGCGGAGGCCACGCCGGCAGCCCGCACGTGGTGGGACACGCGCCCCGCGACGGCGGCGGTCGCGTGGCGCGTGGCCACGGCCGCAGGACACGGGGGCCACGGCGGCGGGCCCGGAGACGGCCGTGGCGCCGGGGCGTCTGCCGAGCTCAGACATCCCCCTTGAGCAGCGCCCCGAACCCGGCCGCCCGTATCCGGCGCACCAGCTCCTCACGGCTCGCCCCCAGCGCGGCGGCCGCCCGGTCCAGCTCCCGGTCCGCCCCGGCCAGGGTCCGCAGCAGATGGCCCCGCCGGATCTGCGCGTCGGAGAGCCGGAACGTCTTGAGGTAGGCGACACGCCCCTTGTGGTCGGTGATCGTCTCCCCGATGTGCTGGCCGCTCCCGTCCCGGACGAACGGCGGCAGGAACCGCCACAGGGTGAACGACTTCATCCGGTACACCCGGTCGAACGTGTACGAGGCGTCCAGCAGCTCCCGCGCGAACAGGGTGTCGTGCGCCTCCTCCCACTCCCGCTGCCGCGCCAGCGCCGCCGCCCGCAGCTCACCGAGTCCGCCGATGTGCTCCTCGCCCCCGATCCGCACCGGAACCTCCGCCACCGGGGCCCCGTACAGCGCGTACTGGTGCACCAGCTCCCCGTAGAGGTCCTCCACCAGCGAGGCGTGCAGGAGGCGGTAGTCGTCCGGGTGCGGGACGACGAAGGAGGCGGCGAGCGCGTCGGAGACGTACACCATCACCCCGCACTGGCCCGGGTGGATCTCGAAGATCCGCAACGCGTCACCGAGCCCGCGCACGGACAGCCCGAGGTACGCGTCCTCCGCGCGCGGCGACAGCCCGGCGCGCAGGGCGGTGCGCGACCACTCCTCCCAGGCCGTGGAGGGCCCGCCGAAGTGCAGCGCGAGGTATCCCTCCAGCGCCAGATGCAGCGGCAGGAACCGCAGCCGGTCGCCCGGCCGCCGCTTGGCCATCCGGTGGTGCGGCACCGGCGGCAGGGGTACGGCGCGGGGTGCGTCGGCCCCGCCGAACTGGGTGCCGTACGCCGCCGATCGCCGCCCTCCCGCCGGCGCGGCAGCGCCTCCCCCCGCCCGACCAGTCCGCGACCAGACCGTGCGGGATGTAGGAGAGGTAGCGCTCCCGCGGCCCCAGCTCGACGATCCCCGCGCCCAGCCCCTCGTACACCTCGCGGTGCAGGCGCAGCCCCTCCACCGGCGCCTCGCGCACCAGCGGGACCAGCCGGACACCGCCCCACACCTGCGCGGGCCGCACGGTGAGCCCGGTCAGCTCCAGCCGGTTCACGTCCCGCCTCCCACTCCGGTGAACCGGGCCACCCGCCGGTCCAGATACGCGGACAACTCCTCCGGCCCCGACCGCCCCTCCGCGAACCGGGCGATCTCCACCAGGGCGGGCAGATCCTCCGCGTCGCGGATCCCGGCCGTCGCCACTCCCGCCGCCAGCCGCCGCACGTCGAACCCGGCCGTGTCGTATACGGGGTTGACGTGCACGACCGCCGTCCGGCGCGCCGGATCCAGTCGCTGCCGCCACACCCGCAGCACCTCGCCCGCCAGGCCCGCCGGAGCGTTGTCCCAGCCGTCCGAGACGATCACCAGCCGGTCAGGGACGGCCGCGCCCGGCGATGAGGGCGTCGTGCCGATCGCCTCGGGCCCGCCGGATGCGGCCCGATCGCCACGGCACCCCCCGGACTCCAGCGCGTCCAGGATCCGCATGCCCAGCGGGGTCGGCCCCCACGGACGGACGAGCAGGGCGTCGCCCGCGCCCGAGGTCCACAGCCCCCGGTACGCCCCCGGCGCGGCCAGCACCTCCAGCAGATGGTGGCAGGCCAGCGCCACGGCGAGCGGCCGGCGCCGCTTCTGCCCCGACCCGGAGGAGGAGAAGCTGTCGTCCAGCACCGCGTGCACCCGCCCCCAGCTCCCCGCGTGCGCACCCGCCGCCCGCCGGGCCGCCGCGCGCAGGGCGCCGGTCAGCTCGGCCCGGCGTTCCGCACGCTGCTCGAAGCTGAGCGACAGCACGTACAGAGCGAGCCGGGTCAGCGGCATCACGGTCAGATCCACGTCCACCACGGGGGAGCCGGGCCGCCGGACCGCCGCCCGCACCTCCTGTGTGCGCAGCCGCTCCAGCCGGGTCATCCGGGGCGCGGCCCGCTTCAGGAACACCTCGCGCTTCATCCCGTGCCGGCCGGCGAACCCCTCCGCGACGGTGAACGGCAGCTCGGACACGGCCCCCTGCTCGTAGTGGGCGCGCCGCCAGGCGTCCAGCATGCCGTGCTCGTACCGGCGCAGCCGTCCCGGCCGGAACAGGAACGCCCCGATCTCGGCCAGCGGTCCGGATCCGTCCGGGCAGGGCAGGTGGATGTGCCGGACGGCCGTCTTCAGCCCGGTCCGGTACTTCACCGCGTCATGACCCAGATCCGGCCGCGCCGCCAGCCAGTCCCGCATGATCGCCCGCGTGCGCCGGTTGTTGACCTTGGCGCGGCGCAGCTCACCGAAGAGGCGGTAGACGCGGGGCGGCGGGAGCAGCGCCAGCCGGGCGGCGATCAGCCGCCCCTCGGTGCGCCGCTCCTCGGGGCTCGCCTCGCCCGCGGTCTCCAGCAGCCCGCGCACGATGAGCGCGGCGTTGTGGTGATTGATGTCCAGGGCCAGCGAAGCGGCGTACACCCGGCGGTAGTTGACCCGTACGTAGGTGTGCAGGAACTCCAGGGAGAGCCGCTGTTCGTCGGCGTCCGAGCGGAACTCGCGCTGCCCGGTCGCGGTGATCGCCGCGTTCACGAACAGGAGGACGTCCTCGGCGGCGACGAGGTCGGCGGCGGGGCCGGTGACGACACCCGCGACGGGCTCGGGACCGACACCCGCGACGGGCTCGGGCGTGCTCGGGGTCCGGGGCGTGTTCACGGCTTCCCCCGGGTGGCGAACTCTCCCCATGACTCACCTTGTCGGAAACGGCAACGGCAACAGATACGGCAACAGATACGGCAACGCAGGCGGATATGCGGATACGGCAACGGAAGAGGAGACGCCGGCCGGGGAATGGAGGCGCGAACAGCGAAATCGTTGCTTCATAGGCAGGTCCCGGAAGTCGCAGCCGGAGTCCCGCGGCCGGCTCGGGAAACGTAACGGGGGATGCCCGCTCCGCGCCACCGCATTCGGTCCCGGTGAGGCCCCGCACGAGGCGGCGGGCTCGTCCCGGCGGGGTGGCCGGACCTCCGCGGGCTCTCCGTACGGCCACCCGGACCACCGGGCACACTGGCCCCATGGACTCAGCTGCCGACACCACCGCCAGCCCTCTGCGCATCGGCCTCCTCGGAACCGGCCCCTGGGCCCGCAACACCCAGGCCCCCGCGCTCGCCGCCCACCCCGGTGTCGAGCTGAGCGGGGTGTGGGGCCGCAGGGCCGAGGCCGCCGACGCCCTCGCCGCCGCCCACGGCGCCCGCGCCTTCACGGGGGAGGAGGGCATCGACGCGCTTCTGGAGGCGAGCGACGCGGTGGCCTTCGCACTGCCGCCGGACGTCCAGGCCCCGCTCGCGGTCCGGGCGGCGGAGGCGGGCCGCCACCTGCTGATGGACAAGCCGGTCGCCACGACGGTCGAGGGCGCCCGCGCGGTCGCCGACGCGGCCGAGGAGGCCGGGGTGGCGTCCGTCGTGTTCTGCACGCTCCGGTTCGCCCCGGAAACCGCGGCCTGGATCGCCGAACAGGCCGCGGTGGACGGCTGGTTCACGGCACACGCCCAGTGGCTCGGCTCGCTCTACGCGGAAGGTACGGCCAGTGAGTACGCCGACTCCCCGTGGCGGCGGGAGAAGGGCGGACTGTGGGACGTCGGCCCGCACGCGCTCTCCGTGCTGATCCCGGTGCTCGGCGACGTCGAGCACCTGACCGCCGCGCGGGGACCGGCCGACACCACGCACCTGATCCTGCGCCACACCTCCGGCGCGTCCAGCACGGTCACCCTCGGGCTGAGCGCCCCGCCCGGCGCGGCGGGCGTCGAGATCGAGTTCCGGGGCGAGCGGGGCACGGCGTCGATCCCCGGCTGGGACGGCGCGGAGGCCGCGTTCCGGGGCGCGGTGGACGCGCTGGCCGAAGCGGTGCGTACGGGGGTGCCGCACGCCTGCGACGCCCGCTTCGGCCTCCACCTCACGGAGCTGCTGGTGGCGGCGGAGACACAGGCGCGGGGGTAGGCACGGCCGCGGACCGGGACGCGGCCGCGGCCGGATGCGGCGTCGCGGCAGCGCACGGCCCGGCCGCCGGCAGCACACGGCACAGGGCCTCCAACGCCTCCGGGTAGCCGGCCTCGGAGGGCGTCGCGTACCCCACGACCAGGCCGTCGCGGACGGGGGCTCCGGCGCCGCCCGCGTGAGGGGCGCGCTCCGCGCGCGGGTGCAGATAGTCGCCCAGGCCCTCCACCGCGAGCCCCTGCCGGGCCGCCGCACGGACCACCGGACGTTCGGTGCCGGGCGGCAGCTCCAGCACCGCGTGGAGCCCGGCTGCGATCCCGGTGACCCGGACGTGCGGGGCCCGCCGCGCGAGCGCCGCCACCAGCTGGTCCCGGCGGCGGCGATGGCGCTGGCGCATCCGCCGTACCTGCCGGTCGTACGCGCCCGACTCGACGAAGTCCGCGAGCGTCAGCTGCTCGGTGGCGCTGGACCACTGCTCGCGGTCGCCCTTGGCCGCGACGACGGGCCCCACCAGCCGCTGGGGCAGCACCAGCCACCCGATCCGCAGGGTGGGGGAGAGGCTCTTGCTCACCGACCCCAGCAGCACCACATGCTCGGGGTCGAGTCCCTGGACGGCCCCCACGGGCTGCCGGTCGTAGCGGAACTCCCCGTCGTAGTCGTCCTCGACGACGAGCCCACCGGTGGCCCGCGCCCAGTCGACGACGGCAGCCCGCCGCGCGGCGTGGAGCGGTCCGCCGGTGGGGAACTGGTGGGCGGGCGTGAGGAGTACGGCACGGTCGCGGCGGGTCAGCCCGTCGACCAGGGCGCCGTCCGCGTCCACGGCGAGCGGCCGGGTGCCGACGCCGTGGGAGGCGAGGAGGCCGCGGTGGAAGGGCAGGCCGTACTCCTCCACCGCCCACGGGCCGCCGACCACCTGCGCGAGCAGCCGCAGCGCGTGCGCGGCCCCCGAGCAGAGGACGATGCGCTCCGGACCGGCCCGTACCCCGCGTACCCGCGCCAGATAGCCCGCCAGGGCCCGCCGCAGTTCGGGCCGCCCGTGCGGATCGCCGGGCCCGAACGCGTCGTCGGGGGCGGCCGCCAGCGCCCGGCGCGCCGAGGCCAGCCAGGCGGTCCGCGGAAAGGCCGAGGGGTCCGGCCGCCCCTGGACCAGGTCGTGGAGGGGGCGGGCGGCGGGCTCGGGGGTGCGCGGCCGGTGGACGGGGGTGACCGGGGCGGCCCGCTCGGCCACACGGGTCCCGGATCCCTGGCGGGCGGCGAGCCACCCCTCCGCGACCAGCTCCGCGTAGGCGTCGGCGACGGTGTTGCGGGCGAGGCCCAGGTCGGCCGCGAGGGAACGGTACGGCGGCAGCCTGGCGCCCGGTGCGAGTCGCCCGCTGCGCACGGCGTCCCGGAGGGCGGCCATCAGGACGGCGCGGCGGTTACCGGTCCCGGTAAGTTCCAACGGCAGATCGCTGCCCAGGATCTCGGCGGAATTGACCCATGTACCCATCAGAGAAACACACCCCGTACCCAGTCGCCTGTCGTCCTGGATTCGTACCCATGACGACGGCGGAGATCAAGACGAACGACCGCACCGCCGCGCGACCGCCACCGTCCGGCGCAACAACGCCACCGTGCGGCGGTACGGAGGACCGGACCGTCCGGGACAACGGTGACGAGGCCGCCCGGCGTACGCGGCCACGGGCCGCTCGGCACATCAGGGACGCGGGTCGTCCGGCACCACGGGGCGCGGGCCGTCCGGCGCAACGGGGCGCGGGCCGTCCGGCGCAACGACGTCGCGGGGAGCGGGCGACCGGCCACCGCGAAGGCCTGCTCGGACCCACGCCCCGGCCGCCCCACCACCTCCCGTCAGGAGGGCCCTCCTCTACCACCGGCGGCCCCACGCGGAGGCCCACCCCCGCGAGGCGGTCCGACACGACCCCGCCCGGCGCGACCCGCCCGTGAGGTCAGACACCGCGCCCCAGCGCGTCCCGTACCGCTTCCTCGCTGCGTGCCACCACGGCCGTGCCGTCATCGGCGGTGATGATCGGACGCTGGATCAGCTCGGGGTGCGCGGACAGGGCGGTGATCCACCGCTCGCGGGAGCCGCCGTCCCGAGGCCACTCCTTGAGCCCCAACTCTCCGGCCGCCGCCTCCCGGGTCCGCGTGATGTCCCACGGCTCCAGCCCGAGCCGGTCCAGCACGTCCCGGATCTCCTCCGGCGACGGCACGTCCTCCAGGTAGCGGCGGACGGTGTAGGCGGCCCCCTCGGCGTCCAGCAGCGTCACCGCGCCGCGGCACTTGGAACAGGCGGGATTGATCCAGATCTCCATGGGGCCAAGGTTACGCGAGGGACCGCCGAAACCGCCTCTGAGCAGGGGCGATTGTCAGTGGGGGGCAGTAGGATGGAGGGAGTTCGTGAGGGTTCCACCACGCTGCCAGGAGGATGCCGAATGGCTGTTGCCGCAGTCACGACCGAGCCGCTCGACCGACAGCTCCCGATGCCCTTCCACCCGCCGCTGCCCACCTCGCCCCCGAAGAAGCGCCTGCCCGCGGGCCGCCCCCGCGAGTGGTACGTCTCGCACAACCGCCGCCTCAAGGCCATGCGCCTGGCCATCGCTCTGCTCGACAGCGGGGTCTACCAGCCCTCCAGCGCCGGCAACCACCGGATACGGATCACCGCCGAGCGCCTGGGCATCCACCGGCCGTCCGACACCACCTGCCGCATGGTCCGCGCTCTGATCCGCTACGGCCGCTGACCCGGACCGAACACCGGCCGAACCCCCGCCGTACACCGGTCGAACGCCGCCCCCGGACCGTCGCGTCGACGTGTTCGGGGGCGGCGGCGCGCCGCCGGCCCGTAGGGCACCACGGCCCCGACCGAACAGGGGAGGGACGAAGGGGCATCGTCATGGCTGCCGATCAGTGGACGTCGGTCGTCTCGCTCGCCGGGGTCGCGCTGGGCGGCGGCCTGACCGCGCTCGCCCAGCGCGCCACCCAGCGCTCGGCGGAACGCGTCGAGGAGCGCCGCCAGGCGGTGGCCACGGCGGAGAGCCGCAGGGCCGAACAGACGGCCGTGCTCAAGGAGTTCGTCGCCAGTGCCCAGGCCGCCGAACGCGCCGCATACGGCCGCCCCGACCCATGGGGCGACGACGAGGACGGCTGGGTGACGCGGACGGGCCCCGTCATGACCGCACTGTGGACCGCGTCCGGCAACGTCACGCTCCTGTGCGACGAGGCCCTGCGCGAGCCGGTGAGGACGTACGGCCACGCGCTGAACGCCGCCGTCTGGCGCGACATCGGGGACGTCGAGGTCAACGAGCACCTGGAGGAGGCCAAGTCGCAGTTCATGGACGCGGCGCGGGCGAGCCTCGCCGGCTCCTGACCGGCGGAGCCACGACGGGTAGGCTCCCAGCCCCATGAAGGCATTGATCTCGGTCGACATGGAAGGCGTCTCGGGGATCGTCCACTCCTGCGAGACCAACCCCGAGCGCTACGACTACCAGCGCGGCCGGGAGGTGATGACGGCCGAGGCGAACGCGGTCGTCGCGGGTGTTCTGGACGCCGAGCCCACGGCCGAGGTGCTGGTCGCCGACGCGCACGGCACCTTCCGCAACCTGCTGCCGGAGCTGCTCGACCGCCGTGCCCGACTGGTACGGGGCAGGCCGAGGGCGCTGAACATGCTCGCCGGACTCGACGAGGGGACCGACGCGGCGCTGTTCGTCGGCTACCACGTGCGGGCGGGGGAGGGGCCGGGGGTGCTGGCGCACACGATGAACGGCGAGATCCTCGACGTACGGGTGACCGGCCGCTCGGGCGAGGACGTCCGGGCGACCGGCCGCGCCCAGGACCGGAACGGGCGGGCGGCGGGCCGCTCCCTGGGAGAGATCGGGCTCAACGCGGCCATGGCCGGCCACCTCGGCGTACCGGTCGTCCTCCTCAGCGGCGACGACGCTGCCTGCGCCGAGGCGGCCGCCCTCCTCCCCGGCACGGTCACCGTCCCGGTCAAGGAAGCCCTCGGCATGGCGGCCGCCGTGACGCTGCACCCGGAGGAGGCGCGGGACCGGCTGCGCCGGGCGGCGGCGGACGCGGTGGCCCGCCGCGCGGAGATCCCGCCCCTGACCCTCACCGGCCCCCTGGACGTGGAGGTCGACCTGGCAGGACCGCACACCGTCGATCTGGCGACCCTCGTCCCCGGTGTCTCGCGCGCCGGGGGCGCCCGCACGGTCGCCTTCACCGCCCCCGACTACGGGACGGCGTACCGTCTGATCCTGCTGCTCGCCCAACTCGCCACGATCGGACCCGCCTAGCCGGGCCCGGTACCGCCGCGCATCTCGTCCGCCGAGGTGGTGATGATCTCGGTGGCCCGCTCCAACCAGTCGGCGAGCACGGCGATCTCGTCGGGCCCGTACTCCGCGAACAGGGCGGCGAACCGCTGGTAGTTGGGGCCGTACACCTCGAAGATCCGCGCGGTGGAAGTCGGTTCGGCGACCACCCTGACGCGTCTGCGGTCGGCCGGGTCGCTCTGCCGGCGCACGTACCCGGCGCGTTCCAGCCGGGTGATGACACCGGTGATGGCGCCGGTGGTGAGGTGGGCGCGCCGCGCCAGCTCACCGGCGGTCGCGGCCGTCCCCGTGCCCTCGGCCTCCAGGACGAATCCCAGGCAGGTCAGATCGGTGATGTTGAGCCCGAGGCGGCTCGCGATGTCGTGCTGGGCGACGATCCCCAACGCCATCAGCCGGTCCATCCGGGCGTGCGCCTGCTCCGGGGTGGCGCGCGGCCGTTCCCGGGCGGCGTTCTGCCGCGACTTGCCGTCCACGCAGAAATTCCCTTAGCATCTAAGTAACTTAGTTCGTGAGATAAGCGGTCTCTCGTTCAGCCTACTGTCCGCTTCCGGGGGAGAGTCATGAGTGCACACGGCCACGTCGACCTGGGCCACACCGTCGCCGGCTGGGCGGGTACGGGGGTGGCGATCGCCGGCCTGACGCTCACCGGCGTCGCCGTGGTCGCGGTCTCCGTACCTCTGGCGCTCACGGGCGCCGGCGTCACGCTCGGCGCGGCGGTCCTGACCTGGCTCCTCCACCTCGCCGGCTGGGGCAAACCGGGCGGCCCCCGTCCCGAGAGCGAGTGGCCCTGGCGGGTACGGGACGGCGCGGCCCGGCAGGGGCATCCGGGCTGCGTGGGCTGCCGGCTGGCCGGACGCGGCGCGCGCCGGTCCGAAAACGCCTCGAACACCGCACGGGTTGCCTCTACTGTGACCGGGTGACGACCCAGGTGATCGTAGTGAACGGCGGCTCCAGCTCCGGCAAGTCCGGCATCGTCCGCTGCCTCCAGGCGGAGCTGCCGGACCCGTGGCTCGCCGCCGCGATCGACGCCTTCGTCGACGCGCTGCCCGCGTCGCTGCGCACGACAGGCGAGGGCATCGCGTTCGCTGAGGACGGTGGCGTGACCATCGGCGAGGAGTTCCGGAGGCTGGAGGCGGCCTGGCGCGAGGGCGTCGCCGCGATGGTCCGGGCGGGCGCCAGGGTGATCGTCGACGACGTGTTCCTCGGCGGCCCGTCCTCCCAGGAACCGTGGCGGCAGGCGCTCGCGGGCCTGGACGTGCTGTGGGTGGGCGTCCGCTGCGAGAGCGAGGTGGCCGAGGCGCGCGGGATCGCTCGCGGCGACCGCCCGAGAGGCATGGCCGCCGCACAGGCGGAGACGGTCCACCGGGGCGTGGTGTACGACCTGGAGGTGGACACCACGCACACGGAGTCCCTGGCCTGCGCGAGGACGATCGCGGCCCGCGTGACCTGACCCACCGGCCTGCCCCTGCTGACCCGGCTGGAGCGAGATGACCGATCTGTGGACCGGCGAGCGGGTACGCCTGCGAGGCATCGAGCCCCAGGACTGGGAGGGCTTCCGAGCCCTGGCCCTGCACACCGTGGACGCCCGGAACGCCGCCGTGGTCGACCCCCCGCGCTCGGACGAGAGCTTCCGCGCCCGGGCCGCCGAACGCGCGGGCCGCACCCCGGACCCGTCCGCGTACCAACTGGTCATCGAGACCCGCTTCGAGCACGCCTTCGTCGGCGCGGTGTCGGTGGGCGAGACGGACGCCCGCGCCGGCCGCTCCCGCACAGGTGTCGAGGTCACCCGCGAACACCGTCGCCAGGGCTACGCGGCGGAGGCCACGGAACTGGTCCTCACCTATATGTTCGCCGAACAGCGCAGCCACAAATGCGAGGTGGAGGTCTACGCCTTCAACGACGCCTCCCTGGCCCTCTACCGCAAGCTCGGCTTCGTCGAGGAGGGTCGCCTGCGCCAGCACGAGTACTTCGCGGGCACGTACCACGACGTGGTGCTGCTGGGCATCACGGCGGACGAGTACTGGGCGGGACGGGCGCGGCCTTCGCTGCGGTGAGGAGGAGACCATAATCGGGCAGCCGTGTCAGTGAGCCTCTTCGAGTTGGTCCCCGATCGGGTGATGGGACGTGAAGTGCAACGAGCGAGGCCCCCGGGCTGTTGATCGAGATGTCTGACGTCTCCATCACGTTGCTCGGGGGCCTCGTTGGTCGTCCATCCTGCCGCACTTGACCTGCCGCATGCACTCGTGGAGTGGGTCACCATGCTGATCGTCACCCGTGAGGGCGACCGGCGCTGCAAGCTCCGTCCGTCCCAGCGCGCGATGGTGGCACTGGTGTACCTGCGCGAACACACCACTCTCGCGAAGATCGCCGCCGGGTTCGGGATCAGCGAGTCCACCGCCCACGCATACACCAGCGCGGTCGTCGACCTGCTCGCCGCCCGTGCACCGGGCCTGCTGAAGACGCTGCGCGAGCACGAACCCGACTTCGTCCTGCTCGACGGTACCCTCGCCGAGTGCGACCGGGTCGGCGACGGCCGGGCCGACCACTCCCACAAACACCGGCGCCATGGTGTGGCCATGGTGTGAACGTGCAGGTCGTCACCGACCCCGGCGGCCGGCTGCTGTGGCTCTCGCCCGCCCTGCCGGACCGCGCCCATGACCTGACCGCGGCCCGCACCCACCGGATCATCCGGATCTGCGAGCGCCAGGGCGTTCCCATCCTGGCCGATCTCGCCTACCAGGGCGCCGGCCCGTGGCTGACCACCGGCATCAAACGCCGGCCCCTGCAGGAACTCACCCCCACCGAAAAGACCCTCAATCAAGCACTGGCCGCAGCACGAGCGCCCGTCGAACGCGGCGTCGCGAGGTTGAAGTCCTGGCGGATCTTCCGCAGGTCCCGATGCAGCCCCAACCGCATGACGTCAATCGCCAAGGCCATCCTCACACTGGAGCAGCAACGCTGAAGAAGCTCAGTGAGGGCGAGTAGATGCGTGCTTTAACAACGGCTAACACAATGAGGTGCATAGGCCGTGGTGGCCGTGTCCGCGTCAGGAGTTGGGCGTTGTTCGGGCATGGGGACTTCGCCGTGGATCGTGTCGGATGACCTGTGGGAGCGGATAGAGCCGCTGCTGCCGCGCAAGGAACGCCGGTTTCGGCACCCGGGACGGAGGCCGCTGCCGGATCGGCAGGTGTTGTGCGGCATCCTCTTCGTGCTGCACACCGGCATCCAATGGGAGTTCCTGCCGCAGGAGTTGGGCTTCGGCTCGGGCATGACCTGCTGGCGGCGACTACGGGACTGGAACGAGGTCGGCGTCTGGCAGCAGCTGCACGAAGTGCTGCTGGCCGAGCTCAACGCGGCGGCCCGCCTCGACTGGTCGCGTGCAGTGGTCGACTCCAGCCACGTGCGCGCCATAAAAGGGGGAGCCAGACGGGACCGAGTCCGGTCGATCGTGGCCGAACCGGATCGAAACACCACCTGATCACCGACGGACACGGCACACCGCTCGCCGTAATCCTCACGGGCGGCAACCGCAACGACGTCACCCAGCTCATGCCCCTCATCGACGCCATCCCACCCATCAGAGGCAGGATCGGACACCCGCGACGCAAGCCGGACTCACTCTTCGCCGACCGCGGATACGACCACGACATCTACCGCGACCAGGTCCGACAACGCCGCATCGTGCCGGCCATCGCCCGCCGCGGCACCCTCCACGGCACCGGGCTGGGAAGCTACCGCTGGGTAGTCGAGCGCAGTTTCGCCTGGCTCCACGGCTTCAAACGCCTCCGCATCCGCTGGGAACGACGAGCAGACATACACGAGGCCTTCCTCAAGCTCGCCTGCTGCTGCATCACCCACCGACAGATCAGCTCATTGTGTTAGCCGCTATAAATGCGCGAGGCTGTCGTGGGTGTTCACCGCAGAGAGGCCGACCAGGAGGGGCAGCCCGTCCGCGTCCGACAGGACGTGCATCCTGGAACCCGGCTTGCATCGGTCCACAGGGATCGGACCTGTGAGTTCGCGCCCTCTTTTTAGGCCGCAGATGCGCAGAGTCGAGCACCGTGCAGTAGGGGTCGAGCGGCCCCGGACACGGGCTTTCGACCAGATCAGAAACCTACGGGGGCCGTCGACTTCGATACCCCGAAGCACGGTGGCAGCGCCCGCCAGGCACATCCACTGACCAGGACGTAAACGATTGCGGCTGGCAGCGTCTCATCAGACATGCTCTGCGTCTCACCGTCCTGCGGCCACACCTTCGACGGCGAGACAGCCGCTCCGCGATCTCCCACATTCATCCGGAACAATCCAAATCCGCATACCTTGCCCAATGCCGAGCCTGACGAGTCAGCCCCACATTGGACACAGCCCCAGGGGTGGGCCAGCCTCTGCAATTACACAAAAGGCTCATCATGTTATATGCTGTCGGTTATTTTGTTCGAGTCTTGGGAGAGTGGCGCCCTCAGGGGCTAGAGGAACTCTTCTATGTCATGCTTCAATGCCATACGAAGTGGCACCTGGAGATTTTGATGGTCGCGGCAATGGTAACGGCCTGTGCCAGCATGTTGATTGCTGTCATGGCCTACTGGCTCAATCATCGAGGAGAGACGCGTAGATCTTTGAGGGAAGCGCGATTCAATCGGGTGAGCAGCCAACTCAAAGACCTCTACGGTCCGCTTCTAGTTCTTACTGAAACGAATGAGAAAGCGTGGATTGAATACCGAAGTTGCTACATGCCTGCCGATGTTGGGTTGGTCGGTGTGCCTCTCACGGATCTAGCGGAAGCGCAGTGGCGTATGTGGGTGGAGTCAGTTTTCGCTCCGACTGCCCAGAAGATGCGAGAGGTCATTACCGCGCGGGGCGATCTGATCATTGGAGGAGAGATGCCACCCGTGGTCCTGGAGTTCTGCTCTCATGCTGCGACCTATGATGCTCTATTGGCGAACTGGGATGTGGCTGGGCCTAGGAAATCTACGCTGATTCGCCATCCAGGTAGCAGGTTCTTGTCCTATGTTCGTGAGTCTTACGGATCGCTCAAGGCGGAACAGGCGGACCTGCTAAGGGCGGCACGGTAGGAGTTCCTGATGATCGTGATCCGGCAAGTCAGGGTCGTTCGATCGACTGGCACCGGAAATGGGTGGAGGGTGCTGTGAAAGTTTTCCTGAGCTGGTCCGGAGAGCGTTCGAAGAAGACGGCTGAAGCCCTGTGGACGTGGTTGCCGGATGTGCTTCAGTACGTCAGTCCGTGGCTTTCTAGCCTGGATATCTCCGCAGGTAGGAGAGGTGTTCGGGAGATTACTGACGAGCTGGCCGAAGCGAATTTTGGGATCATCTGTGCAACGCCTGAGAATCAATCATCGAACTGGATACATTTTGAGGCCGGGGCGCTTGCCAAGCAGGTCGATAACGGATTTGTTGTCCCTTTCCTTATTGGCATGAGAACCACGGACCTCGTCAGTCCGATCAGTCAGTTTCAGGCTGTCGTGGGGGATGACAGGGCAGATGTGCAGAAGTTGCTTTCCGATATTAATAGCGCCTCTGGCGAGTTGGCTCTTCCTCAGGAAAGGTTGAATCGATCATTTCAGCGCAGTTGGCCCGAATTCGAGAGCAAGATGAGGGGCATCAAGGACATTTCGTTGGGGGTTGATCCCCCAGCTGCAGTCAAACGATCAGGGGCTGACATGACGGAGGAAATTCTCCTCCTCTCGAGGCAGTTTGATCAGCGTCTGGCAGATCTCGAACGGAACGCGCTCCTGGGGAGAGAGATGCCCAGAAGGCCGCCCCAGGAGATTCGCCGAATTAGCGAAGAAAAGTTCATTGCGTCCTCATTCGCTAAGATCGGCTGGGAAGCTGTTCGCTCCACCTGGGAGGAAGACCGGGTGCTGATCATAGTGCAAAGATCAGAGAGGGCATCGCAATCCATATCTCACGACTTCGTCGATCGGCTCGCAAGGTCTCTCGGCAGGGAGGTGGTCGTGCTCGGTGAGACCGAACGGTGGGTTCTTCGCAGCAGCGATCTGCCTTGACCCTGCTCAGTTGGTCTCACGGAATTTCACCTGGACTGGAATCGGCATCTTCTCGCCTTTCCTCAGGCGTCGCAGGTGCAGTTCTCCTGCCCTTTGGGGTTCGACCCATGCATTCCATGCTTTGATGTAGATCGCCATCTGGTCCTGCATGGTCATCCTGCGCCTGGGACCCCGCTTCTGCGTCTCCCTCGGCACCTCTCGCAGTGCGAGCCTTGCGTCCCCCTCCTCCAGGCTCGCACCTGATTTAAGGCCTGAGACCCAGTCATCCAGGTTTGCGGCAGGCGCCGCATAGGTAGTGACGAAATAGCTTGCTGCTACCGCAGTCGGGCTGGCGAACAGATGAGCGGAAAGCTCTCTGCTAACGACTACTGCCTCCGTGTACCTGTCCCTGTCCGCATTGTACGCAGACAGAATTCGGTCATTTGATACGTGAGCCCGAGAGCCCCGCCATGGTTCGTTGGGCATAGTGTTGAAAAGAGTTACATGACGGATGGTGGAAGAAAGGAGGGGGCGATGCTTTGCTCCGGTGGACAACAGTGTATCTGCCCCGCTTCGGGGCTTTCCTGTGTCAAGAACCGGGAAGATCTCTCTTGGGAACCCGTGGAACACGTACATCTGCACGGGGATTCCGGCCTCGACGATCGCATGGAGTCGGTGTTGGCCATCAAGGAGACTGCCGGTCTCGTCGAAGGCGATTCCCTGGTGGGTCAGTCTCCATTCTTTACGGCGAATGGCGTCCGCCAAGGCGGCTACCCGCTCGGTATTGAGGCGCCGGTTCAAAGAATCCCGAGAAAGGAAGCTTGAAGCAATCTCGGGGGTCACCCAGCTAATCTGTGAAGTTACTCCCGTGGGTGGGTCATGGGGTCCGCAGGGCTCTTTGGGCTCTTCTGGATGTGCCATGGTGATCGTCATTTTGTGATCATAGAGCGACGTTGAGGCAGCGCCTTACCTGCGATCGAGAATGATCACATGTGATAGAAAGATGAAGCTTGATCTCTTTTCGTGTCCTGAATTGGTGCAATGCGTCTGTCGGTTACGTATGGAGGCTCTCCAATCGCGACACAGTTTGCTGCTGAGCTCGTCGCGTGAAGAGACCGGGTCTCAGGCACAGGTTGCTCCGTGCCCAGATTGCGCTGTTGTGCGCGGAGGACTTGGTGGACAGGGCCGCTCCCGGGGAGCGCTGTAGAAGACCACTGAAGAGCAGGTAGAAGCCCTGGCCCCCAGGCGTTCGAAGGGAACGAATCGGAGATCGCCCGCGGGATCGCGCACGAGTGGTTGCGCATCAAAAAAGGGGGTCACCACCACGCGTGCCTGGGTCGCCTTCTCCTACGCATGGGGCACCCCCCAGATCCGCCGGACTCAGTGGCAGATGGGGCTTGGTGCTGTCGTGGGCGGTGGGACCAGTGCCAGGCGTGATCGATCGAGGTTGGTCCGTGGTAAGCGAGCGGGCCCACCCGGAGACGCAGTTTGGGAAGGCTCGCCGGAACTGGCCTGGAGGACTGCTGGAGCGAGTAGCAGAGCGGCTGAGCGTACGACCGAGGGCCGCCGTCTTCCAGCTGGAGACGGCGGCCCTCGGCACCTCGGGCGCGGCGGCCCGAAAGTCGTTCTAGAGGTCGAAGTACAGCTCGAACTCGTGCGGGTGCGGGCGCAGCTGGATCGGGGCGATCTCGTTCGTGCGCTTGTAGTCGATCCAGGTCTCGATCAGGTCCGACGTGAAGACGCCGCCCGCCTGGAGGTACTCGTTGTCCGCCTCCAGGGCGTCGAGCACGGCCGGGAGGGAGGTCGGGACCTGCTGGACGTTGGCGTGCTCCTCGGGAGCCAGCTCGTAGAGGTCCTTGTCGATCGGCTCGGCCGGCTCGATCTTGTTCTTCACGCCGTCCAGGCCCGCCATCAGCAGCGCGGAGAACGCGAGGTACGGGTTCGAGGACGGGTCCGGGGCGCGGAACTCGACGCGCTTGGCCTTCGGGTTCGAGCCGGTGATCGGGATGCGCATCGCGGCGGAACGGTTCCGCTGCGAGTACACCATGTTGACCGGGGCCTCGAAGCCGGGCACCAGGCGGTGGTAGGAGTTCACCGTCGGGTTGGTGAAGGCCAGCAGCGACGGGGCGTGCTTCAGGATGCCGCCGATGTAGTAGCGCGCCATGTCCGAGAGGCCGGCGTAACCCTGCTCGTCGTAGAAGAGCGGCGAGCCGCCCTGCCACAGCGACTGGTGCACGTGCATGCCCGAGCCGTTGTCGCCGAAGATCGGCTTCGGCATGAAGGTCGCGGTCTTGCCGTTGCGCCAGGCGACGTTCTTCACGATGTACTTGAAGAGCATCAGGTCGTCGGCCGCGGCGAGCAGCGTGTTGAACTTGTAGTTGATCTCGGCCTGGCCGGCGGTGCCGACCTCGTGGTGCTGGCGCTCGACCTGGAGGCCGTTCTTGTCCAGCTCCAGGGAGATCTCGGCACGCAGGTCGGCGAAGTGGTCCACCGGCGGGGTCGGGAAGTAGCCGCCCTTGTAGCGGACCTTGTAACCGCGGTTGTTCTCCTCCGACCCGGTGTTCCAGGCGCCGGCCTCGGAGTCGATGTGGTAGAAGCTCTCGTTCGCCGACGTCTGGAAGCGGACGTTGTCGAAGACGTAGAACTCCGCCTCCGGGCCGAAGTACGCGGTGTCCGCGATGCCGGTCGAGGCGAGGTACGCCTCGGCCTTCTTGGCGATGTTGCGCGGGTCACGGCTGTACTGCTCGCCCGTGATCGGGTCGTGGATGAAGAAGTTGATGTTGACGGTCTTGTCGCGGCGGAAGGGGTCCACCCGAGCCGTGGACAGGTCCGCGCGCAGCGCCATGTCCGACTCGTGGATGGCCTGGAAGCCGCGGATCGACGAACCGTCGAAGGCCAGTTCCTCGGCCGGGTCGAACGTCGCTGCCGGGATGGTGAAGTGCTGCATCACCCCGGGAAGGTCGCAGAACCGGACATCGATGAACTTGACGTCGTTGTCCGCTACGTACTTCTGCACTTCGTCGGCGTTCTGGAACATCCAACTCCTCCTACTCCCGACCCGGGAGGGGCGGGGTTGTAGCTCGTTGTGCGGCCAGTGCGGGTGGCACACGCTGGTCCCGACCCTAGGCAGGCGTGATTTCCCGAGCGTGACCCATTTGTTTCGCCCAAGTTAACCGGGGTGATCGTGTGCGGCATCTCCGCGACTGTTTCCGATGCCCCGCCCGGCCGGGGGCAAACACGGGCGCAGTACCGTGGTCGGGTGGACAACAGGCAAGCAATCGGATCGTGGCTCTCGGGGCCCCGCGCGGCCGCCGAGGAGATGGGCGCCGACTTCGGCTACCGGGGCAAGGGGCTGGGGCTGCCCGAGGAGGGGCCGGGGGCGATCGCGCCGCTCGGCCGGCGTTTCGGAGCCCTCTTCATCGACTGGACGCTCTGCATGCTGATCGCATACGGACTGTTCGCCCGTGGTGACCAGCAGGCAGCGGGGAACTGGGCGCTCGGGATCTTCCTCGTGATGAGCCTGCTCACCGTCGGCACCATCGGCTGCACCCCCGGCAAGCGCCTCCTGGGCATCCGGGTCGTCGCCGAGGGCGGCGGGCGGCTCGGGTTCGGACGGGTCGCCGTACGGACCGTCCTGCTCGTCCTCGCGATCCCCGCACTCGTCTGGGACCGCGACGGGCGCGGCCTTCACGACCGGCTGGCCCGGGCCGTCCAGGTCCGGATGTGACCTCCGCCTCCGCGTAGGAGAGGGACCGGAGCCCTCCGTGCGGGAGAGCGGTGGGAGGCGCCCCGCGTGGAGATGCCGAAACGGGGCGGCCCGTGACCGACGATCGGTCACGGGCCGCCCCGTTTCATACGCCCTCCGGCGCGGTCAGCGCATCTTTCCGCCGCGCGGCATCCGCATGCCCTTGGGCATCGGGCCCTTCGGCAGCGGCATGTTGCTCATCAGGTCGCCCATCGCGCGCAGCCGGTCGTTGGTGGTGGTCACCTGCGGGCCGGTCAGGACGCGGGGGAGCTTCAGCATCTTGGTGCGGACCTTCTTCAGGGGCACCTGGCCTTCGCCGTTGCCGACGATGATGTCGTGCACCGGCACGTCCACCACGATGCGGGCCATCTTCTTCTTCTCGGACGCCAGGAGGCCCTTCACCCGGTTCGGGTTGCCCTCGGCCACCAGGACGATGCCGGCCTTGCCGACCGCCCGGTGGACGACGTCCTGGCTGCGGTTCATCGCCACGGCGGGGGTGGTGGTCCAGCCGCGTCCGATCCGGTCCAGGACGGCGGCGGCCGCTCCGGGCTGCCCCTCCATCTGCCCGAACGCCGCCCGCTCGGCCCGGCGGCCGAAGACGATCGCCATCGCGAGGACGGCCAGCACGAAGCCCAGGATGCCCAGATAGACCGGGTGACCGATCGCGAAGCCGATGCCGAGGAGGACACCGAACGTGACGATTCCGACACCCGCGACGACAAGACCGATCTTGCTGTCGGTCCGCCTGGTCATCTTGTAGGTCAGGGCGATCTGCTTGAGCCGCCCCGCGTTCTCGGCGCTGTCCGCGCCTTCAGTTTTTGCCTTCCTCGCCATGTACCGAAGTTTACGTGGCGGGCGGGCGGGCTAGGAACGGTGGTCGGCCACCGCGTCCAGGACGTACTCGGCCTCCACCCGGTCCTTGGCGCGGCGGCGGTCCTCCAGGACGGCCGTCCAGGCGTTGCGGCGGGCCGTGCGCTGGCCGCCGCTCAGCAGCAGCGACTCCACGGCGCGCAGGGCGGTGGTGACGGACGGAAGGGCGTGGGCGCGGACCGGTGCGGCCTGCATCGTGGTGTTCCCCCTCGGAACGGATGCGCCTGCGGGGCGCGGATGAGTGCGGGAAGCGGTGACCGTGGCGGCTGCGGCGGTGCGGCCGCCTGCGTACCCAGGGTCACTGTTCGGTGTTACCAGTGCGTGACCGGGCGGTCAAACACCAATGAAGCCCTGATTCCGGTGGCGTGCACGCCGAAGCGGTCCGTACGCGTCCCCGACCTGGGGAGAGCGCCGGACCGCTGCGGCCTCGCGGCTACCGCGAGACGGTCGCTCGTGACCGGATTCACACAGTCGGCGCGGCCTGGACGGTCCCGGCGGCGGGGGTGCTCCCGGCGGCGTCGCGCGCGTCCATCGCCTGCTGGAACAGACGCCCGGCGCGGTACGAGGACCGCACCAGCGGGCCCGACATCACACCGGAGTAGCCGATCGCGTCGGCCTCGTCCTTCAGCTCGACGAACTCGTGCGGCTTCACCCAGCGCTCGACCGGGTGGTGCCGGACGGAGGGGCGCAGGTACTGGGTGATCGTGATGAGCTCGCACCCGGCGTCGTAGAGGTCCTGGAGGGCCTCGCTGACCTCCTCGCGGGTCTCGCCCATGCCGAGGATCAGGTTGGACTTGGTCACCAGGCCGGCCTCGCGGGCCCGCGTGATGACCTCCAGGGAGCGCTCGTAACGGAAACCGGGGCGGATGCGCTTGAAGATCCGCGGCACCGTCTCCACGTTGTGCGCGAGCACCTCGGGGCGCGAGGAGAAGACCTCGGCGAGCTGCTCGGGCTCCGCGTTGAAGTCGGGGATCAGCAACTCGACCTTGGTCGCGCCTGCCTCCCGCTCCGCGGTGAGCGTGTGGATCTGGCGGACGGTCTCGGCGTACAGCCAGGCCCCGCCGTCCTCCAGGTCGTCGCGGGCCACGCCGGTGATGGTG
This sequence comes from Streptomyces sp. V2I9, assembly GCF_030817475.1. NCBI lineage: Bacteria > Bacillati > Actinomycetota > Actinomycetes > Kitasatosporales > Streptomycetaceae > Streptomyces > Streptomyces sp. V2I9. The sequence continues at coordinate 1,512,853 of NZ_JAUSZJ010000002.1, read as the reverse complement.
GCGTAGTTCAGGTCCATGGTGACGACGGACTCGCCGACCCGGCGGGGCTCGTCACGGTCCAGCGCCTGCGGCTTGCCCGTGTCGATCTGGCAGAAGTCGCAGCGCCGGGTGCACTGGTCACCGCCGATGAGGAAGGTGGCCTCGCGGTCCTCCCAGCACTCGAAGATGTTGGGGCAGCCCGCCTCCTGGCAGACCGTGTGCAGCCCCTCGCCCTTCACCAGCTGCTGCAGCTGCTTGTACTCGGGGCCCATCTTCGCCCGCGTTTTGATCCACTCGGGCTTGCGCTCGATGGGGGTCTGGCTGTTTCGGACCTCCAGGCGCAGCATCTTGCGCCCGTCGGGTGCGACAGCGGACACTCCGGCTCCCCTTTGCTTTCTGCTGCGTCGGATCCGCGGGCTTCGCGTGGGTTCAGCGAGGTACTCGCGCGGTATTCGCTTTCGATTCTTCGGCGGACCCCAGGGTACGCCCCTACATCAAATGGTCCTACGTCCGGCCAACCTGCGGGCGGCAGGGCCTATTCCCGGCCGCAGGTACCGATCGGGGCTACCGGTCGGTACGCACCGGGGCCACCGGCCGGGCGCGTACGCCGGTGCGTACGGCCGGGGCCGCTACGCCGGCGCCGCCGCCTTCGGCTGCCCGACCTCGCGCGGTGCGAGGTCCGCGTCCTCCAGGACGTCCCGCAGGTGCTTCTCGACGACCGGCAGCACCTGCTCGATCGTGATCTCCCGGCCCAGCTCGTCGGAGAGCGAGGTGACCCCCGCGTCCCGGATGCCGCACGGCACGATCCGGTCGAACCAGGTGTTGTCGGGGTTCACGTTCAGTGCGAAACCGTGCATGGTGACGCCCTTGGCGACCCGGATGCCGATCGCGGCCAGCTTGCGGTCCTCGCGGCGCTGGCCGGCGTTGGAAGGGGCGTACTCCGGGCCGTTCAGCCGCGGGTCGAACTCCTCGTCCTGGAGCCTCGGGTCGAAGTCCAGCGAGAGCCCGCCCAGCGCCTGGCGCCGCTCGACCGGGTCGCCGAGCACCCAGACCCCGCTGCGGCCCTCGACCCGCGTGGTCTCCACGCCGAAGTCGGCGGCCGTGCGGATCAGCGCGTCCTCCAGCCGGCGCACGTGCGCGACGACGTCGACGGGGCGCGGCAGCTTCTGGATCGGGTAGCCGACGAGCTGGCCCGGACCGTGCCAGGTGATCTTCCCGCCGCGGTCGACGTCGATCACCGGCGTACCGTCCAGCGGACGCTCGCTGTCGGCCGTACGGCGTCCCGCGGTGTAGACGGGCGGGTGTTCCAGGAGCAGGCAGGTGTCCGGAACCCGGTCCTCGAACCGGTCCGCGTGCACCTCACGCTGCTTCTGCCAAGCCTCCGTGTACTCGACGGCCTGTTCGCCGAAGCCCAGACGGACGAACCGCAGCTCGCTCACCGATGCCTCCCTACGCGGGCTCCGTGTGACCGGAGGGGTGTCCCCGGAACGACGGCGCCCTGCACTGATCGTGCCCGTATCCACTGTACGGCCGTCACCCGAACGGCTCCCCGGCAGGTGGAACGGCCGTCTCCCGCGCTTCCACGTCTCGGGCGTTTTCGTCAGCTCCGGCCGGAATCCTCACACGATCGGATGAACGTGGAGCAAAGGGCGGCCATGACCCGTCCGGGGGCCGCTACATTCGCGCCGTTCCCATGAGGGCTGACCGGTCGGCCCCGAAGGCAGGAGACCGTACAGCTGATGTCGGAACGACCCCCGCAGCGCACGCCCAACCGCCGGCTCGCCTCGCTCATCGCGGAAGCCGGGTTCTCGCACGCGGGCCTGGCCCGCCGCGTCGATCAGCTCGGCCTCGAACACGGACTGGACCTGCGGTACGACAAGACCTCGGTCACCCGCTGGCTCCGGGGACAGCAGCCGCGCGGCACCACCCCCGCCCTGATCGCGGAGGTCTTCACCCGGCGGCTGGGGCGGCGGCTCACCGCTCAGGACCTCGGGCTGGACGCCTGCGCACCGGTCTACGCCGGGCTGGAGTTCGCGGCCACCCCCACCGAGGCGGTCGACATCGTCAGCGGTCTGTGGCGCAAGGACTCCGGCACCCACACCGAGCTCCGCAAGATCGCCTTCACCCCGGCGGGGCTCGTCGTCCCCAGCCGCGACTGGCTGATCGGCCGGGCCGACGAATCGGTGGCCCGCGACGCCGGGGCCGCCCGCCGCGCCGGGGGAGAGGCCGGGGCCGCCGCGCACGGCCGTACGGACGGGACACAGCGCACCGAGGTCCGGAGCCTGCCGCGCCCACCCGCCGGACACCAGCGCCCCGCACCGCCCGGACCGGCCGCCACGCATCCGGGCGGCGGGCACCCGTCCGCCGGGGCGCTGCCCGTGGTCCCGCGCCAGCGCCAGACGGACCGGGGCACCGGCCAGCGGGTCGGCGCCGGGGACGTCGCCGCGCTCCGCTCGGTCGGGGAGCTCTTCCGCACCCTCGACCACGCGTACGGCGGCGGCCACGCCCGGCAGGCCCTCGTGCGGTACCTGGAGCACGAGGCCGAGCCGATGCTCCGGGGCACGTACGGCGAGACCACCGGGCGGCGGCTGTTCGCGGCGGTCGCGGACCTGACCCGGCTGGCCGGCTGGACCTCGTACGACATCGCCGCCCACGGCCTCGCCCAGCGGTACTTCGTCCAGGCGCTGCGGCTCGCCCAGGCCGCCGGGGACCGGGGCTACGGCGCCTATGTGCTGATCACGATGAGCCGCCAGGCGGTCTACCTCGGGCACGGCAGGGAGGCCGTCCAGCTCGCCCGCGTGGCCCAGCAGGGCATCGGCTCGGCCGCTCCGCCGCTCGTCCAGGCGCTGCTGCACGCGGTCGAGGCGCGCGGGCACGCCGTGCTCGGCGAGGCCCGCTCCTGCACCGCAGCCCTGAGCCGGGCCGAACACGCCCTGGCGACCGCGCGCCCCGGCGACGAGACGCCGCACTGGGCCCGGACGTTCGACGAGGCGCAGCTCGCGGACGAGCTGGGCCACTGCCACCGCGACCTCCAGCAGTACCGGGCCTCCGCCCAGCACGCCGAGCGGTCCCTCCAGCTGCGCGCCCCGGCGTACGCCCGCAGCAGGCTGTTCTGCCGGGTGGTGCTCGCCTCGGCCCGTCTGGGCCTCGGCGAGCTGGAGCAGGCATGCCAGTTGGGCGCGGAGGCGGCACAGCAGGCGGCGGAGATGCGCTCGGTGCGCGCCGCCGAGTACGTACGAGCCTTCGAGCGCAGCCTGGAGCCCTACCGGGACGCGGTCGCCGTACGCGGCTACCGCGACCGGGTCGCCGCCCTCGGCTGACCTCCTCGGCCGCCTCCTGCGGAACCACGCGCACGGGCTCGCGCGGCCTCCGGCCGGGGGCACGCGTCCCTTCCGCCCCGCGGAGACCTGTGGGGAAGCGGCCGTGGCCCCGACAGGGCCCTCACGCGGCCTTCGGCCGGCGCGGGCTCCCCTCGTGAGCGCCCGGTACGGCCAGGTCGGTGAGGATCGCCTCCGCCGCCCGGCGACCCGAGTGCAGCGCACCCCGGACCGTGCTGGTGTCGCGGTGGTCGCCGCACACGTACAGCCCGGCCAGCACCCGCACCGGGCGGCGCGGATCGTGCGGGGCCTCCATCGCGGGCACCGCCTCCGGGTCGTGGTGGGACGCCAGCAGCTCCCAGCGCTCCGTCGGCACCCCGTACAGCGTCGCCAGATGCGCCCGCACCGAGCGGTCCAGGTCCGCCGGCGGGGTCCCGAGCACCGTCGAGGTGACCAGCGTCCGGCCCTCCGGCGCCCGAGCGGGGTCGACCGCGCTCATCAGCGCGGTGTGCGCCACCGGACCCGACCGGTCCCCGTCCAGCACCAGCGACCGGCCCGTGGAGGGCGGGGCGGGCGCGGTGTGGTGCAGGACCGTCACGGGGTGGAAGGCCGGCACCCGCAGACCGGGCAGCAGTTCGGCCGCCGCCCCGGCCCCGGTCGCCAGCAGCAGGGAACGGCACCCCAGCTCACCGTGTTCCTTGGTCCGTACGGAGGTGATGCCGACGGCCGTCACATGGACGCCCGTACGGACCGTCCCCGGCGGCAGCGAGGCCGCCAGCAGCTCCGGCAGCGCGAACGAACCCCCGGCCGGTACGCACAGCCCGCCGCGCGCGTAGTCCCGCAGCGCGAGATCGGCGCACCGGCTCGACGTGGTGAGCTCGGGATCGCTGAGCAGCGCCGTGAGCAGGGGGCGCAGGACGCCGTCCACCGTGCGGGCGGGCAGCCCCACCCCCGGCAGGGCCTCGGCGACCGTCCGCTCCGGGCGGGCCAGCAGCCGGGCCTCGTCCGTGGCCGCCAGCCGGGACAGGGCCGCGCCCAGCCGGGCCCGGTCGATCGCGCCGGTCACCACGCCGCCCCGGCCGCCGCCGCGCACCGGGGTGGCCGGATCGGTCCCGTACGCGCGCTGTGCGGCCCCGCGAGGTCCGGCAGACCCGGAAGCCCTGGACGTCAGCGAAGCCCAGGGCGCCTGGGGCGACCGCGGGGCGCGGGACGACGGGCGGGGGTCGCCCGGCGTCCGGGGGGCGCGATGGGGCCAGGGGGCGCTCGATCGGGTGCGTGCCGCCTTGAGTGCGCCCCTCGCGCTCCGTATGTCGCCGGTGAGCTGGCGGCGGCCCTCGCCGTGGACCAGGACCCCCGGCGCGAACTCCCGCAGCTCCAGGGGGCCGAGCCCCGGAGTGCAGGTCAGTTCGGGCCAGGAGCCGCTCAGCAACGGACCGAGACGGTCGAGCCGGAACCCGTCCACCTGGTCGGTGGCCAGGCGGCCGCCCACGCGGGGCTCGGCCTCCAGAACACTCACGTCGAGCCCCGCCCTGATCAGCAGGTGGGCCGCTGACAGGCCGGCGATCCCGGCCCCGATGATGATCACGTCTGCGTGGTGTGCCGTGTTGCGCACGTGCCCCTCCCCGAGTCGGTGCGACTGGTGGAGGGTTATTCCCCCCAACAGGCCCCCGGAAAGCCGGAGTTCGCATCGAGGCTAGGAGGATGGCTGATACCGGGTCAGACGCGCGCCGGGGAGCACCGGGGCACGGGGTCGCACACCGCCGCCCCGTGGAGCTCGGCCGCCTCAGTCCAGCGCGGCGCGGATCGCCCCGTCGATGTCGGGGAAGGCGAACGGGAAACCGGAGTCCAGCAGCTTCGCCGGGATGACCCGCTGGCTGCCGAGCACGTCCTCCGCGAACTCCCCGAGCGCCAGCCGCAGCGCGGGCGCCGGGGCGGGCAGCAGCGTCGGGCGGTGCAGCACCCGGCCCATCGCGGCGGTCACCTCGGCGTTGGTGGCCGGTTCCGGCCCGGTCAGGTTCACCGGCCCGGTCAGCGACGCGGTGTCCAGGATGTGGCGCAGCGCCGCGACGTGGTCGTGCAGCGCGATGAAGCTCCAGTACTGGCGGCCGTTGCCCAACTTCCCGCCCAGCCCCGCCCTGAACAGCGGGAAGAGCCGCCCCCAGGCCCCGCCCTCGCGGCCGACGACCAGGCCGGTCCGGGCGTGCACGGTACGCACGCCCGCTTCCTCGGCGGCGGCGGTGGCCGCCTCCCACTCCTCGCAGACCGAGGGCAGGAACCCGTGGCCGGGCGGCGCGCTCTCGTCCACCGGGGAGTCCCCGGTGTCGCCGTAGTAACCGATGGCGGACCCGGCGAGCAGCACCCGCGGTGGGGCGTCGAGCGAGGCGACGGCCTCGGCGACGGCGGCGGTCCCCAGGACCCGGCTGTCCCGGATCTCCCGTTTGTAGGCGTCGGTCCAGCGATGGTCGCCCACCCCGGCGCCGGCCAGGTGCACCACGGCGTCGCAGCCGACGAGCCCGGCCACGTCCACGTAACCCCGCTGGGGGTCCCACTCGACCTCGTCGCCGGTTCTGGCGGGCCGCCGCACCAGGCGGGCCACCTCGTGCCCGTCGGCGCGCAGCGAGCGCACCAGCGCCGCTCCGATGAGTCCGGACGATCCGCTGACGGCGATACGGGAGCTCGGCATGGGCTCATCCTGCCCCATGAAAGGGCTCGAACACGGGGAGCACCGCGTGGCACAGTGCTCCCATGGCCGTACCCCCCCTCCTTTCCGTCCGTCCCGCCGCGCCCGCCGACGAGGCCGAACTCGCCGAACTCGACCGGTCCACCTGGTCGACCCTGCACGCCGTCCTGCCCCGGCCGGTGCCTCCGTACGATCCCTTCTTCGAGGAGGGGCACCCGCCGCAGGACTTCTTCGTGGCGGAGGCGGTGGAGACGGAGGGCGGCGCCCCGCGCATCGCCGGGTACATACGCCTGGTCCCGCCCACCCCGCTCGCCTGCAACGCCCATGTGCGCCAGATACGCGGGCTCGCCGTGGCGACCTGGGCGCGCGGGGCCGGTGTCGGGCGGAGCCTGCTGCGCGCCGCGTTCGACGAGGCCCGCCGCCAGGGCGCCAACCGGATCACCCTGCGGGTCCTCGCCCACAACGAGCCCGCCCGCGCGCTGTACGCCTCGGAGGGCTTCGCCGTCGAAGGGGTCTTCCCCGGCGAGTTCTTCCTGAACGGGCGATACGTGGACGACGTCTGCATGGGCCGCTCGCTCGACCCCGCCTGACAGGGCCCGGAGGGCGGCGGTACCGGGCTCAGTGGGGTCCGAAGCGGTCCCAGAGCTCGGGGAAGCGGGCCGCGAGCGCGTCCTCCTCCTCGAAGTCGACCGGGGTGCCCAGCGGCTCGGCGGGCTGCGGCGGCAGCCCCAGATCCGGCGCGACCGCCCCGGTGAGCTGCTCGTACGCCTCGTCGGCCGCGTACCCCAGCTCCTCCCCGTCCCCGTCGATCTCCTCGTCGAACTCCTCCAGCAACTCCGCCAGGTCGTCCGGATCGTGCAGCGCCCCCTCGAATACCTCCCGCCCCTGGCCGATCAGCCAGCACCGGAAGTAGTCGAACGCGTCGTCGCTCGCCCCGCCCAGCAGCACGGTCGCCGCACCCCAGAGGTCCCAGCGGTAGGCGCGGTTGTAGCGGGCCTCGAAGTGCCGGGCGAAGTCCAGCACGGATTCGGGATAGAGCTGCACCAGCCGTTCCACCAGCAGGTCGGCGTGGTCCTCGGGGTCGCCGTCGGCGGCCTCGCGGGTGCTGTCGATGATCTCCCAGAATTCCGTTTCGTCCATCACGGGTCCAGCATCCAGCCTGCCGGGTGCTCCCGCACGCTCAGCCGCCGAATTGAAGCCTTTCAGCGATACATCTCGCGCAGGCGTTCGGCCGCCTCCGAGAACCGTTCCCGCAGTTCGACGGGTGCCAGGACCTCCAACTCGGGCCCCAGCGCCAGCAGCTGGCCGAAGGCCACGTCCGGCGACTCCACCGGCAGCGTGAGCGTCCGCCACCCGTCCCGGTCCGGTACGGACGCCTCCGCGAGCGCCGCCGCGGACGCCGCGCGGTCACCGGTGTACGCCAGCATCCGCGCCCCGCGCTCGGACACCCGTACGGTCACCTCCGTACGCAGCAGGGACCGGGCGAACTCGGCGGCCCGCTCTTCCCAGAAGCCGGGCAGATCGAACGTCTCGTCGCGCTCGAAGCGTTCCTCCGACGGCTCCACGGCGGTGAAGCGGTCGATCCGGTAGACCCGGAAGTCCTCGCCCGCCCGCGCGCAGAGGTACCAGACCCCGGCCTTGAGGACGAGACCGTACGGGGCCAGCTCCCGCGCCACCTCCGTACCGTCGTGCTCGCGGCCCCCGCCCCGGCGGTAGCGGACCCGGACCGTCCGGTCGTCCCGGACCGCGTCCGCGATCGGGGGCAGCAGCTCGGGGGGCTCCGGCTCGTGGTACCAGGACGGCGCGTCCAGGTGGAAGCGGCGGGCGGCGGAGGAGGAGGCATCGCGCAGGGAGGGCAGGAGCGCCGCCGACACCTTGAGCCGGGCGGCCGAGGCCGCGTCCTCCAGCCCCATCTCGCGCAGCGCGGCGGGGAGTCCGGAGAGGAACAGCGCCTCCGCCTCGTTCCGGTCGAGACCGGTCAGCCGGGTGCGGTACCCGCCGACGAGCCGGTAGCCGCCGGCCCGGCCGCGCTCCGCGTACACCGGGACGCCCGCGTCGGAGAGGGCCTGCGCGTCCCGCGTGACCGTACGCTCCGACACCTCCAGCTCGGCCGCCAGCTCGGCGGCGGTCATCGCGGGGCGGGCCTGCAGGAGCAGCACCATCTTGATCAGCCGGGCAGCGCGCATGGGCCCATTGTGGCGTCGGTGAGCGGTGAGCGGTGAGCGGTGAGCGGCGAGAACCGGAGAACCCCCGGCCGCCGGGCGGGCGCGCTGTCGGACGCGCCCGCCCGGTGACCGGGGGTTTCGGCTCGGCGGGGCGGCGGGGCTCAGAGGCCGTACCGCTCCCGTGCCTCCTTGACCGCCGAGGCCGGGACCTCGCCGCGCTTGGCGAGCTGGGCCAGCGAGGCCACCACGATCGACGGGGCGTCGACGCCGAAGTGGCGGCGGGCCGCGGCGCGGGTGTCGGAGAGGCCGAAACCGTCCGTGCCGAGCGAGGACCAGTCCTGCTCCACCCACTGGCTGATCTGGTCCGGGACCTGGCGCATCCAGTCGCTCACCGCGAGGACCGGGCCCGGCGCGCCGGAGAGCGCCTGCGTGACGTACGGGACCCGCGTCTCACCGCGGAGGAGGGCCTCGTCGGCCTCCAGGGCGTCGCGGCGCAGTTCGCCCCACGACGTGGCGGACCAGACGTCGGCCGTGATGCCCCAGTCGGAGGCCAGCAGCTCCTGGGCCTCCAGGGCCCAGTGGATCGCCGTACCGGAGGCCAGCAGCTGGAGCCGCGGCGCGTCCGCCGCAGCGGGCACGCCCTCCTTGAAGCGGTACAGCCCCTTGACGATGCCCTCTTCGACGCCCTCGGGCATCGCGGGCTGGGGCTTCGGCTCGTTGTAGACCGTCAGGTAGTAGAAGACGTCCTCGGCATCGGGGCCGTACATCCGCCGCAGCCCGTCCTTGACGATCACCGCGACCTCGTACGCGAACGCCGGGTCGTAGTTGAGCGAGGCCGGGTTGGTGGCCGCGATCAGGTGCGAGTGGCCGTCCGCGTGCTGGAGGCCCTCGCCCGTCAGGGTCGTGCGGCCCGCCGTCGCGCCGACGATGAAGCCCTTGCCGAGCTGGTCGGCGAGCTGCCACATCTGGTCCCCGGTCCGCTGCCAGCCGAACATCGAGTAGAAGATGTAGAACGGGATCATCGTCTCGCCGTGCGTCGCGTACGACGTGGCGGCGGCGATGAAGTCGGCCATGGCCCCGGCCTCGGTGATCCCCTCGTTGAGGATCTGGCCGTCCTTGGACTCCTTGTAGTACATCAGCTGGTCGCGGTCGACCGGATCGTACGTCTGGCCCAGCGGCGAGTAGATGCCGGCCGAGGGGAACAGCGACTCCATACCGAAGGTACGGGCCTCGTCGGGGACGATCGGCACCCAGCGCCTGCCGGTCTCCTTGTCCCGCATCAGGTCCTTCACCAGGCGGACGAACGCCATGGTGGTGGCCATCTCCTGCTTGCCGGACCCCTTGTACAGGGCCTTGAACGCGCGCTCCTCGGGCTGCGGCAGCGGCGCCGAGGCGTGCAGGCGGCGGGCCGGGGCGGGACCGCCGAGGGCGGCGCGGCGCTCCTGGAGGTAGCGGACCTCGGGGGAGTCGGCGCCTGGGTGGCCGTAGGGGACGAGGCCGTCCTCGAAGGCGCTGTCGGGGATCGGGAGGCCGAGCAGCTCGCGCATGCCCTTGAACTCCTCGACCGACAGCTTCTTCATCTGGTGGTTGGCGTTCTTGGACTCGAATCCCTTGCCGAGCGTGTAGCCCTTGACCGTCTGGGCCAGGATCACGGTCGGCGCGCCCTTGTGCTCGATCGCCGCCCGGTACGCCGCGTAGACCTTGCGGGCCTCGTGGCCGCCGCGCGAGGTGGAGAAGCACTCGGCGATCACCGCGTCGGTGAGCAGCTTCGCCAGTTCGGCGAGGGCGGGCTCGGCACCGAAGAAGTGCTCGCGGATGTAGGCCACGTCGCGGGTGGCGTACGTCTGGAACTGCGCGTCCGGGACCTCGCGCAGGCGGCGGAGCAGCGCCCCCCGGGTGTCCAGCTGGAACAGCTCGTCCCAGGCGTTGCCCCAGAGCGTCTTGACGACGTTCCAGCCGGCCCCGCGGAACTGTGCCTCCAGCTCCTGGACCACGCGGAAGTTGGCGCGGACCGGGCCGTCGAGGCGCTGCAGGTTGCAGTTGATGACGAAGGTCAGGTTGTCGAGCTGCTCACGGGAGGCCAGCGCGAGGGCCGCCGTCGACTCGGGCTCGTCCATCTCGCCGTCGCCCAGGAAGGCCCAGACGTGCGAGCCGGCCGTGTCCTTGATGTTGCGGTTGGCCAGATAGCGGTTGAAGCGCGCCTGGTAGATCGCCGAGAGCGGGCCGAGGCCCATCGACACGGTGGGGAACTCCCAGAGCCAGGGCAGCCGCCGCGGGTGCGGGTAGGAGGGCAGACCGTCGCCGCCCGCCTCCTGGCGGAAGTTGTCGAGCTGCCGCTCGCTGAGCCGGCCGTCCAGGAAGGCGCGGGCGTAGATGCCGGGGGAGGCGTGGCCCTGGATGTAGAGCTGGTCGCCGGAGCCGTCCCCCTCCTTGCCGCGGAAGAAGTGGTTGAAGCCGGTCTCGTAGAGCCAGGCTGCCGAGGCGAAGGTGGCGATGTGGCCGCCGACCCCGTACCGGGCGCCCCGCGTGACCATCGCGGCCGCGTTCCAGCGGTTCCACGCGGTGATCCGCGACTCCATCTCCAGGTCGCCGTCGAACGAGGGCTCGGCGGCGGTCGGGATGGTGTTGACGTAGTCGGTCTCCAGCAGCTTGGGCAGCGCGAGACCGGCGCCCTCGGCGTGCTGCAGCGACCGGCGCATCAGGTACGCGGCACGGTGCGGGCCGGCGGCCTTGGTGACGGCGTCCAGGGAGGCCGCCCATTCGGCGGTCTCCTCGGGGTCACGGTCCGGGAGCTGGTCGAGCTCGCTCGGAAGCTTTCCTACGGGGTCGGTCATGATCGCCGCCTTCCGGAGAGGAGGGGGGTGGAGAAGGCCCTGGCTGGCAGGACAGGGCGATGGGGCCGGTGGGCCCGCGAAGTGAACTGTAAGGCTCTGATCGATGATCGATCAAAGGGTGGAGGGCAAAACTTCTCGATAGGAAGAAAAGTGGCATGGGGTGCCTCGAAAAGGGGCACGGAGTGACGCGAAATTACGCGCAAAAGGGGTGATGACCTGCACGGAAGAGCGGACGCGACAGCAGATGATCGGGTGCCGACCGCCGCAGCGGGGGTGCCGGGCGCTTTGGGGAGGTGCTCGCCGGTCCTGAGGCCCTGGGGTCTGAAGGCCTGAGGTCTGAGGCCCTGAGGTCCTGCGCGTAGGGTCGCGCGCTCGGCGGCCTACGCGGTGGGTGTGGCGGCCTCGGGGGCCGGGGCGCAGCCCAGGACGTGCGCCTTCACCAGGGTGCCGATGTGCGGGTCCCCGGCGAGGAACGCGTCGATGAGCGCCTGGTGCTCCTCCGCGTACGACTTCTGCACCGTGCCCAGCCAGCGGATCGACAGGGCCGTGAACACCTCGATGCCCAGCCCCTCCCAGGTGTGCAGCAGCACCGCGTTCCCGGCGGCCCGCACCAGCTCCCGGTGGAAGCCGACCGTGTGCCGCACCTGGGCCTCGCCGTCCGCCAGCCGGTCCGCCTCGTACAGCGCGGCCACATGGGGCTCCAGCGCCGAGCAGTCCCGGCCCAGCACCGGGGCCGCCAGCTCGGCGGCGATCTGCTCCAGGCCGGCCCGGACCGGGTAGCTCTCCTCCAGGTCGGCGGCGGTGAGATTGCGGACCCGGACGCCCTTGTTGGGGGCCGACTCGATCAGCCGGAGCGTCTCCAGCTCGCGCAGCGCCTCGCGCACGGGCGTCTGGCTGACCTCCAGCTCGGTGGCGATGCGGCGCTCCACGATCCGCTCGCCCGGCTTCCAGCGCCCGCTGACGATCCCCTCCACGATGTGCTCGCGGATCTGTTCGCGCAGCGAGTGGACGACGGGCGGGGTCATGGAAGGCTCCTTCAGCGCAGACCTGTGCTGCCTACATCATCACGGCGGCGGGTCGGCCTCCTGTGGTGGTTAGACAATACGGCGGCGCCCCCGCCCGGAGAGGTTCCGGGCGGGGGCGCCGCTGGTGAGGCTGGTTACAGCCGGGGCGTTCAGAGGCCGAGCTCGACCTCGAACTCACCCGCCTCCAGGATCGCCTTGACCGAGGTCAGGTAGCGGGCGGCGTCCGCGCCGTCCACCAGACGGTGGTCGTAGGAGAGCGAGAGGTACGTCATGTCGCGCACCGCGATGGTCTCGCCGAGGTCCGGGTGGTCGATGACCACGGGACGGCGGACCGTCGCGCCGATGCCCAGGATGGCGGCCTGGTTCGGCGGGACGATGACGGTGTCGAACAGGGCGCCGCGCGAACCGGTGTTGCTGATGGTGAAGGTGGCGCCGGACATGTCGTCCGGCGTCAGGCCGCCACCGCGCGCCTTGCCCGCGAGCTCCGCGGTCTTCTTGGAGATACCGGCGATGTTCAGGTCGCCCGCACCCTTGATGACCGGGGTCATCAGACCCTTCTCGGCGTCCACGGCGATGCCGATGTTCTCCGAGTCGAAGTACGTGATGGTGCCCTCGTCCTCGTTGATCCGGGCGTTGATGACCGGGTGGGCCTTCAGCGCCTGGGCCGCCGCCTTCACGAAGAACGGCATCGGGGACAGCTTGACGCCCTCACGGGCGGCGAACGCGGCCTTCGCCTGGTTGCGCAGCTTCATCAGCTTCGTGATGTCGACCTCGACGACCGAGGTCAGCTGGGCCTGCGAGTGCAGGGCCTTCATCATGTTGTCGCCGATGACCTTGCGCATGCGGGTCATCTTGACCGTCTGACCGCGCAGCGGGGACGCCTCCAGCTTCGGCGCGGCCTTGGCGGCGGCCGGAGCGGCGGCGGGGGCCGGAGCTGCTGCGGCGGCCTTGGCGGCCTCCGCGGCGGCGACGACGTCCTGCTTGCGGATACGGCCGCCGACGCCGGTGCCCTTGACCGAGCCCAGGTCCACGTTGTTCTCGGACGCGAGCTTGCGGACCAGCGGCGTGACGTACGCGCCGTCGTCACCGGAGGGCGCGGACGGAGCGGCCGGAGCCGGTGCGGCGGGCTGCGCCGGGGCGGGAGCCGGGGCCGCGGGAGCCGCCGGGGCCGCCGGAGCGGGTGCCTCCTGCTTCGGGGCTTCCTGCTTGGGGGCTTCCTGGGCCGGAGCTCCCTGCTTCGGCGCCTCCTGCTTCGGGGCCTCCGGGGCGGGAGCCTCCTGCTTCGGAGCCGCGCCCGGCGCGCCGATCACGGCGAGCTTGGCGCCGACCTCGGCGGTCTCGTCCTCGCCGACCACGATCTCCAGCAGCACGCCGGCGACCGGGGCGGGGATCTCGGTGTCGACCTTGTCCGTGGAGACCTCGAGCAGCGGCTCGTCCTCGGCCACCTCCTCGCCGACCTCCTTGAGCCAGCGGGTGACGGTGCCCTCGGTGACGCTCTCGCCGAGCGCGGGGAGGGTGACGTCGGTGCCCTCGGCGGAGGAACCACCGGTGGCGGGCTCGGCGGCCGGGGCCGGGGCCTCGGCCGGCGGGGCGGCGGGCGCTTCCTCGGCCTGCGGGGCCGGGGCGGCGGCGGGCTCGGCGGCCGGGGCCTCCTGGGCGGCAGGGGCGCCGGAGCCGTCGTCGATGACGGCCAGCTCGGCGCCGACCTCGACGGTCTCGTCCTCGGCGACCTTGATGGAGGTCAGTACACCGGACGCGGGGGCCGGGATCTCGGTGTCGACCTTGTCGGTCGAGACCTCGAGCAGCGGCTCGTCGGCCTCGACGCGCTCGCCCTCGGCCTTCAGCCAACGGGTGACAGTGCCCTCGGTGACGCTCTCGCCGAGCGCCGGAAGGGTTACGGAAACCGACATGGTTTCAGTTGCTCCTTACGAAAATGCGGAAGTGGTCGGTCGTCGCGCCCGGGACCGGGGGTCAGTCGTGGGCGTGGAGGGGCTTGCCGGCCAGCGCCAGGTGAGCCTCGCCCATCGCCTCGTTCTGCGTCGGGTGTGCGTGGATGAGCTGGGCGACCTCGGCGGGCAGCGCCTCCCAGTTGTAGATCAGCTGGGCTTCGCCGACCTGCTCGCCCATGCGGTCGCCCACCATGTGGACGCCGACCACGGCACCGTCCTTGACCTGGACGAGCTTGATCTCGCCCGCGGTCTTCAGGATCTTGCTCTTGCCGTTGCCCGCGAGGTTGTACTTGAGGGCGACGACCTTGTCCGCGCCGTAGATCTCCTTGGCCTTGGCCTCGGTGATGCCGACGGAGGCGACCTCGGGGTGGCAGTACGTCACCCGCGGCACGCCGTCGTAGTCGACCGGGACGGTCTTGAGACCGGCGAGGCGCTCGGCGACCAGGATGCCCTCGGCGAAGCCGACGTGGGCGAGCTGGAGGGTCGGGACGAGGTCGCCCACCGCCGAGATCGTCGGGACGTTGGTCTGCATGTACTCGTCCACCAGGACGTAGCCGCGGTCCATCGCGACGCCCTGCTCCTCGTAACCGAGGCCCTGCGAGACCGGGCCGCGGCCGATCGCTACCAGCAGCACCTCCGCCTCGAAGGTCTTGCCGTCGGCGAGCGTCACGCGGACGCCGTCCTGGGTGTACTCGGCCTTGTCGAAGAAGGTGCCGAGGTTGAACTTGATGCCGCGCTTGCGGAACGCGCGCTCGAGGAGCTTGGAGCTGTTCTCGTCCTCGACCGGGACCAGGTGCTTGAGGCCCTCGACGATGGTGACCTCGGTGCCGAAGGACTTCCACGCGGAGGCGAACTCGACGCCGATGACGCCGCCGCCCAGCACGATCGCGGACTTCGGGACGCGGTCGAGCTTCAGCGCGTGATCCGAGGAGATGATCCGGTTGCCGTCGATCTCCAGGCCGGGCAGCGACTTCGGCACGGAGCCGGTCGCCAGCAGCACGTGGCGGCCCTGGACACGCTGGCCGTTCACGTCCACCGAGGTGGGGGAGGAGAGCTTGCCCTCGCCCTCGATGTAGTGGACCTTGCGCGAGGCGATGAGACCCTGGAGACCCTTGTACAGGCCCGAGATCACGTCGTCCTTGTACTTGTTGACGGCCTCCATGTCGATGCCCTCGAAGGTGGCCTTCACGCCGAACTGGGCCGACTCGCGGGCCTGGTCCGCGATCTCGCCCGCGTGCAGCAGCGCCTTCGTGGGAATGCAGCCGTTGTGCAGGCAGGTGCCGCCGACCTTGCCCTTCTCGATCAGGGCGACGTCCAGGCCCAGCTGCGCTCCGCGCAGGGCCGCGGCGTAACCGCCACTGCCACCGCCGAGGATCACTAGGTCGAAAACGGTGCTGGCGTCGTTCGCCACGTCACGTCCTCCATGCATGTGCGCCGTACGCCGGGCCCCGTCGCTGGGGTGTGACCGGCCGGTCGGCTGGTGTGCGGCCGCTTTTGTCTTCGGCCCTGTGGTGGGGGCCCTGTCCTGCCGAGAACCCATCTTCGCACTTGTCGACGGTGGGCGGGACGCGGGGCCCGGGTCCGGGACGGATCATCGTCCGTTCCGGAGGGTTACTGCTGCGTAGATACCGGGGGATCGAGCCGGTGTTCGTCCAGAGCGAAACCCCGGTCTCTTCTTACCGGTCCCGCCCCGACAACACCTGCGGCCCCGGACGTATGCCCGGGGCCGCAGGTACCGGCTGGCTGCTCCGGCTCAGCCGAGGTCGCCGTCGGCGGTGCGCTCGGCGAGGCGCACCAGGGTGCGGACCGCGGAACCGGTGCCGCCCTTGGGCGTGTAGCCGTACGGAGCGCCCTCGTGGAAGGCCGGGCCCGCGATGTCCAGGTGCGCCCAGGCGATGCCCTCGCCCACGAACTCCTTCAGGAACAGGCCGGCCACCAGGCCGCCGCCCATGCGCTCGCCCATGTTGGCGATGTCGGCCGTGGGGGAGTCCATGCCCTTGCGCAGGTCGGCGGGGAGCGGCATCGGCCAGGACGGCTCGCCGACCTCGTCCGCGATCTCGTGGATCGACGTACGGAAGGCGTCGTCGTTGGCCATGATGCCGAAGGTGCGGTTGCCGAGCGCCAGCACCATCGCACCGGTCAGGGTCGCCACGTCGACGATCGCGTCCGGCTTCTCCTCCGAGGCACGGGTCAGCGCGTCGGCCAGGACGAGGCGGCCCTCGGCGTCGGTGTTGAGGACCTCGACGGTCTTGCCGCTGTACATGCGCAGTACGTCACCGGGGCGGGTGGCGTTGCCGGAGGGCATGTTCTCGGCCAGCGCCAGCCAGCCGGTGACGTTGACCTTCAGACCCAGGCGGGCGGCCGTGACGACGGCGGCGAACACGGCGGCGGCGCCGCTCATGTCGCACTTCATCGTCTCGTTGTGGCCGGCCGGCTTGAGCGAGATGCCGCCCGAGTCGTAGGTGATGCCCTTGCCCACGAGGGCGAGGGTCTTCTCCGCCTTGGGGTGCGTGTAGGCGAGCTTCACCAGGCGCGGGCCGTTCGCCGAGCCCTGGCCGACGCCGAGCAGACCGCCGTAGCCGCCCTTGACGAGCGCCTTCTCGTCGAGGACCTGGACCTTGATGCCGTGCTCCTTGCCCGCGGCGGTGGCCACGGCGGCGAAGGACTCGGGGTACAGGTCGTTCGGCGGGGTGTTGATCAGGTCGCGGGCCCGGTTGATCTCCTCGGCCAGCGCCAGGGCGCGCTCGACGGCCGCCTTGTACGCCTTGTCGCGCGCCTTGCCGCCGAGCAGGACCACCTCGGCGAGAGGCTGCTTCGGACCGCTGTCCTCGGACTTCGCGCCCTTGGGGGCCAGCTTGTTCTCGCCGCCCTGGTAGGCGGTGAAGGCGTACGCGCCCAGGAGCGCGCCCTCGGCGACGGCGGCGGCGTCCTCGACCGTGCCGGCGGGCAGTGCGAAGCCCGCCTTCTTCGCGCCGGACAGCGCTCGGGCGGCGGTGCCCGCCGCGCGGCGCAGCGCCTCGCCGTCGTACGCGTCCTCCTTGTCCGGGACCGGACCGAGGCCGACCACGACGACGACCGGGGCCTTGAGGCCGGACGCGGCGGGCAGCTTGGTCAGTTCGCCCTCGGCACCGGTGGCGCCGAGGGTCTCCAGGACGGCGGCGAGCTTTCCGTCGAACGCCTTGTCCACGGCCTCGGAGCCCGGTGCGAGGACCAGACCCGTCTTCGGCCCAGCGCCCTTGGCGACGCCGACGACGAGTGCGTCGGCGCGCAGCGTCGCCGCACCGGCAGTGCTGAGAGTGAGAGCAGTCACGGTGGTGAAATCTCGCTTCCGTTGAGTTCAAGTTCGGTCGAGGGGTGGGCCGACCCTGCCCGGCGCATCGTAGACGCCCCGACGATGTGCCGGGAATGAGCCTACGCGCGCACTTTCCGCTCGGTGACGGCGGCGGGTCCTCCCCGCGCCGTTTCCGGCCGGTGAGGTGGTCCGGCACGGCCCGGAACGCCCGCCGCGGCGGTCCCCCGTCAGGCCCCGAGCGCCAGCACCACCAGGGCCGCCGTCGCCGCGGTCTCCCCGACGCCTCCGAAGACGTCCCCCGTGACCCCGCCGAACCGCCGGACGCAGTGCCGCAGCAGCAGTTCGGCCGCCGCGAGCGCCCCGAGCACCGCCGACGCGTGGTGCAGCGCCCCGTACGGACCGAACACCGTGCCCGCCGCCCCGCACAGTGCTGTCGTCACCGCCGCCGCGAGCAGCGCCCACCGGACCGGGACCGTCGACGCCACCGCCGCCCCGAGCCCCTCCGGCCGGGCGGGCGGCACCCCCTGACGGGACGCCAGGGTCAGCGCGAGACGGGCGGCGACGGCCGCCACGACGGCCCCGAGCGCCCCGTGCGCCCAGCCCTCCCCGTACAGCTCGAAGAGGACCGCGACCTGGGCCAGCAGGACCAGGAGCAGCGTGATGACACCGAACGGCCCAATGTCGGACTGCTTCATGATCCGCAGTGCGTCCTCGGCCGGCTTGCCGCTGCCGAGGCCGTCCGCCGTGTCCGCCAGACCGTCCAGGTGCAGCCCTCGGGTGAGGGCCGCGGGCACCGCGACGGAGGCCACCGCCGCGAGCAGCGGCCCCGAGCCGGCGAGCAGCGACAGCGAGCCGAGGGCGGCGGCGAGCAGCCCCACGACGAGTCCCGCGAGCGGGGCGCACAGCATCCCGGTCCGGGCGGTCGCGCGGTCCCAGCGGGACACGCGGACGGGGAGCACGGTCAGGGTGCCGAAGGCGAAACGTATGCCGTGGCTGTTCAGGGAGGTCACCGCGCGCAGGCTAGCCGCTGGGCCCCACCGATAGATTGGGCGAAACGCGCCGAACGCTGCGAAACCTGACGTATCGGGAGTGGGTGGGATGGGTCACTGGTGGCACGACAACATCGTGGAGCCCGGCAAGCTGCCGCTGCTCCTCGCGCTGACCGCCTTCGTCCTGACCTTCGCGGTCACCCGCACCATCACCCGCATGATCCGTGCCGGGAAGGGCCCGTTCCGCGACATCACGCCGGGCGGGGTGCACATCCACCACGTGGTGCCCGGAGTCGTGCTGTCGGTGGTCGGCGGGTTCGGCGCGGTGGCCAGTGGGCAGCACGGTGCGACCGCCGGGGTGTGCGCGGTGGTCTTCGGGGTGGGGGCGGGTCTCGTGCTCGACGAGTTCGCCCTGATCCTGCATCTGGACGACGTGTACTGGACCGAGGAGGGCCGCCGGAGCGTGGAAGCGGTCGTGCTGACCGCCTCGTTGGTGGCCCTGGTCCTGGCGGGCTTCTCGCCGCTCGGCGTGGACGACGTCACCGACGAGGAGCAGCAGAGCAGGGTCGGCCTCATCACGACGTACGTGATCAACTTCTGCTTCGTCCTGATCGCCCTGTTCAAGGGCAGGACGCGGATGGCGGTGGTCGGCACCCTCGTCCCCTTCGTCGCCCTGATCGGCGCGGTCCGCCTCGCCCGCCCCACCTCGCCCTGGGCCCGGCGCTTCTACCGTCACCGCCACCGGGCGCGCTCCCGCGCGATGCTGCGGGCCTACCGCCACGACGTGCGCTGGGCCGGGCCGCGCCGGAAGTTCCAGGACCTCATCGGCGGCGCCCCGGACCGGGTACCGCCGCCGCCCGCGCCGAGGCCCTGAACCTCCCCGGAGTCTCCGGCGCCTGATTCCAGGGCCCTCCGAAGAGGGGGCCGGGGCCACGCGGAGCCGGGTGCCGTCCGCGGGACGCCGGTCCCGTCCGCACGGGGGAGACCCGACAGGGAAAGCCGCGAGCGGCCGGGGGCGGCGGCTCTCAGGCTCTGCCGGGAGCGGCGGACCGCGCCTCGGGCTCGTCGGGCTCCGTGTCTTCCTCGTCCTCCCCGTCCACGGGCTTCTCCGGCTCACGCTCGGGGAGTTCGGCGGCCAGCGCCGCCGCGGCCCGCACCAGGGGCAGGGCCAGCAGCGCGCCGCTGCCCTCGCCCACCGTCACCCCGTGGTCCAGCAGCGGGGTCAACGCCATCCGGTCCAGCGCCTTCGTCTGCGCCGGCTCCCCGCTGGTCTGGCCCGCCAGCCACCAGTCCGGCGCCCGGAACGCGGCCCGCTGCGCCACCAGCGCGCAGGCGGCCGAGACCACGCCGTCCAGAATCACCGGCATCCGGCGCACCGCGCTCTGCAACAGGAACCCCGTCATCGCCGCCAGGTCCGCCCCGCCGGAGGCGGCCAGCAGCTCCAGTTGGTCACCGAGCACCGGCCGGGCCCGGCGCAACGCGTCCCGGATCGCCGCGCACTTGCGCATCCACGCCAGGTCGTCGATGCCGGCGCCACCGCGCCCGGTCACCACGGAGGCGTCCGTACCGCAGAGCGCGGCGACCAGGGTGGCCGCGGCCGTGGTCCCGCCGACGCTGAGGTCGCCGAGGACGACCAGGTCGGTGCCGGAGTCCGCCTCCTCGTCGGCGACGGCCATGCCCAGGCGGACCGCCTGCTCGGCCTCCTCCGCGCTCATCGCGTCCTCGACGTCGATGCGCCCCGATCCCCGCCGCACCCGGTGGCGGACCACGGACTCGGGCAGCAGCTCCGGATCGCAGTCCAGGGAGACGTCCACGATCCGCATCGGCACCGCGTACTGCCGGGCCAGCACCGCGACCGGGCTCGTGCCGTCGAGGGCGGCCCGCACCAGCGCGTGCGCGCTGCCCGCCGGCCGCCCGGAGACGCCCAGCTCCGCCACCCCGTGGTCACCGGCGAAGAGCACCAGGCGCGGCTGCTGGACGGCCCTGACCGGCACGGACTGCTGGGCGGCGCTGAGCCACTCGCCCAACTCGTCGAGCCGCCCGAGCGCTCCCGGCGGTACGGTCAGCCGCTCGCGCCGCTCCTCGGCATCGCGCCGCACACCCCCGTCGGGGCGTTGGATCAGGTCGGAGAAGTCGTCCAGGTTCACGGGGGTCTGCCTCGCGGGTCGTCACGTCGGGTCCGGGCACGGGAACCCGGCGGCGGGCCCCTGCCCGGAACAGTACCGGTCGCCCCACGACACGGCCCCGGCCGAGACCGGCCCCTTCCCGGCGTACGGACCCGGAAGGAACAGCGCCTCCGGCGTCCCGCTCGTCGGCACGCACCGGCCCACCGGCCGGCCCCCGAAGGGCTCCTCACCCCCGCAGCACCAGCGCCTGTCCCGCCACCACCAGCAGCACCTGCTCGCACTCCGCCGCCACCGCCGCGTTCAGCCGCCCCAGCTCGTCCCGGAACCGGCGCCCCGCCGACGTCGCCGGGACCACCCCCGACCCCACCTCGTTGGTCACCAGCACCACCGGCCGCCGGGTCCCGCGCACCGCGGCGACCAGCTCCCCGACCCGCTCGCGCAACGCCGCCTCGCCGCCCCCGTCGTGCCAGCGCTCGTCCTCCCAGGCCCCCACCCGGTCCATCGCGTCCGTCAGCCACAGCGACAGGCAGTCGATCAGCAGCGGCGGCCCGTCCGCCCGCAGCAGCTCCGCCAGTTCGCAGGTCTCCTCGGTCCGCCAGGCGCCCGGCCGGCGCTCCCGGTGCAGTCCGATCCGGGCCGCCCACTCCGGGTCCCCGTCACGGCGGCCACCGGTCGCCACGTACACCACCTCCGGGAACGTCTCCAGGCGCCGCTCCGCCTCCACCGACTTCCCCGACCGCGCGCCGCCCGTCACCAGCACCCGGCGCGGTACGTCCGGCACCGCGTGGTACTCACCCACCACCAGCGTCGTCCCGTCCGGCACCGCCCGCGCCCCGGCCGCCGCCAGCCGCCGATCCAGGGCCGGGCCCGGCGGGGCGTCGTGGTCCAGGTGGACCGCGATCACGTCGGTCGTCGGACCCGCCGCCCCCGCTGCCCGCAGCCGCGCCACCGCGTCGGGCCGTCCGATCACATCGCAGACGACCATGTCCAGCGGCCGTTCCACCCGCTCGGGCAGCCCGGCGGGCGCCGCCCCCGGCGGCAGGTACAGCAGCCGCTCGCCCTCCGGGGACGTCACCTCGTACCCGGTCCCCGGCGCATCCATCGCCACCGCCCGCACCCGGTGCCCGCTGATCAGCGTCAGGACCTGACCGTCCGGCACCCGCCCGGGGGCCGGCAGTGTGGGCGGCAGTTCGACGGCGGGTCCGTCGTGGGGGTGGGTCAGCAGCACCTGGCGTACGGCGCCCAGCGAACGCCCCGCCCGTGCGGCCGCGAACACGGCCCCCGGTGTGAGGTCGAGCAGCAGCGCGTCGTCGACCAGCAGCGCGGTCGCGGCCCGCGCCCACGGGCCGCGAGCCGAGGCGCAGACCGCGCAGGGGCAGGAGGGGTGCGGCAGCCCCTCGGGGGCTCCGGTGCCGAGCAGTGTCAGTTCCACCCCTTGATCCTCCCGTGTCCCCGCGCGAGGTGCGCGTCCGGCTACGCTTCGGGCAGCAACGTGACCCGGGAGGCTGACATGGCGTGGACGTGGCGGTTCGAGAAGTCCGACGGTACGGAGACGGAGCCGGCGCTGCAGCCGGAGGAGTTCACCACCCAGGGCGACGCGGAGTCCTGGATCGGTGAGTACTGGAAGGAACTCCTGGAGGGCGGCGCCGCACAGGTGACGCTCTTCGAGGACACGACCAAGATCTACGGCCCGATGAGCCTCCAGGCCGACGGCGCCTGACGCCCGGCCACGGAAGCGGGGTGGTGACCGCCGGAGCCCCGGCGGTCACCACCCCGTTCCGCTGACCGGAATCCGCGGTGCCGGCCACCGGGCACCGCGCCGGGCGGACTCCGCCCCGGCCCCGCCCGGTGGCGGACACCACCTCACGAACCGCTCGCTCAGCCGTTCACGGCGGACTTGAGCGCTTCGAGGTACTGGCTCTCCGACGGGATCGTGTACAGGTTCAGGTCTCCCTTGAAGGTGACCATGACCGGGCAGCTGGTGTCCTCGCCGACCAGCTCGACCGGTTCCCCGACCTGGTCGCCGGTGCGCGCCTCGTACACCGTGATCTCCACGGTGGCGCTCCGCATCCCGACCGACTCGCTCGTGAAGTCGCAGGTGGCGACCTCCTCACCGGCGTCGCTGTGCTCCGTGCACGCGACGAGTTCCACCTGGTCGGGATCCTCCGGGTTGAACGGGTCGTCGCTCTCGCCCGCACGGAGCGACACCTGCGACTGCGAGCTGTCGTCCTTCCGGGCGCTCTCGAACACGACGACGGGGTGCGGTCCCGAACCGGGTTCGTAGGCAGGGGCTCCGGGTATCTCGCGTCCTCCGCAGAGGGTGCCGTAGTCGTCGAGGGTCTTCGCCACCTGGTGCACGGGCCGCTGCATCCACTGGACGACCGCGTAGATACCGGCGGCGGGGAGGCCGACCACGATCAGCAGGGCGAGCACGCACCCGACCGTCCGCTTGGCAGGGCCCCACTCCTTGTCCTGCGTGCGCGAAGGTTCCCTGGGCGGGGACTGCTCGTTCAACGACTTCCTTCTCTCCTGAGCGGATGATCCGGGGCGGAGAGAACAACGGGTCAGCGGGCGCCGGCGACCACCGCCGCCCCGCGGGCCATCGCCTCGTCTCCCCCGCGAGGCCACCCGAGACGCTAGATGATCTGTCGTACCGCGACAAGGGGCTGCCTGGTCGTCACGCCCCCGGCCTCACTGCCCGTCAAGCCCCCCGGCCCCACCACCGGAAACGTCGACGGCTCCGCACCCGTGCCGGTGTGACCGGTAGGGGTGCGGAGCCGTCGAGGATTCCGTGGGACCGCTCAGATCTCCCCGAGCGTGACCTCCGCCGTCCGGCTGTCGCCGTCGCGCGTGTACGTCACCGTCACCTTCTGGCCCGGCTCGTCGTTCGCCAGCGCCTCGGAGAGCGAGGTGATCGTGGTGACCTCCACGTCCCCGATCTTCGTGATGGTGTCTCCGGGCCGCAGCCCCGCTTCGGCCGCCGCCCCGCCCCGCTCCACGCTGACCAGCGCCACCCCGGCGGGGCGGTAGTCGTCGTCGACGACCGTGCGGCCGGTGATGTCGAGCGCGGCCCGTCCCGAGTCGGTGACCTTGCCGTCCTTGATGATCTGGTCCGCGACCGTCTTCACCATCGAGACGGGGATCGCGAAGCCGATGCCCGGCGCCGCGCTGTCGCCCAGCTGCGGGTCGGTCGCCGCCAGGGTCGGGATGCCGATCACCCGGCTGTCCAGATCGACCAGCGCGCCACCGCTGTTGCCCGGATTGATCGCCGCGGACGTCTGCACCATGTTGGCGATCGTCGCCCCCGTACCGCCGCCCGACCGGCCCTCGCTCACGGTCCGGCCGAGCGCGGAGACGATGCCCTGGGTGACGCTGCTGGACAGGCCCAGCGGCGAGCCCATCGCCAGCACGATCTGCCCCACCTCGACCTTCGCCGCGTCGCCGAACTCCGCCGGCTTCAGCCCGTCCGGCACCTCGTCGAGCTTGATCACGGCCAGGTCCTGCTCCGGATAGGAGGAGACCAGCGACGCGCTCAGCACCGCCTCCCCGGTGGCGACGCTGACCTTGAACTTCTCCTCGTCGCCGACCACATGGGCGTTCGTGACGATGTGTCCCTTGCCGTCGTAGACGACCCCGGAACCGAGCCCTTCCGAGGCGTCGATCTGCACCACCGACGGCAGCACGTCGTTGATGACGTCCTTGTAGGCGGTCTCCAGGTCGTCGGGGGCGCGCTTCACCGACCCCTGCGCGGTGCCCGACGCGCTCGCCTCGGGCGCCGGAGCCGCCGGGCCCGTACCGGAGCAGCCGCCCGCCAGAGTGATCGCGCAGACGGCGGCGGAGAGGGGGATCAGCAGCCTGCGCGCCCGGCTGCGGGAAGGGGATGCGTCCATATCCGGAGTCTGGGGCCGGGCCCGTTCGGGTGCCCGCGCTGATGGGCCGAACGGGCGCGCGGGGGAGGGCGCACCCGACCGCGTACGCCGGGGCCCGCCGCGCGCCGGAGCGTGTCGGCCGCGCACGGGTCGGCCACGCACAACTCGGCCGCGTACGCCGGGAGACGTCAGCCGCGTACGCCGCACAGGTGCAGCAGTGCCGCCACACCCCGGTACGGGTCGGTGCGTCCGGCCCGGTCCTCCAGGGTCAGCACCCGTTCCAGCTCGTCGGCCGGCAGCTCCACGTCGTTGTCCACGGTGTCCGTGAACACGCGGACCCCGTACCAGGCGTGCAGGGGAGCGGCGATCCCGGCGAGCGTGGCGCGCAGGGCGTCGAGCCGGTCCGCGCGCACGGTGAGGCCGAGACGGTTGGTGTACGTGGCGGTGTCGAAGGCGGTCAGGGCTCCGGCGAAGTCACCCGAGAGCCCCGGCCGCATCGCCAGCGCGTCCGCGTTCCGCACGAGCAGGGAGAGGAGCCCGCCGGGGGCCAGCATCCGGGCGAGCCCGGCCAGCATGGGGTCCGGCTCCTCGACGTACATCAGGACGCCGTGGCACAGCACCACGTCGAAGCTGCCGGGCAGGAAGTGCACCCCGGTCTCACGGCCGTCGCCCTCGACGAGCCGGACCCGCTCACGGATGCCCTCCGGCTCGGTCGCCAGGGACTTCCGGGCGGCGGCCAGCATCTCGGCGTCCGCCTCCAGGCCGGTCACCGAGTGGCCGGCCCGCGCGAGCCGCAGCGCCTGGGCGCCCTGGCCCATGCCCACGTCCAGGACGCGCAGCCGCTGTCCGACCGGGAAGCGCCCGGCCATCTGCTCGTCGAGCTGCCGGGCGACCAGCTCCTGGCGGACCGTGTCGCGTATGCCGCCGAGACCCGCCGGCCACGCCGAGGAGACCCCGGTGAAGCCGGAGGTGTCCGTGCTCAGGGCCGCTCTCCGCGCTTGACCTGCGGCTTGGGCAGCCGCAGTCGGCGCATCTGGAGCGTGCGCATCAGGCCGTACGCCACGGCACCGCGCTTCGGCGTGTCCGGGAAGCGCTCGCGGAGCTGCTTCTTCAGGCGGAACCCCAGACCGATCGAGTCGATCACGATCAGGACGATCACGCCGAGCCAGAGCATCATCACGATGGCCTGCATGTTCGGCACCTGGATCACGCTGAGGACCAGGATGATCACGGCGAGCGGCAGGAACCACTCCGCGACGCAGAAGCGCGAGTCCACGTAGTCACGGACGAAGCGCCGCACCGGGCCCTTGTCGCGGACCGGGAGGAAGCGCTCGTCGCCCGACGCGAGCGCCTCGCGCTGGCGGGCCATGTCGGCCCGGCGCGCTTCGCGCTGGCGCTTCACGGCCGCCTTGCGGTCCGCCGGTGCGGCGGACGCGGCACGGCGGCGCTGCGACTGGGCCTCGCTGCGCTTGGGGGTGGGGCGACCCTTGGGAGCCTGCGGGTCGCGGGGCTGCTGGGAGAGGTCCGCCGTCACCTTGTCGGTGGGGGCCTTCTCTGTCTTGGCGCGGCTACGGAACACAAAACCCAAGGGTACGGGGTCGGCGCGCGGGCCCGGGAACGCGGGCGGGAACGATCCGGCAACGGAGGGCCGCCGACCGGGCCAGGCGACGGCCCCGACCGGGTGATACGGGGGTCAACCACCTGTTCCCGCACCCGACACCGCGCGTCCCGGAGCTTCACCTACACCCTGGGCGGGATCGTTTCCCTCGCGTACTCGTCCTTGGGGAGGAGCACATCCGCGCCCGAACAGTGCGGTAATAGAGACAGGGCCCGTACTGTGGGTTCTATCGGGAGTGCTGGAGCTCAGTCCGTCAGAAGGGGGCGCGCGAAGCCCATGAGCGGTGTCATGAAGCGTATGGGAATGATCTTCCGCGCGAAGGCGAACAAGGCCCTTGACCGGGCCGAAGACCCGCGCGAGACCCTCGACTACTCGTACCAGAAGCAGCTGGAACTGCTGCAGAAGGTGCGTCGTGGTGTCGCCGACGTGGCGACGTCCCGCAAGCGCCTGGAGCTGCAGCTGAACCAGCTGCAGGGCCAGTCGTCCAAGCTGGAGGACCAGGGCCGCAAGGCGCTGGCGCTGGGCCGCGAGGACCTGGCCCGCGAGGCGCTGTCGCGGCGTGCGGCGCTCCAGCAGCAGGTCACCGACCTGGAGACGCAGCACAGCACGCTCCAGGGCGAGGAGGAGAAGCTCACCCTCGCGGCGCAGCGCCTCCAGGCCAAGGTCGACGCCTTCCGCACGAAGAAGGAGACCATCAAGGCCACCTACACGGCGGCCCAGGCCCAGACCCGGATCGGCGAGGCGTTCTCCGGCATCTCCGAGGAGATGGGCGACGTCGGCCTTGCGATCCAGCGGGCCGAGGACAAGACGCAGCAGCTCCAGGCGAGGGCCGGCGCCATCGACGAGCTGCTCGCCTCCGGAGCCCTCGACGACCCGAGCGGCACGGCGAAGGACGACATCGCCGCCGAGCTGGACCGGATCTCCGGCGGCAGCGACGTGGAGCTGGAGCTGCAGCGCATGAAGGCCGAGCTGGCGGGCGGCTCCTCGCCCTCGCAGCAGGCCATCGAGGGCGGCGCCCAGGGTGGTGCGCAGCAGCCGCAGTCGTCCCCGCACAAGTTCGACAAGCAGTGAGGGCAGCGTCATGATCGTACGGATCATGGGGGAGGGCCAGGTCGAGCTGGCCGACAGTCATGTCGTCGAACTGAATGAGCTCGACGACGTCCTGCTCAAGGAGATGGAGAGCGGTGACGGACCCGGTTTCCGCACCACCCTCCACGCGCTCCTGGACAAGGTGCGCGAGCTCGGCAGCCCGCTCCCGGACGACTCCCTGGAGCCGTCCGAGCTGATCCTGCCGGCGTCCGACGCCACTCTCGAAGAGGTGCGCGCCATGCTCGGCGACGACGGGCTCATCCCCAACTGACCCGACGGCCCGCCCGGCGGCCCGCGACAGCCGCACCGGCACTCCCCGCAGTACACCCTGCCCCGCGCCCGGTCCGCCGGAGCGGGGCAGCGGTGCGTCCCGGCCCCGCCCGCCCCGCCTCCGGCCGCTTCCCGCGAAGGCGTACGGCTCCGAGGGGCGGCCGCGTACGGTAGCTGGTCGTGACCACCCTCTCGTCCGGCTTCGCGCGGGCCCGCCGCTGGCTCCGGGACCATCCCCTCGCGTTCGACGCGACGCTGGCGTTCTGCACCCTCTCCGCGATGATCTGCGGTTCCTTCGCCGCTCCGGGCGACTATCACGGGCCCCCCACCTTCGGAACCCGCACCCCCGAACTCTTCAGCGTCCTCCTGATGACGCTCTCCGCGATCGCCCTCGTCCTGCGGCGACGGCGCCCGATGCAGGTCCTCGCCGTCACCGGAGCGCTCTCGGTCACCGAGTACGTCCTGATGGAGCCGCCCGCCCCGGTCGTCATGAGCACGGTCATCGCCCTCTACACCGTCGCCTCGCGCACCGACCGTCCCACCACCTGGCGGGTCGGACTGCTGACCATGGGGGCGGTCACGGCCACCGCCATGCTCTTCGGCTCCACCCCCTGGTACAGCCAGGAGAACTTCGGCGTCTTCGCCTGGACCGGACTGGCCGGAGCCGCCGGCGACGCCGTACGCAGCAGGCGCGCCTTCATCGACGCCATCAGGGAACGCGCCGAGCGCGCCGAGCGCACCCGCGAGGAGGAGGCCCGCCGCCGGGTCGCCGAGGAGCGGCTGAGGATCGCCCGCGACCTCCACGACGTCGTCGCCCACCACATCGCCCTGGTCAACGTCCAGGCCGGGGTCGCCGCCCATGTCATGGACAAGCGCCCGGACCAGGCCAAGGAAGCGCTCGCCCACGTACGCGACGCCAGCCGCTCCGCGCTCAACGAGCTCCGGGTCACCGTCGGCCTCCTGCGCCAGCAGGGCGACCCCGAGGCGCCCACCGAACCCGCCCCCGGCCTCACCGTCCTCGGGGAACTGGTCGACACCTTCCGCAACGCGGGCCTCCCCGTCGAGGTGGCCTGCGCCGACCGCGACCGGCTGCCCGCCGCCGTCGACCTCGCCGCCTACCGCGTCATCCAGGAAGCCCTGACCAACGTACGCAAGCACGCGGGCGCGGCGGCCGCCGCCGAGGTGAGCGTCGTACGGGTCGGAGCCACCGTGGAGGTCACCGTGCTCGACAACGGCCGGGGGAGCGCGGGGCGCCGCCCCGCGACCGGACCGGGCGACGGCGGACCGGGCGGCCACGGTCCGGACGGCGGCGGTCCCGACGACGGCGTCGGACCGGAGTGCGGCGGCCACGGCCTGGTCGGCATGCGCGAACGCGTCACCGCCCTCGGTGGGAGCCTCACCGCCGGGCCTCGGTACGGCGGCGGGTTCCGCGTCCATGCGATCCTTCCCGTCGAAGCCCGCACGGGAGAACCGGAGCGGCCGGGCACGGCGGGCGGAACGGGGCTCCGCCGATGACCCGACCGATACCGACACCTGCGGCCGAGGCGCGGGAGGCGCCGATCCGGGTGCTGCTCGCCGACGACCAGGCGCTTCTGCGCAGCGCGTTCCGGGTGCTGGTCGACTCCGAGCCGGACATGGTGGTGGTCGGCGAGGCGGCCGACGGGGCACGGGCCGTGGAACTGGCGCGTGCCGAGCGCGCCGACGTGGTGCTCATGGACATCCGGATGCCGGGCACCGACGGGCTGGCCGCCACCCGCATGATCAGCGCCGACCCGGAGCTGTCCGCGGTGCGGGTGGTCATGCTCACCACGTTCGAGGTCGACGAGTACGTGGTCCAGTCGCTGCGCGCCGGGGCGTCCGGTTTCCTCGGCAAGGGCGCGGAGCCGGAGGAGCTGCTCAACGCGATCCGGATCGCCGCGGCGGGGGAGGCGCTGCTCTCCCCGGCGGCCACCAAGGGGCTCATCGCCACGTTCCTGGCCCAGGGCGGCAGCGGTACGTCGGCGGGGCCGGACAGCGCGGAGTACGCGGAACGGCTGGCGGCGCTCACCGGCCGCGAACGCGAGGTGCTGGTCCTGGTCGCGGGCGGCCACTCCAACGACCGGATCGGCGAGCGGCTCGCGGTCAGCCCGCTCACCGTCAAGACCCATGTGAACCGGGCGATGGCGAAACTGGGCGCGCGGGACCGGGCCCAACTGGTGGTCATCGCCTACGAATCGGGCCTGGTGCGCCCTCGGGCCGACTGACCGGTGGAGCACGGCGTACGGCGGTGTACTCCAACTGCGGTATGCGCGGCGAAAGAAAGCAGCCCGAGGGGCGACGTTTCGGCTGCGGGGGGCGGCGATAGTGGGACGGGGCGGGAGGGGTGGGCCCTTCGCGTTCCCCTCCTCGCCGAGCCCTCTGCCGCGTACGCCACAGAAGAGAGACCCCACCCATGTCCTGGCTGTCCAGATTCAGCCTCGCGCAAAGGGCCCTGATCGGGCTGATCTCGATGGTCGCGCTGGTCTTCGGCGCGATAGCGATACCGCAGCTCAAGCAGCAGTTGCTGCCCACCATCGAACTGCCGATGGTCTCGGTGCTGGCGCCCTACCAGGGTGCGTCTCCCGACGTGGTCGAGAAGCAGGTCGTCGAGCCGCTGGAGAACACCCTCAAGGCCGTCGACGGCGTCGAGGGCATCACCTCCACCGCCAGCGAGGGCAACGCCCTCATCATGGTCACCTTCGACTTCGGCGACGAGGGCACCAAGCAGCTCGTCGCGGACATCCAGCAGGCGGTGAACCGGGCACGCGCCCAGCTGCCCGCCGACGTCGACCCGCAGGTGATCGCGGGCTCCACGGACGACATCCCGACCGTGGTCCTCGCCGTCGCCTCCGACGAGGACCAGCAGGTCCTGGCCGACCGGCTCGACCGCGCCGTCGTCCCGGCCCTCCAGGACATCGACGGCGTCGGCCAGGTCACCGTGGACGGCGTGCGGGAACTCCAGGTCTCCGTCGTCCCCGACGACAAGAAGCTCGCCGCGGCCGGCCTGAACGCGGGCACGCTCGCCGGGGCGCTCCAGTCCGGCGGCGCCACCGTGCCGGCGGGCTCCTTCTCCGAGTCCGGCAAGAACCGCACCGTCCAGGTCGGCGGCCCCTTCACCTCGCTGCAGCAGATCGAGGACCTCCAGGTCGTCGCCGAGGACCCGGCGGGCGGCTCGGGCGGACCGGCGAAGCCCGTGCGCCTCGGCGACGTGGCCGAGGTCGTGCAGGAGCCGTCCACGGCGGTCTCCATCACCCGCACCAACGGCAGGCCGAGCCTCGCCGTGATGGCGACGATGGACAAGGACGGCAGCGCTGTCGTCATCTCGGACGCCGTCCGGGAGAAGCTGCCCGACCTCCGCAAGGACCTCGGCAGCGGCGCCGAGCTGACGGTCGTCTCCGACCAGGGCCCCGCCGTCTCCAAGTCGATCTCGGGCCTGACCACGGAGGGCGCGCTCGGTCTGGTCTTCGCGGTCGTCGTGATCCTGGTCTTCCTCGCGTCGATCCGCTCGACGCTGGTCACCGCGGTCTCCATCCCGCTCTCGGTCGTCCTCGCGCTGATCGTGCTCTGGACCCGCGACCTGTCGCTGAACATGCTCACGCTCGGCGCGCTCACCATCGCCATCGGCCGGGTCGTCGACGACTCGATCGTGGTCCTGGAGAACATCAAGCGCCACCTCGGCTACGGCGAGGAGCGCCACGCGGCGATCATCACCGCGGTCAAGGAGGTCGCCGGAGCGGTCACCTCCGCCACCCTCACCACCGTCGCCGTCTTCCTGCCCATCGGTCTGGTCGGCGGCATGGTCGGTCAGCTGTTCGGCTCGTTCTCACTGACCGTCACCGCCGCGCTGCTCGCCTCGCTGGTGGTCTCGCTCACCGTGGTGCCGGTCCTGTCGTACTGGTTCCTGCGCCCGCCGAAGGGCACCCCCGAGGACGCGGCGGAGGCCCGCCGCCTCGCCGAGGAGAAGGAGGCGGCCAGCCGGCTCCAGCGGATCTACGTCCCGATCCTCCGCTTCGCCACCCGCCGCCGGGTCACCAGCCTCGTCATCGCCGTCGCCGTCCTGCTCGGCACCTTCGGCATGGTCCCGCTGCTGAAGACGAACTTCTTCGACCCCGGCGAGCAGGAGGTCCTGACCGTCAAGCAGGAGCTGGCCCCCGGCACCAGCCTGGAGGCCGCCGACGAGGCCGCGCGCAAGGTCGAGGAGGTCCTCGCCGAGGACAAGGGCGTCAAGGACTACCAGGTCACCGTCGGCTCCTCCGGCTTCATGGCCGCCTTCGGCGGCGGCACCGGCTCCAACCAGGCGTCCTACCAGGTCACCCTGAAGGACGCGGCGGACTCCGAGGACGCCCGGGACCGCATCGACACGGCCCTCGGCAAGCTCGACGGGATCGGTGACACCACCATCGCCGCCGGTGACGGATTCGGCTCCCAGGATCTGAGCGTCGTGGTCAAGGCCGCGGACGGCGACGTCCTGGCGAAGGCGGCCGAGGCCGTCCGCACCGAGGTCGCCACCATCGAGGACGTCACCGACGTCCAGAGCGACCTGGCGCAGAGCGTCCCGCGCATCTCGGTCACCGCCAACGACAAGGCGGCCGCCGCCGGGTTCGACTCCGCCGCCCTGGGCGGCATCGTCGCCGGAGCCGTACGCGGTACGCCCGCCGGCTCCGCGACGCTGGACGACACCGAGCGCGACATCGTCATCCGCTCGGCGAAGCCGGCCGCCACCATGGCCGAGCTGAAGGCCCTGCCCCTCGGCCCGGTCGAGCTCGGCGACATCGCGGACGTGAAGCTCGTCCCCGGCCCGGTCTCGATGACCCGGATCGACGGCCAGCGCTCGGCGACGATCACCGCCAAGCCGGTCGGCGACAACACCGGCGCGGTCAGCACGGACCTCGCCAAGAAGCTCGACGCGCTGGACCTCCCCGAGGGGGCCACCGCCACCATCGGCGGCGTCAGCGCGGACCAGGAGGAGGCGTTCGGCCAGCTCGGCCTCGCCATGCTGGCCGCCATCGCCATCGTGTTCATGCTGCTGGTGGCCACCTTCCGGTCGCTCGTCCAGCCGCTGATCCTGCTGGTCTCCGTGCCGTTCGCGGCCACCGGGGCCCTGGCCCTGCTGCTCATCACCGGCACCCCGCTGGGCGTCCCGGCGATGATCGGCATGCTGATGCTCATCGGCATCGTGGTCACCAACGCGATCGTGCTGATCGACCTGATCAACCAGTACCGCGCCCAGGGCCTCGGCATCGTCGAAGCCGTCATCGAGGGCGGCCGCCACCGTTTCCGTCCGATCCTGATGACGGCCCTGGCGACCATCTTCGCCCTGCTCCCGATGGCGCTCGGCGTCACCGGCGAGGGCGGCTTCATCTCGCAGCCGCTGGGCGTCGTGGTGATCGGCGGCCTGATCAGCTCCACGCTGCTGACCCTGCTCCTCGTGCCGACGCTGTACGCGATGGTCGAGCTCCGCAAGGAACGCCGCGCCAGGAAGAAGGCCGCCAAGCGCGCGGCCAAGGAGGGGACGACGCCCGAGGCCCGGACGGAGGAGCCCCGCGAGGCCGAACCCGCCAAGGCCTGAACCGGGGAAACCCGGCAGCCCGAAGGGGCCCGTCCCCCCACACGTGTGGGACGGGCCCCTTCGGGTTTCCCGTCCGCCCGGCCGAGGGGGACGAAGGTGTCCCCGCGCGCCGGCCGACGGCGTACCCGCGGTCCTCAGGCCTCCCCGCCCAGCGCCTCGATGATCCGGCGCCACGTCTCCCCGTGCGGCTCGGGGCGGCGGAGACTCAGCTCCACCGTCTCCCGGACCAGGCGGGCGCGGGTCTCCTCCGGGGCCGCGTGCAGGATCGCGGCGAGGTCGCCCGGCTCGAAGCCGCCGGACGCCCCCGCCAGGACCAGGGCCAGCTGTGCGTGGGTCAGGGAGGAGAGCCGGTCGCCGAAGACCTGGCTCTCGATGCCGCCCCCGTGCATCAGCGCGACGCCGTCCCCGGCCTCCAACGCCCGGTCCACGTACGCCTGGAGAGCCGTCCGGTCCTCGACGAGGCGGTACGCGGCGTCCAGCCCCTCGGTGCGGCCGATGTCGAGCAGCGCGACGTGGGCCGGCGGGGTGCCGTCCGGCGGCCGTACGTTCAGCAGGCGCGGGTTCTCCTCCAGGTAGGCCCGCGACTCCTTCCAGTCCGTGTACTCCAGCCACTGCGCCACCTGCTCCTGGAGGATCAGCGCATCGTAGGCGGCGGTCACCCCGTGGGCGAGCACGGAATCCCGGAGCAGGGCGTGCCGCTGTGCGTCGCGCGGGTTCAGGATCGCCAGCTCGTCGAGGGCCGTCGCCGCCGCCCGGCCGGCGAGGACCTCCGCGTGGCGGGACCAGAAGTCGCGTGAGCTGGGCCAGTTCGGGGCGAACATCCAGGCGCCGACGACGTCCAGCGTCTCCGGCGGCAGGGCCAGCCAGTCCGGCACCGGCGTGAACGTCTCCTCCTCCCACACGGTGTGCACCGTCGCGGGATCGCCGTACGCGCGCAGCGCCTGCCGGGCCCGTACGGTCACGGCGTCCGCGCCCGCACCGGCCTCCGCGTCCTCGTCCAGCCACGTCACCAGCTCGTTCACCCCGATGGCGGGGCCGGGGTCGGGGCAGCGCAGCAGAAAGGCGCTCCGCTCCACGGTCAAACGGCGGGCGGTCGCCGGACCGGTCCCCGTGAACGCCTCCACGGCCGCGTCGAACTCCTCGACCGCCGCAGCGTGTTCGCCGGTACGGGCGAGGGCACGGGCCAGGTCGTCGAGAGCGGAGGCCAGGGCTGCGACGGAGAGGTCGCAACCGCCCGCGTCCTCCAGCGCCAGCGACCGGCGGAGCGCCGTCGCCTCCCGGAGCGCCTTCACCGCCGCCCCGGGGTCCCCGTTCAGCTCCACGTACGTACCGAGCACCTGGAGGGAGTCGGCGAGATCGGCCCGTACGGTGTCCCCTTCCGCCCGCAGCAGCTCCACCGCCTCCCGCGCCGGGGGCAGCGCCCCGTGCGGGTCACCGGTGGCGGCCAGGCTCCGGGCGAGGGTGCGCAGGGCGGCGGCGAGGCCGGCGCGGGCCGCCCCGGGGCGCCCGGCCGCCGGCTCGCGGTGGAGGGCGACGGCTTCCTCCGCCGCCCGCACGCCCTCGGCCGGGTCGCCGGCCCGGCCGAGATGACGGGCGAGGCCCTCCAGCGCCTCCGCCAGCTCCGGGCGGAAGGCGTCAGGCCGCTCCCCGGCGAGCGCCCGGTAGCGGTCACGTGCCTCCCGCGCCGCTTCGACCGCTCCGGACGCGTCGCTCACGGCCGCGCGGTGGTGTCCGAGGGCGCGGAGGGCGGCGGCGAGCCGGGGAAGGAAGGCGTCCGGCTCCTCCTCGGCGAGTCCCCGCAGGAGACCGACCGCCTCCTCGGCGTGGGGCACGGCCGCCACGCCTTCCCCGGTGTCCGCCAGCCGCGTGGCGTAGGACAGGAGGGCGGCGGCGAGCGCCGGAACGGATGCCCCCGGCCGCCCCTCCGTCACCAACTCGCGCTGGAGCCGCACGGACTGTCGCGCGAACGGCACCGCACCCGCCCGGTCCCCGGCGGCGGCGATGCGTTCGCCCAGCACGCCCATGGCCAGCGCCGACTCCGGCTGGAACGTACCGGGGCGCTGCACTCCGAGTTCGACGTAGATCCTCGCCGCCTCCTCGGCAGGGGGCAGGGCGGCACCGTGGTCCCCGGTGGCGGCGAGCCGCTCCGACCACCGGAGCAGGGCCCCGGCCAGGCCGGGCAGCCCGGCGGGGTCCCGCTCGGCGTCGGCCCGCAACCGCCGGACCTCCGCCCCGGCACGGGCCGCGGCGGCGTCGGCGGCGCGGACGTCGGCCGCGGTGACATCGGTGGCAGAGGCGCCGGCCGCGGTGGTGTCGCCGGCGGTGACCTCGGCTGCCCCCGCCTCCACCGGTGCGCCGGTTCCCCCCGTACGCCCTCGCGGGCCGACGCCTTCCGTACGCACCCGCGCGCCGACCTCGCCCGCCCCTGTCGCGGCGGCGGTCTCCGCCACGCGGCTCGGCGCGCCGGCCTCCCGCGCGGGCGCCGGTACACCCGCCGCTCCCGTGCCCGCCCGCGCGCCGCCCGCCGCACCGGTCACCGTGCCCCCGTCACGAACCCCGCGCGCCTCGTCGCCCGCACCTGTCCCGTGGCCCTCGTCCATCACGCCCGCCCCACCGTCCTCGCCGCTCATTCCGGTCAGCCTCATCGGCTCCGCCCGCAGGGTGCTCCGCTGCGGTGGGTAGCAGCGTAGTTACAGGCCGGTGTCATCGGCTGCCGTACGGAGGAACTGCCGTACGGGGGAAGTGCCGTGGCCGGGGCTGCGGTGGGGAGGAGCGGGCCCAGCTCGGCATGGCCGGTACGTGGAAGCCCCGGCGTGCCGACCTGCGGCACACCGGGGCTTCCGGGCGTTGCGGAGCGGACAGGTGCTCGTTCCCGAGCGGAGGGACGCTACGGCAGCGCCAGCATCCGTTCCAGCGCGAGCTTCGCGTACTTCTCGGTCTCCGGGTCGACCTCGATCCGGTTGACCAGCTTGCCGTCGGCGAGCGACTCCAGGGTCCAGACCAGGTGCGGCAGGTCGATGCGGTTCATCGTCGAGCAGAAGCAGACCGTCTTGTCCAGGAAGACGATCTCCTTGTCCTCGTCGGCGAAACGGTTCGCCAGGCGGCGGACCAGGTTCAGCTCCGTGCCGATGGCCCACTTCGAGCCGCGCGGGGCCGCCTCCAGCGCCTTGATGATGTACTCCGTCGAGCCCACGTGGTCCGCGGCGGCGACGACCTCGTGCTTGCACTCCGGGTGCACCAGCACGTTGACGCCGGGGATGCGGGCCCGGACGTCCTCGACCGACTCGACCGAGAAGCGGCCGTGGACCGAGCAGTGGCCGCGCCACAGGATCATCTTCGCGTCCCGCAGCTGCTCGGCGGTGAGGCCGCCGTTCGGCTTGTGCGGGTTGTAGACGACGCAGTCGTCGAGGCTCATCCCCATGTCCCGCACGGCCGTGTTGCGGCCCAGGTGCTGGTCGGGGAGGAAGAGGATCTTCTCGCCCTGCTCGAAGGCCCACTCCAGGGCCCGCTTCGCGTTCGACGAGGTGCAGATCGTGCCGCCGTGCCGGCCGGTGAACGCCTTGATGTCGGCGGAGGAGTTCATGTACGAGACGGGCACCACCCGGTCGGCGACCCCGGCGTCCGTCAGCACGTCCCAGCATTCGGCGACCTGCTCGGCCGTGGCCATGTCGGCCATCGAGCAGCCGGCCGCCAGGTCGGGCAGCACGACCGCCTGGTCGTCCGCGGTCAGGATGTCGGCGGACTCGGCCATGAAGTGCACACCGCAGAAGACGATGTACTCCGCCTCCGGGCGGGCCGCCGCGTCGCGGGCCAGCTTGAACGAGTCGCCCGTGACGTCCGCGAACTGGATGACCTCGTCGCGCTGGTAGTGGTGGCCGAGGACGAACACCTTGTCCCCGAGCTTCTCCTTCGCGGCGCGGGCGCGCGCCACCAGGTCCGGGTCGGACGGGGACGGGAGGTCTCCGGGGCACTCGACACCGCGCTCGCTCCTCGGGTCGGCCTCCCGGCCGAGCAGCAGCAGCGCGAGGGGTGTCGGCTGTACGTCCAGGGGCTGGGCCGTGGTCACGTCACGCACCCTTTCTTCTCTGCGTTCTGCTCTGCGCTTCTGCGAACGCGCCTTTTCGTCTATTTGACGCTATCTATGATAGCCGCTTCGTGTCACTTTGACGATGCCGATAGCGTCGATGTGACGCATCCCCTGGGCGACCGGGTGTGCGAGCATGAAAAGGAACAGACAAGCGCTTGGCCCGGAATGATTACGCGGGTCTGGCGGTTGAACCGTCGGCAAGCAGTCCGTACAACCCGGGAGAGAAGCAGATGTCCGTATCGGACGAGACCACCACCGTGAGCGACGGCATCCTCCTGTCCGACGCCGCCGCCTCCAAGGTCAAGGCCCTGCTGGAGCAGGAAGGCCGCGAGGACCTGGCGCTGCGCGTCGCCGTTCAGCCCGGCGGTTGCTCGGGCCTGCGCTACCAGCTCTTCTTCGACGAGCGCTCGCTCGACGGTGACGTCGTCAAGGACTTCGACGGTGTCAAGGTCGTCACCGACCGGATGAGCGCCCCGTACCTGGGCGGCGCCTCCATCGACTTCGTCGACACCATCGAGAAGCAGGGCTTCACGATCGACAACCCGAACGCCACGGGCTCCTGCGCCTGCGGCGACTCGTTCAGCTAGGCGCTGCGAGCGGGAACACGCGGCATACGGAGGCGGCCCCGGGAATCACTCCCCGGGGCCGCCTCCGTCATGTCCCTGCGCCCGTCCATCCGTGTGCCCGGGGCTCAGCCGCGGGGCACCGCTCCGCCGGAGGCCGCGTCGATCACCGTGCGGTCGCCCAGCGGCTTGTCCAGCGTCACCGTCCGGGTCAGCTCCTTGGCGATCATGATGCAGGCCTTCTTGTCCTCCTGCGGCTTCTCCGTGACCGTGATCCGCACCTGGCCCGCGCTCTCCTGCGCGCTCGCCGTGTACGTACTGCACACACCGCCCCAGAACGTCACCTCAAGGGTCCGCCCGTCCGCCCCGTACGACGTCACCTTCCGGTCCCCGGACGGCGTCGGGGTCCTTGGCCTCTCGATGAACTCCGGGTCCACCGCGATCCGGGTGACGGTGTCCTCCGGGCCGCCCGGGGCCTGCCGGACCGTGAACAGCCAGGACGGCACCAGCGTCGGCCGGCCCTCCACGTGGTTCAGCGCCAGGCCGAACGCCGCGGCCTCGACCGTCCGCTCCACCGGCGCCCGCTTGCCGTTCGACGGCACGCACCGGAGCTCGGACGGGGGCTTCGGCTCGCCCTCCAGCGGGACGGGAGTGGCGCACCCGCCGACGTCCCGGCCACCGTCGCCCTTCCCCCTGTTCTCCGCGTTCAACTGCTTCAGCGCCTCGTCCGCGCCGACCGTCGGGTAGGTGTCGCCCTTCTCCAGCGCCTTGAGATGGCCGCTGCCGCCGGTCACCCTGCCGTCCGGACCCACCTGGACGCCGGTCGACCAGCCGTACGTCGGGAGGCCGTCGATCTTCGGATCGGCGTTCACCACGCGGACGTCGCCCATCACCTGGCCGGCGTTCAGCGCCGCGTCGTCCTGGCCGGCCGCCTTGAGGACCGGGGCCGCGGCCGCCTTCGCCGCCTTCTCGCTCACCGGCTCGCCGCCGCCCGGCCCGGTGGGCCCGTTCGCGCACATCATCCCCGGCTCGCAGGGCTCGGACGGGGTGGTCGCGGCGAACGTCCAGGTGCCCGGCGCCTGCTTCGCCACCTTCAGGAGCGCGCCCGGCCCGTCCTCGTCGCCGACCACCCAGGACGTCCCCCGTGTGTGCGGCGTGCCGGGGATGCCCAGCGCCTTCGCCAGCCGGGCGACGTCGGCCGGGGCGACCGTCCCCTTCGCCACGTGGACCGCTGCCTCGTCCGGGCCGTCCGGGAGGTCGCCCGAGGCCCGGTAGACCACGGGCGGGCCGGACGGGTCCGGTTCACCGGGGGCGATGCCCGGAGGCGGGGTGTCCGAGGCCGAGGAGGCGACCCCCCGCAGGTCGGCGGGGGCGTCCAGGGTGAGCGGCCGGGCCTCGTCCTTCGCCGCCGCCCCGCCGTCCGCCCTGCCGCCCTCGTCGGAGGCGGTCGAGGCCCAGTACGCCCCGCCGCCTCCGGCCAGCAGGACCGCCGCGGCCACCGAGGCCACCGCGAGGCGCGGCCGCCGTCGCCGGGGACCGGTCACGTCGTTGTCGGGTCGCTCGGTGCTCACCGGATCGCTCCTTCGACTGCGTTGCCGTCGCGGTGCCAACCGCGTGTCCCCGGACGGGGGCACCGGTGGGACGGAGCGGGGGAGTGCGCGGTTCCACCGGCCGGGGGAAGCCCGGACGCGAGCGCCGCGCGGATCGCGCCGGTGCCGGCGCGGAAAGGCCGAAAGGCGACGCCGTCCGGCCGGTCCCGGCCGGCGCTCAGTCCCCGTACTCGGACATGGCGTCGATCAGCCGCGCCGACGAGGGCGGTACCGTCACCCCGTTGATCAGGGACGGCTTCACCGGCGCGGCGGCGTTCTTCGCGGGCTTCGTCCAGTGCGGCGCCATCCGTGCGCAGTCCCCGCGCAGGGCGGCCAGGCTCAATTCCGACTCGGGCAGTGCGGTGTGGTTCGACATATCCGCACCGTAACCACGGCCATGGTCAGGTAGAAAGCCCTACTATCGGGTAGTTTTCCCTTTTCCGGTCGCGGGGCTCACCCGGTAGCGTGAACTGTCACGTCGTCCCGGAGGGCGCACTCACGGCCCTTCGCCTTCCGCAGGAGCAGTCTCCCCGTGCGTATTGCTGTCACCGGCTCGATCGCCACCGACCACCTCATGACCTTCCCCGGCCGCTTCGCCGACCAGCTGGTCGCGGATCAGCTGCACACGGTCTCCCTCTCCTTCCTGGTCGACAACCTCGACGTGCGCCGGGGCGGTGTCGCCGCCAACATCTGCTTCGGGATGGGCCTGCTCGGCACCCGCCCGATCCTGGTCGGCGCCGCCGGGTCCGACTTCGACGACTACCGCGCCTGGCTCGACCGCCACGGCGTCGAGACCGGTTCCGTCCGGATCTCCGAGGTCCTGCACACCGCGCGCTTCGTCTGCACCACGGACGCCGACCACAACCAGATCGGCTCCTTCTACACGGGCGCGATGAGCGAGGCCCGCCTCATCGAGCTGAAGAGCGTCGCCGACCGCGTCGGCGGCCTCGACCTCGTCTCCATCGGCGCCGACGACCCCGAGGCGATGCTCCGCCACACGGAGGAGTGCCGCTCCCGGAACATCCCGTTCGCCGCCGACTTCTCCCAGCAGATCGCGCGGATGGACGGCGAGGAGATCCGCATCCTCCTCGACGGCGCCACCTACCTCTTCTCCAACGAGTACGAGAAGGGGCTCATCGAGTCCAAGACCGGCTGGAGCGACGAGGAGATCCTCGCCAAGGTCGGCCACCGTGTCACCACCCTCGGCGCCCGCGGCGTCCGGATCGAGCGGACCGGCGAGCCGGTCATCGAGGTCGGCTGCCCCGAGGAGGACACCAAGGCCGACCCGACCGGCGTCGGCGACGCCTTCCGCGCGGGCTTCCTCTCCGGTCTTGCCTGGGGCGTCGGCCTGGAGCGCGCCGCCCAGGTCGGCTGCATGCTCGCCACCCTGGTCATCGAGACGGTCGGCACCCAGGAGTACACCCTGCGCCGCACCGCCTTCATGGACCGCTTCACCAAGGCGTACGGCCACGAGGCCGCCACCGAGGTCCGCCAGCACCTGGCGTGATCAGCCGAGCCGGCGGACCGCGTAGGCCCAGCCCCGGTCCGCCCGCTCCTCGCCCACGTACTCCTGGCCCCGCATCTCGCACCAGGCCGGGATGTCCAGCCGCGCCGCCTCGTCGTCGGCCAGCACCGTCACCGTGGCGCCCACCGGTACCTCCCCGATCACCTTTGCGAGCTCGATCACCGGGATCGGGCAGCGGCGGCCCCGCGCGTCGACCACCAGGGGCGTGGCGGGGGCGGGGGAGCGAGGCGCCGAGAGCGGGGCGGCAGGGGCGCCGAACCGTTCGCGTACGCCGGCGACCACCTCGGGCAGCACCTCCAGGAAGCGGTCCAAGTCGGCCCCCGCGGTGCCCGGCGGCAGCGACACCCGGACGTTCCCCTCGGAGAGCACGCCCATCGCCGTCAGGACATGGCTCGGCGTCAGGGTGCTGCTCGTGCAGGACGAACCGGACGATACGGAGAACTCCCTCCGGTCCAGCTCGTGCAGCAGGGTCTCCCCGTCGACATAGAGACAGGAGAAGGTGACCAGGTGCGGCAGCCGCCGCTCCGGATCGCCCACCACCTCCGCGTCGGGCACCCGCTCGGCCACCACGGTCCGGATCCGGTCCACCAGGGCCCGCAGCCGTACCGCCTCGGCCGCCGCCTCGCTCCGCACCGCGCGCAGCGAGGCCGCCGCCGCCACGATCGCCGGCAGGTTCTCGAACCCCGGCGCCCGCCCGGACTCCCGCTCCCCGGCCGGCCCCGCGGGAGCGAAGCGGACCCCCTTGCGGACCGCGAGCAGCCCGACCCCGGCCGGACCGCCCCACTTGTGCGCGCTCGCCGTCAGCAGCGACCAGCCCGCCGGGACCGGCCCCCAGCCCAGCGACTGGGCCGCGTCGACCAGCAGCGGCACCCCGGCCTCCGCGCAGAGCGCGGCGACCCCGGCCACCGGCTGCTCGGTGCCCACCTCGTGGTTGGCCGACTGGAGGCAGGCCAGTGCGGTGTCCGCCCGCAGCGCCCCGCCGTACGCCGCCGGGTCCACCGCCCCCGTACGGTCCACCGGGACCTCGGTGACCGAGCCGCCCGCCGCCCGGTGGGCCGCCGCCGCATGGAGCACAGACGAGTGTTCGACCGCGGAGTGGGCCAGATGGCGGCCGACACGCCGACGGCCCGAAAGAGCCCCGGCAATTCCCGCGTGCACCGCCGTCGTCCCCGACGAGGTGAAGACCAGCTCGTCCGGGCGGCAGCCGACGGCCTCCGCCGCCGCCTCCCGGGCCGCGTCCAGCAGCAGCCGTGCCCGCCGCCCCTCGCGGTACAGACGGGCCGGATCGGCCCAGCCCTCGTCGAGTGCGGCAAGCAGGGCCTGGCGTGCGACGGGATGGAGGGGGGCGGCGGAGGCGGCATCGAAGTAGGGCACCCGGCCACGCTAGCCCGCCCCCGGCCCCGCCTCGCCG
The DNA here is from genome assembly GCF_030817475.1 of Streptomyces sp. V2I9. Classification (NCBI taxonomy): domain Bacteria; kingdom Bacillati; phylum Actinomycetota; class Actinomycetes; order Kitasatosporales; family Streptomycetaceae; genus Streptomyces; species Streptomyces sp. V2I9. The sequence goes on along the minus strand of NZ_JAUSZJ010000002.1, from coordinate 1,470,889 downwards.
CGGGCCGCTCCTCCCGGACGGGCGAGGGGTCGTCAGATGGGGGCCGGAGGCCCGGATTCCACTCCATGGGGGTGTCCGGCGGCGCGTTGGGCACCCTCCCCGCGCGACCCCAAATAGCGTCCAGTAGGGTTTGGTCCGCATAAACATCCAAACCCCTGCCCGCGTCAGGGCCGGCGACCGACCAGAGACATACGGGCGCGCCGAACCGTGCGGGCGAGACTCTCGGGAAGGCGCTACGTGAGTCCCAACGGCTCCGACCGCTCGTCGCGGCGCCCGATGCGGCGGAAGCTGCCGCAGGTGCTGACTGCGGGCCTGGTCCTGGCGACGGCCTCCGGTTGTTCATACAACTGGGAGGATTTCCCCCGCCTCGGAATGCCCACACCGGTAACGGAAGAGGCCCCGCGGATCCTCTCCCTCTGGCAAGGCTCGTGGGCGGCAGCGCTCGTCACGGGTGTCCTTGTCTGGGGGCTGATCCTCTGGAGCGTCATCTTCCACCGGCGTAGCCGGACCAAGGTGGAGGTACCTCCGCAGACCAGGTACAACATGCCCATCGAGGCGTTGTACACAGTGGTTCCCCTCATCATCGTCTCGGTGCTGTTCTACTTCACCGCGCGAGACGAGTCGAAGCTCCTGGAGCTCTCCGACAAGCCCGCCCACACCATCAACGTGGTCGGCTTCCAGTGGAGCTGGGGCTTCAACTACATCGAGAAGGTGGACGGGCAGCCCGCAGCGGGCCCCGAGTTCCCCAAGGAGCTCGACGCCATCCCCAACCGGTTCCGTGAGGACTTCCCCGAGGGCGCCGGCGGCGTCTACGACGTGGGCATCCCCGGCACCCGCAACCCGCAGAACGGCAACCCGGGCCCGACCCTGTGGCTGCCGAAGGGGGAGAAGGTCCGCTTCGTCCTCACTTCGCGTGACGTCATCCACTCCTTCTGGGTGGTGCCGTTCCTCATGAAGCAGGACGTCATTCCGGGCCACACCAACGCGTTCGAGGTGACTCCCACCCGCGAGGGCACCTTCATGGGCAAGTGCGCCGAGCTCTGTGGCGCCGACCACTCCCGGATGCTCTTCAACGTCAAGGTCGTCTCCCCGGAGCGTTACCAGCAGCACCTCAAGGAGCTGGCTGAGAAGGGTCAGACGGGCTACGTGCCGGCCGGCATCGCGCAGACCGACCCGGCCAGGAATGCGGAGAAGAACCAACTGTGAGCATCCTCAACGAACCTCAGGGTGCCGCTCCGGCAGACGACTCGTACGAGGACGAGCTGCCCGTGCGGCGCAAGCAGCCGGGAAACATCGTCGTGAAGTGGCTGACCACCACCGACCACAAGACGATCGGTACGCTCTACCTGGTCACGTCGTTCGTCTTCTTCTGCGTCGGCGGACTCATGGCGCTCTTCATGCGCGCCGAGCTGGCCCGTCCGGGTACGCAGATCATGTCGAACGAGCAGTTCAACCAGGCATTCACGATGCACGGCACGATCATGCTGCTGATGTTCGCGACGCCGCTGTTCGCCGGGTTCGCGAACTGGATCATGCCGCTGCAGATCGGTGCGCCCGACGTGGCGTTCCCGCGGCTGAACATGTTCGCCTACTGGCTGTACCTCTTCGGCTCGATCATCGCGGTGGCCGGCTTCCTCACCCCGCAGGGTGCGGCCGACTTCGGCTGGTTCGCCTACTCCCCGCTCTCGGACGCGGTCCGTTCGCCGGGCGTCGGCGCCGACATGTGGATCATGGGTCTGGCCTTCTCCGGCTTCGGCACGATCCTCGGCTCGGTCAACTTCATCACCACGATCATCTGCATGCGCGCGCCCGGCATGACGATGTTCCGCATGCCGATCTTCACCTGGAACGTCCTGCTGACCGGTGTCCTGGTCCTGCTGGCCTTCCCGGTCCTCGCCGCCGCGCTCTTCGCGCTGGAGGCCGACCGTAAATTCGGCGCGCACATCTTCGACGCGGCCAATGGCGGCGCGCTGCTGTGGCAACACCTCTTCTGGTTCTTCGGCCATCCAGAGGTGTACATCATCGCGCTACCGTTCTTCGGAATCATTTCCGAGGTCATCCCGGTATTCAGCCGCAAGCCGATGTTCGGTTACATCGGCCTGGTCGCGGCCACCATCGCCATCGCCGGTCTTTCCGTGACGGTGTGGGCGCACCACATGTACGTGACGGGCGGCGTGCTCCTGCCGTTCTTCTCCTTCATGACGTTCCTCATCGCCGTACCGACAGGCGTGAAGTTCTTCAACTGGATCGGCACGATGTGGAAGGGGTCGTTGTCCTTCGAGACACCGATGCTCTGGGCCGTCGGCTTCCTGATCACCTTCACCTTCGGTGGTCTGACCGGCGTCATCCTCGCCTCGCCCCCGATGGACTTCCACGTCTCGGACTCGTACTTCGTCGTCGCGCACTTCCACTACGTCATCTTCGGCACCGTGGTCTTCGCGATGTTCTCCGGATTCCACTTCTGGTGGCCGAAGTTCACCGGCAAGATGCTGGACGAGCGGCTCGGCAAGATCACGTTCTGGACGCTGTTCGTGGGCTTCCACGGCACATTCCTGGTGCAGCACTGGCTCGGTGCCGAGGGCATGCCGCGTCGTTACGCGGACTACCTCGACGCGGACGGCTTCACCGCGCTGAACACGATCTCGACCATCTCCTCGTTCCTGCTCGGCCTGTCGATGCTGCCGTTCTTCTACAACGTCTGGAAGACCGCGAAGTACGGCAAGAAGATCGAGGTCGACGACCCATGGGGTTACGGCCGTTCGCTGGAGTGGGCGACGTCCTGCCCGCCGCCGCGGCACAACTTCCTCACCCTGCCGCGGATCCGTTCCGAATCCCCGGCGTTCGACCTGCACCACCCGGAGATCACGGCGCTGGAGCAGCTCGGCCACGACTCCGAGTCGGACAAGGCCCTCGCCGGCGGCAAGGAGGCAGGCAAGTGAAGATCCAGGGACAGATGTTCATCTGGCTGAGCGTCTTCATCCTCGCCATGGCCATCGTGTACGGCGTGTGGTCGAAGGAGCCGGTCGGCACCACGGCGCTCTTCCTGGCCTTCGGGCTGGCCGTCATGATCGGCTTCTACCTGGCCTTCACGGCCAACCGGGTCGACGCGATGGCCCAGGACAACAAGGAAGCCGACGTCGCCGACGAGGCCGGCGAGCTGGGGTTCTTCTCCCCGCACAGCTGGCAGCCGCTCTCCCTGGCGATCGGCGGAGCCTTCGCGTTCATGGGCGTCGTCTTCGGCTGGTGGCTCCTGTACTTCTCCGCCCCTCTGCTCCTGGTCGGCCTCTTCGGCTGGGTCTTCGAGTACTACCGGGGCGAGAACCGCACCCAGTGACACCGCACACCGTGCCACCGCCCCGGCGGTGACACGCGCTACACCACGAAGGGCCCGCATCGCCGAGAGCGACGCGGGCCCTTCCCTCGTTTGCAGTCACAGAACGCGCTGGAACGGATGAATCTTCCTAGCGTGGACGGCATGAACCACACGCCGCGCATCCGCACCGTAGTGAGCTGCACCCTGCTGGTCGTGACCCTCGCCGCGGGTGCGACCGCCTGTGGCTCCTCCGACGGCCACCCGCTCTCGACGAAGCCCTTCGACGCGAGCGACCAGGTCACCTTCAACGGCCCCTCCAGCGAGGAGAAGGCCGACCCCGACAAGCCCCTGGAAGTCACCGTCAAGGGTGACGAGGGGCGCATCACCGATGTCAGCGCCGTGGACACCGGCGGCCGCCACCTCGCGGGGGAGCTCTCCGCCGACGGCAGGCGCTGGCGCTCCACGGCCCCGCTCGCGGCCGGCACCGGATACACCGTCAGGGTCGCCATGGAGAACGGCGACGGCGCCCCCGGTGTCCGTACGCTCTCCTTCGGCACCTCGTCGCCCAAGAAGCTGCTGAAGGTCGCCTTCGGCCCGGAGGCGGGCACCTACGGCGTCGGACAGCCCATCACAGCGGAACTCAGCGCTCCGATCACCGACAAAGCGGCGAGGGCCACCGTCGAGCGCGCCCTGAAGGTCCGCTCCACCCCGGCGGTCACCGGCTCCTGGCACTGGGTCGACGACAAGAAGCTCCACTACCGCCCGAAGGAGTACTGGCCGGCGAACGCCTCCATCGAGGTGCGGTCCAACCTGGCGGGCATCAAGGTGACCAACGCGCTCTACGGAGCCGACGCCAAGCCCCTGAAGCTCACCACCGGCGACCGGATCGAGGCCATCACCGACGCCTCGGACCACTCGATGACGGTGCTCCGCAACGGAGAAGTGATCAACACCATTCCGGTCACCACCGGCAAGCCCGGTTTCTCCACCCGCAACGGCGTCAAGGTGGTGCTCGCCAAGGAGCAGTTCGTCCGTATGCGCGGGGAGAGCATCGGCATCGCGGCCGGCTCCTCCGAGTCGTACGACCTGCCGGTCTACTGGGCCACGCGGGTGACCTGGAGCGGCGAGTACGTGCACGCCGCCCCCTGGTCCGTCGGCTCCCAGGGCAGTGCGAACGTGAGCCACGGCTGCACCGGCATGAGCACGAGCAACGCCGAATGGTTCTTCGACACCGTGCGCGAGGGCGACATCGTCAAGGTCGTCGGCAGCGAGGGCGAGGACATGGACCCGTTCGGCAACGGCTTCGGTGACTGGAACCTCTCCTGGGAGAAGTGGCAGCAGGGCAGCGCCCTCCACGAGGGGGCGCCGGACAGCCCGCAGACCCTCCAGGCGGCCCGGCTGCGTCCCCACGTATGAGACCGGGCCGCGAGGACGCCGGACGCCCCCCTCGGGCCGTGGGGGCCGCTCAGGCCCCCACGGCGAGCCGCTGCCGCAGCAGCGCCGCCAGCGCGTCGGCGAACTCCACCGGCTCCACCGGCAGCGTCACCGCCGCCTCCGCACGGCTCCAGGTGGCCAGCCACGCGTCCTGCGGGCGGCCGATCAGCAGGAGCACGGGCGGGCAGCGGAAGATCTCGTCCTTGATCTGGCGGCAGACGCCCATCCCGCCGACGGGAGCCGTCTCCCCGTCCAGCACGCAGACGTCGACGCCGCCGGCGTCCAGCGCCGCGAGGACGGCCGGGAGCGTCGCGCACTCCAGGAACTCCACCGGTGGAACGTCCGCGGCGGGCCGGCGACCGGCTGCCAGCCGCACCTGCTCCCGGATGTTGGCGTCGTCGCTGTAGACCAGGACCGTGGCGGTCGCCTGCATTGTTCCTCCGTGACATCGACGTCGTCGGGGCTCTGGGGGCATGAACCGATGCGCGGATCGTACTCCGCCCGACCCGCCGTCAGCACCGGTAATGACGACGTTCCGATGGGCCGTTCGGCGCAGGGCGCGACCCCTGCGGACGGTACGGACACACCGAACGGCACCCCCCGGGGTGAGGGCGGGATAAGCGACCGACATAATGTCGGTCGTGGCGACAGCAACGACAGTAGAAACCGGGCACGCGCACCCGTCGGTCAATCGGCCGAACCTCACCAGCGTCGGAACCATCATCTGGTTGAGTTCCGAGCTGATGTTCTTCGCGGCCCTCTTCGCGATGTACTTCACCCTGCGATCGGTGATGGGACCCGATTACTGGAAGGAGATGTCCGGCCATCTGAACTTCCCGTTCTCGGCGACGAACACCACGATCCTGGTGCTCTCCTCACTCACCTGCCAGCTCGGCGTCTTCGCCGCCGAGCGGGGCGATGTGAAGAAGCTCCGCACCTGGTTCATCATCACGTTCGTGATGGGTGCGATCTTCATCGGCGGCCAGGTCCTGGAGTACACCGAGCTGGTGAAGGACGCGGGGCTCTCCCTCTCGTCCGACCCGTACGGCTCGGTGTTCTACCTGACCACCGGCTTCCACGGTCTGCACGTGACAGGCGGTCTCATCGCCTTCCTGCTGGTCCTCGGCAGGACGTACGCGGCCAAGAGGTTCACCCACGATCAGGCCACCGCCGCCATCGTCGTGTCCTACTACTGGCACTTCGTCGATGTCGTATGGATCGGCCTGTTCGCAACGATCTACATGATCAAGTAACCGGGCTCGCACCCGCCCACCATCGACGCAGAAGATCCTGACACCGGGGTAATCCGTGAAAAAGCTCTCCGCACGACGACGCCATCCGCTGGCGGCGGTCGTCGTACTACTCCTCGCGCTGGCGGCTACCGGGGGGCTGTACGCCGCGTTTGCGCCTGCGGGCAAGGCGCAGGCCGATGAAACCGCCCAGTCCCTCGCCATCGAAGAGGGCAAGAAGCTCTACGCCGTAGGCTGCGCCAGCTGCCACGGCACCGGCGGTCAGGGCACCACCGACGGGCCGTCCCTCGTGGGCGTGGGCTCCGCCGCCGTGGACTTCCAGGTCGGTACGGGCCGTATGCCCGCGCAGCAGCCGGGCGCCCAGGTACCGAAGAAGAAGGTCATCTACAGCCAGGCGCGAGATCGACCAGCTCGCGGCGTACGTCGCGTCGCTCGGCGCCGGTCCGATCACGCCGACCGACAAGCAGGTCGACCCGGCGGGCGCGGACGTCGCCAACGGCGGCGAACTGTTCCGCACCAACTGCGCTCAGTGCCACAACTTCACCGGTAAGGGCGGAGCCCTGACGGAGGGCAAGTACGCACCCGACCTCGAAGGTGTGAGCCCGAAGCACATCTACGAGGCCATGCAGACCGGCCCGCAGAGCATGCCCTCCTTCCCCGACACGACGATGCCGGAGCAGGAGAAGAAGGACATCATCGCGTACATCGAGACCGTGAACGGTGATGAGACGGAGAGCCCCGGCGGTCTGGCCCTCGGCGGTCTCGGCCCGGTCAGCGAGGGTCTGTTCGCCTGGATCTTCGGACTCGGTGCCCTCGTCGCAGTCGCCGTTTGGGTCGCGGCCCACACCGCTAAGGCCAAGAAGTCATGAGTAGCCAACAGAATCCAGAAGACAACCTGCCCGATGAGCAGGAGACCGCGCACGGCGCGGTGGAGCGTGCGGACGACGCGTTCGCCGATCCGGGGCTGCCGGCCCACCAGCCGCGCATCCAGGACCTCGACGAACGCGCCGCGAACCGCTCGGAGCGGGCCGTAGCGTTCATGTTCACCCTCTCGATGCTGGCGACGGTGGGCTTCATCGCCTCCTACGTCATCTTCCCGGTGGACAAGATCGTCTACATCTGGCCCTTCGGCCATGTGAGCGCGCTCAACTTCTCCCTGGGTCTGACCCTGGGCGCGGCGCTCTTCTTCATCGGCGCGGGAGCCGTCCACTGGGCGCGCACCCTCATGTCCGACGTCGAGGTCGCGGCCGACCGTCACCCGATCGAGGCGACGCCGGAGGTCAAGGCCCAGGTCATGGCCGACTTCGCGGCCGGTGCCGAGGAGTCCGCGATCGGCCGCCGCAAGCTGATCCGCAACACCATGTTCGGCGCGCTGGCCCTGGTGCCGCTCTCCGGTGTGGTCCTGCTGCGCGACCTCGGTCCGCTGCCGGAGAAGAAGCTCCGCAAGACCCTCTGGGCCGAGGGCAAGCAGCTCATCAACATGAACACGATGAAGCCGCTCCGCCCCGAGCACATCACCGTCGGGTCGCTGGCCTTCGCCATGCCCGAGGGGCTCGACCCGGAGGCGCACGACTTCCAGACGCAGATGGGCAAGGCCGCCCTGATGCTCGTCCGCATCGAGCCGGACGACATCAAGGACAAGCGCCAGCGGGACTGGGCCCACGAGGGCATCGTCGCGTTCTCCAAGGTCTGCACCCACGTCGGCTGCCCGATCAGCCTGTACGAGCAGCAGACGCACCACGTGCTCTGCCCGTGCCACCAGTCCACCTTCGACCTTTCCGACGGCGCTCGCGTCATCTTCGGTCCCGCCGGCCACCCCCTTCCGCAGCTGCGGATCGGTGTCAACAGCGAGGGCAACCTCGAGGCGCTCGGCGACTTCGACGAGCCCGTCGGTGCTGCCTTCTGGGAGCGCGGATGAGTACTGCGACGACAAACCCCTCCGCCGCCGAAACGGCGAGCGGGCGCAAGGCCCCGGCGGGCGAGCGGGTCGCCGACTGGGCGGACGGCCGACTGGGCATCTACGGCCTGGCCAAGGCCAACATGCGCAAGATCTTCCCGGACCACTGGTCCTTCATGCTCGGTGAGGTCTGCCTCTACAGCTTCATCATCATCATCCTCACGGGTGTGTATCTGACGCTGTTCTTCCAGCCGAGCATGGGCGAGATCGTCTACCACGGTCCGTACGAGCCCATGCAGGGCATCCGGATGTCCGAGGCGTACGCCTCGACGCTGAAGATCAGCTTCGAGGTCCGCGGTGGTCTGCTCGTGCGGCAGATCCACCACTGGGCCGCGCTGATCTTCCTGGCCGGCATGTTCGTGCACATGATGCGCGTCTTCTTCACGGGCGCCTTCCGCAAGCCGCGCGAGATCAACTGGCTGTTCGGCTTCCTGCTGTTCGTGCTCGGCATGTTCACCGGGTTCACCGGCTACTCCCTCCCGGACGACCTGCTGTCCGGTACGGGTGTCCGCTTCACCCAGGGCGCGATCCTGTCCGTGCCGATCGTCGGCACGTACATCTCGATGTTCCTGTTCGGCGGCGAGTTCCCCGGCCACGACTTCGTGGCCCGGTTCTACTCGGTCCACATCCTGCTGCTGCCGGGCATCATGCTCGGCCTGCTGGTGGCCCACCTGATCCTGGTCTTCTACCACAAGCACACGCAGTTCGCGGGTCCCGGCCGGACCAACAAGAACGTCGTCGGCATGCCGCTGCTGCCCGTGTACATGGCGAAGGCCGGAGGGTTCTTCTTCCTCGTCTTCGGCATCATCGCGGTCATCTCGGCCATCGCCACGATCAACCCGATCTGGGCCATCGGCCCCTACCGGGTCGACCAGGTGTCCACCGGCGCCCAGCCCGACTGGTACATGGGCTTCGCCGAGGGTCTGGTCCGTGTGATGCCGGGCTGGGAGATCAACCTGTGGGGTCACACGCTCGTCCTGGGCGTGTTCATCCCGCTGGTCGCCTTCGGCCTGGTGCTCGGCGTCATCGCGCTCTACCCGTTCATCGAGTCCTGGGTCACCGGCGACAAGCGCGAGCACCACATCCTGGACCGCCCGCGCAACGCCCCGACGCGTACCGCGTTCGGCGTCGCCTGGATCACGGCGTACTTCGTCGGCCTCATCGGCGGCGGCAACGACCTGTGGGCCACGCACTTCCACCTGTCGATCAACGCCATCACCTGGTTCGTCCGGATCTTCTTCTTCCTCGGACCGGTCATCGCGTTCATCGTCACCAAGCGGATCTGCCTCGGCCTCCAGCGCCGCGACCGGGACAAGGTGCTGCACGGACGCGAGTCCGGCATCATCAAGCGCCTGCCGCACGGTGAGTTCGTGGAGGTCCACGAGCCGCTCAGCCCCGCGCAGCTGCACACGCTCACGGCGCACGAGCAGTACAAGCCGCTCGAACTCGGCCCCGCGGTCGACGAGAACGGCGTGAAGCGCAAGATCTCCCCGGTGCAGAAGCTGCGCGCCAAGCTCAGCAAGGGGTTCTACGGCGAGGGGAACCAGATCCCCAAGGCGACCCCCGAGGAGTACAAGGAGATCAGCGAGGGCCACGGCCACCACTGATCCCCTGAACCGATCGCCACCGTGAGAGCCCCGTCCAATCGCCGGACGGGGCTCTTCGCGGTCCCCGGCGCTGGATAGGGTGGAGCCGATCCTTCTGACCGGCTGTGGACCCTGGAGCGGACCATGAACGTGGTGACCCCGAGCGGCGGCGACGGCGTGGCGGCCCCTTCCTGGCCCGGCCTCCTGAACCCCCTGCTGCGCGGCGAGGACCTCAGCTCCGAGGAGACCGCCTGGGCCATGGACCGCATCATGAGCGGCGAGGCGACCGACGCGCAGATCGCCGGGTTCGCCGTGGCCCTGCGGGCCAAGGGCGAGACCGTCGAGGAGGTCACCGGGCTGGTCCGCGCGATGTACACCCACGCCAACACCATCGAGGTGCCGGGCCGCACGGTCGACATCGTCGGCACCGGCGGCGACCTCGCCAAGACGGTCAACATCTCGACCATGTCCGCGATCGTCATCGCCGGCACCGGCGCCAAGGTCGTCAAGCACGGCAACCGCGCCGCCTCCTCCGCCAGCGGCTCCTCCGACGTGCTGGAGAAGCTCGGCGTCAATCTGGAGCTGACTCCGCGGCGGGTCGTCGAGGTCGCCGAGCAGGCGGGCATCACCTTCTGCTTCGCCGTGAAGTTCCACCCCGCCCTGCGCTACGCGGCCAAGGCCCGCAAGGAGCTCGGCGCGCAGACCACGTTCAACATCCTGGGCCCCCTCACCAACCCGGCGCGGGTCCGCGCCCAGGCGGTCGGCGTCGCCGACGCCCGGATGGCGCCCATCGTCGCGGGTGTCCTGGCGGAACGGGGCAACAGCGCCCTGGTCTTCCGCGGCGACGACGGACTGGACGAGCTGACCACCACCGCCACCTCCCGCGTCTGGGTGGTCCGCGACGGCACGGTCCGCGAGGAGGCGTTCGACCCGCGCGACGTGGGGCTGCCCATCGTCCCGGTCGAGGCCCTGCGCGGCGCGGACGCCTCGTACAACGCCGATGTGGCCCGCCGCCTGCTGGACGGCGAGGGCGGTGCGGTACGCGAAGCGGTCCTGCTCAACTCGGCGGCGGCCCTGGTCGCCCTCGATCCGGGGACCGGGACGCTGGCCGAACAGCTCGCGGCGAAGATCGCGGTCGCGGCCGACTCCATCGATTCCGGGGCGGCCAAGCGCGCTCTGGAGCGCTGGGTGGCGGTCAGCAACGCCTGACCACGCCGGAGGGGCACTCCGGCGCACGCGGTATGAACGAGGGCGCGGTCCGGATGCCGGACCGCGCCCTTGCGCGTGTGCCCACGTATGGCAAGATGCTGCGCAGGTCATGAGTGACAGCGACTACGGCCCCGGCCCGCTGTCCGGCAACCCTCCGTCCGTGGCGGGGTGCCCCGGGTGAAGACCAGGCCGTAGGCAGCGAGGTCTGCGGCAAGCGCGGGCCCCTCGGCATCCAGCGGATGTCAGCCCCCGGGGTCCTGGTCCCTAGGGAGCCTTCTGTGAGCACGCGAATGCGCTAGGGCTTGTCGCCCTTCTTCCGCGCACCCTTCTTCCTTCCTCCTCCCTGCGCTGCCGCGTACCGCCGGCGCATGGATTTCGCCTGCCTGTTACGGGAGTTCGCCATGTCTGTCACCACCGCTGCCCTCGACCCGTCGGTTTGTGCCCCGCTGCCCGTTCTGGGCCAGGACGTCACCGTTCCGCTCGTCACCGGCGGTGAGGTCACCTACGCCGCGCTCGACTACGCCGCCAGCGCGCCGGCTCTCCAGCGGGTCTGGGACGACGTCGCCGCGTACGCCCCGTACTACGGCAGCGTCCACCGCGGCGCCGGCTACCTCTCGCAGCTCTCCACCGACCTCTTCGAGAGCAGCCGCCGTACGGTCGCGGAGTTCCTCGGCTGCCGCGACGACGACCAGGTGGTCTTCACCCGCTCCACGACCGACTCCCTCAACCTGCTGGCCGCCGCGCTCCCCGCCGACTGCCAGGTCTTCGTGTACGAGACCGAGCACCACGCCTCCCTGCTGCCCTGGCGCGACGCCCGCGTCACCTACCTCGACGCGCCCCGTACCCCGGACCGGGCGGTCGAGATCCTGGAGCGCGCGCTGGCCGGCCGCGACCCCTACGGTCCCGCCCTCGTCTGCGTCACCGGCGCCTCCAACGTGACCGGCGAGCTGTGGCCGGTGAAGGAACTCGCCGCCGCCGCCCACGCGCACGGTGCCCGGATCGTCCTGGACGCCGCCCAGCTGGCGCCGCACCACCCCGTGGACATCGCCGAACTGGGCGTCGACTGGGTCGCGTTCTCCGGCCACAAGCTGTACGCGCCCTTCGGCTCCGGCGTCCTGGCCGGCCGCGCCGACTGGCTCCGGGCCGCCGAGCCCTACCTCGCCGGCGGCGGCGCGTCCCGCACGGTCGCCCGCCGCGCCGACGGGGGCGTGGACGTGGACTGGCACACCACCGCCGCCCGCCACGAGGCCGGTTCGCCCAACGTCATCGGCGTCTACTCCATCGCCTCCGCCTGCAAGGCCCTGACCGAGGCGGGCTTCGACCACCTGGTCGCGCGGGAGCAGGAGCTGGTCTCGCGGGTCCTCGACGGGCTGGCCGAGGTGCCCGAGGTGCGGGTGCTCTCCCTGTTCGGCGACGACGCGCCGCGGGTCGGTGTCATCTCCTTCGTGGTGCGCGGCTGGAACAGCTCGCACTTCGCCGCCGCCCTCTCCGCGGAGTACGGCATCGGCGTCCGCGACGGCCTGTTCTGCGCCCACCCGCTGGTGCGCACCCTGCTCGGCAGCGACCCGCAGGAGCCGGGGGAGTGCGGGGCGCCGGAGGCGGAGCCGGGGGAGAGGTCCCTGAACGCGATCCGGGTGAGCTTCGGCGCCGGTACGCCCGACGAGCACATCGACCGCTTCCTGCGCGCGGTCACCGAGCTGGTCCGCGACGGAGCCCGCTGGAACTACCGCACCGAGGACGGCCGCTGCGTCCCGGACCGCGGCGAGGCCGCACAGGTCTGAGGGTCGGCCGCGGGGAAACACCCCGGCCGGGGGAACATCGGGGTCAGGGGGTGTACCGGCCCTGATCCGTCGGACGCCCCCTACGCGTCGAGGCCGATGGCGAAGGCGGCCTCCAGGTCGTGCTGGGAGTACGTCCGGAAGGCCACGTGGGTGTCGGTCCCCTCGACGCCGGGGATCTTGCTGATCCGGCCGGGGATGATGTCCGCGAGGTCGTCGTGCCGGGCGACACGGACCATGGCGATCAGGTCGTAGGTGCCGGTGACGGAGAAGACCTCGCTGACGCTGTCCAGGGCGGCGATGGCCTCGGCGATCTCCGGAATCCGGTCCACGCTGGTCTTGATGAGCACGATCGCGGTGATCACGGCTGGCTGTCTCCCTCGGTGGCCGTGGCTGGAACCTTCACTCTAGTCCTCCGCCCGTGGAGTCCCCAGGCGCACAGGAACCCGGCCGCGAACCCCGCCACATGCGCCAGATACGCCACCCCCGGTCCGCTGCCCGCGCTCTGCGCCGCCGCCCACTGGAGGGCGAACCAGAAGACCAGCACGATCCAGGCGGGGAAGCGCAGCGGCAGGAAGAACAGGAACGGGAACAGGCTGGTCACCCGCGCCTTGGGGAAGAGGTACAGGAACGCGCCGAGGACCGCGGAGATCGCCCCCGACGCCCCCACCAGGGTCTGCTCGGAGTCCACGTGCGCCGCCGCGTAGCAGACCAGCGCCGCATAGCCGCAGCCCACGTAGAACAGCGCGAACCGCACCCTGCCCATGCGCTCCTCGGCCATCGCGCCGAACACGTACAGGAACAGCAGGTTCCCCAGCAGGTGCAGCCAGCTCCCGTGCACGAACAGCGCGGTGAACGGCGTGATCAGCGCGTGTGCCGATCCCTCCCACAGCTCGGCGGGGATCACTCCCCACCGCTCGAAGTACGCGGCCCGGGCGGCGAGCAGCGCGTCCTCGCCCCGGTGGGTGACGCCGCCGAACCCGGAGAGCGGGCTGATCAGGAACACCACGCCGCAGGCGGCGATGAGTCCGTACGTGACCGGGGCGCCGCTCGCCGCCGCCGCGTCCCGGATCCTCCCGGCCGTGGTCCGCCGGTCCGCCTGCCGCCACTCGATCATGTACAGAGCATGACGTACCCGTGCGGACCGGGAGGGAGCGCCTCGCCGGGCCGGTGCCCATACGCGAGGCCGTAGGGTTACGCCAGGACTTCCGCAGTTCGACGGCGCACCGCGAGATCCTTGACGTAGACAGGTGGAGTCGCGGCGGCGCACCCGGCGCGGACTCCTGGCGACGACGAAAGAGGACGCAACGATGACGACGGTTCCCCTGCCGACCGACGGGACCCGCTGGCGCTGCACCCTGTGCGGCAATCTCACGCGCTTCGACGTGACCCGTTCGTCGAAGGTCGTGGAGTACGTCCACCTCGACCTGGCCGGTGAGCCGAGTGTCGAGGAGCGGGAGGTGGTCAGTGAGACCATCGAGTCGGTCCGCTGCCGTTGGTGCAATGCGGTGGACCAGATCGAACTGGTGGACAAGCCGGGCGCCGCTTCCTGAGGAGCGGGCCCTTCACGTATATGGGGTGACGGACGGTGGAACAGCCGACCAGCGGCGCCGGACCGGCCGATGAGGCCGACGGCGGTGCAGAGGTGCTCGGCCGTCCGCTGCCCGAGGGTGTGCGACGGCGGGTGATCGCCCTGGTCGCGGATGCCTTCGGTGGTCTGACCGTCTCCGAACTGCCCGCCCAGCTGCGGCAGTACGCCAGATTCACCCCGACCCGGCGCGCGAAGTTCGCGGGGAACGCGATGGCCGCCGCGCTGGCGGGCGACGCCGCCTTCCGGCAGCGGATCGGGGAGCGGCTCGGCCAGTCCCAGCCGGAGCTGGCCGCCGCCCTGGAGGCGGGTTCGCCGCCCGCCGCAGCAGATCCCCTCGATGTGGCCGCGGCCGCCTACGTGTTGCGCCCGGTCGGCTGGGTCAAGCTGGTCGAGGCCGCCGGCGAGGAGGCTCAGCGCGCCGACGCGGAGCGGGCGGACGAGGAGACCCGGCGCGAGCTGGACCATCTGCGCGAGGAGCTGGAGCGGGCCCGCGCCCACACCCGCGCCGAGACCGAACGGCTGCGCACCGAGCTGGAGGCGACCCGCAAGGAGGCCGAGTCGCTGCACCGCAAGCTGCGCAGCGCCCAGAGCGAGGTCAAGCGGGGCGAGGCCGCCCTGCGTCGCAGCGTGGCCGAGACCGATGCCGTACGGGCCGAGTCGGCCGCCCAGCTCTCCGCCGTGGAGAGCGAGTCGCGGCGGCTCAAGGGGCGGCTGGGGGAGGCCGAGGCGGCCCTGGAAGCGAGCCGCCGGGCGGCCCGCGAGGGGCGGTCGGTGGAGGACATGCGGCTGCGGCTGCTCCTGGACACCGTGCTGGACGCGGCCTCGGGGCTGCGGCGTGAGCTGGCGCTGCCCCCGGCGACGACGCATCCCGCCGACACCGTGGACGCGCTGGAGCCCGGCCGGATGTCGCCCAAGGACATCGCCGCCCGAGCTCTTTCGGAGACCGACCCGGCCCTGCTGGACCAGCTGCTGGCGCTGCCGCAGGCCCACCTCATCGTGGACGGCTACAACGTCACCAAGACCGGCTACCCCCAGATGCCGCTGGAGAAGCAGCGGTTGCGGCTGCTGGGCGGGCTCTCGGTGCTCGCGGCGCAGACCGGCGCCGAGATGACCTGTGTCTTCGACGGGGCCGAACTGGCCGCCCCGGTGCTGCTCGCGCCGCCGCGCGGCGTGCGGGTGCTGTTCAGCAAGCCCGGTGTCACGGCGGACGAGGTGATCCGCCAACTCGCCCGCGCGGAGCCGCCGGGACGGCCCGTGGTGGTCGTCTCCACGGACCGGGAGGTGGCGGACGGCGTGGCGAAGGCCGGGGCGCGGCCGGTCGCGTCCGTCTTGCTCCTCAAACGTCTTTCGCGCGTCTAAAGGAGTTTGGGTGGCATGTGTGACATGCCGGATTTCTGGGAACGTACCGTCAAGTCGCCGCTACACGCGGTGGGGTGAGAGTAAAGAAGTACCTGGTGTGACGAGAAAATTCCTGTGAGGATTTGAACTGATCACAAGATGGTCACTAGGGTCAGGCCTCGAACCTTCGCACGGTTGATCACCCATCGGGGGTGGCGGCGGAGGAACCGCCGAATCCGTCATGTGCACGGAGCCGGGGATTTCTTCCCCCACTTGCCCGGTAGGCGGCTGAGGAAGAAGGAGCTCGCCTCCGTGGCGTCCCACCGTCGTCCCAAGCAGCCGAGCCGTGCCCGTGTCACCGTGCTCACCGCGACTGCCGCCGCCGCCGTGGCCCTGACCTCCCAGGCCGCCCACGCCGACCCCAAGCCGAGCAAGAACGAAGTCAAGGCGAAGGTCGACAAGCTCTACCACGAGGCCGAGGCCGCCACCGAGAAGTACAACGGTGCCAAGGAGCAGCAGGACAACCTGAAGAAGGAAGTCGACGCGCTCCAGGACAAGGTCGCCCGCGGTCAGGCCGAGCTCAACACGCTGCGCACCGAACTCGGTTCGATCGCCACCGCGCAGTACCGCTCCGGCGGCATCGACCCCTCCGTGGCCCTCTTCCTCGCCTCGGACCCGGACAGCTTCCTCGACCAGGCCTCCGCGCTCGACCAGCTGACGGTCAAGCAGACGGAGTCGCTGCAGAAGATCCAGTCCAAGCAGCGCACCCTCGCCCAGCAGCGCAAGGAAGCCCAGGACAAGCTCGGCGACCTCGCCGACGTCCGCAAGGCGCTCGGCGAGAACAAGAAGAAGTACCAGGCCAAGCTCGCCGACGCCCAGCAGCTCCTCAACACGCTGACCCAGGCCGAGCGCGCCAAGATGAAGCAGGAGGAGCAGCGCGCCAGCCGCGACGCCGGCGACCGGGTCCAGCTCGGCAACGAGGCCCCCGCGTCCAACCGCGGCGCCGCCGCTCTGGCCGCCGCCGCCACCCAGCTCGGCAAGCCGTACGTCTCCGGCGCCACCGGCCCCAACGCCTACGACTGCTCCGGCCTGACCCAGTGGGCCTTCGCCCAGGCGAACGTCCACATCAGCCGGACCACGTTCACCCAGCACAACGACGGCACGAAGATCGGCCGCAGCCAGCTGAGGCCGGGCGACCTGGTGTTCTTCAACAACCTGGCGCACGTCGGCTTCTACGCCGGCAACAACCAGATCCTGCACGCCCCGAAGCCGGGCACCGTCGTCCGCTACGAGTCGATGGACTACATGGGCACCTTCCAGTTCGGCGTCCGTATCTGACGCCGGAGCGCATCCGGGAAACCCGCCACGGCACGCCCGAACGAGGGATCCCCGCGCACCACGCTGACACCCCCGCCCCGCCGGAGACCGAGGTCACCGGCGGGGCGGCGGCGTCGGGCCACCCTTGCGCGACCGGCGCGGTCTTTGGCCGCCGCGTAGTCGGCCGATTACTGTCTGGCTGCTGCGCAGCTCCCGGACCCCGTCCGCCCGCCCGGGCGGCAGGGGCTGCGCACCACCGCGTCAGCGGAAGGGAGTGCGGCTACCTGTGGTGTCCCATCGCCGTTGCACACAGTCCGGCTTCACGAGAGGCGTTCGCGTCACGGTCATCTCGGCGGCCGCCGCCACCGCGGCGGCGACGCTGACCGCGGCCCCGGCGAGCGCCGACCCGAAGGAGACGCGGCAGAGTGCGAAGGCCGCCGTCGACCGCCTCCACGAGGAGGCCGAGCGGGCCACCGAGCGGTTCAACGCGGCCGGGGAGCGGGTGGACCGGCTGCGCGGCGAGGCGGACCGCGCCCTGGACGCCACGGCCCGTGGCCAGGAACGCGTGAACCGGATGCGCAACGAGCTCGGCGCGATGGCGGGCGCCCAGTACCGCACCGGCTCCATCGACCCCTCGCTCGCGCTGCTGCTCTCCGCCGACCCCGACACCTACCTGGAGCAGGCCGCCGCCCTCGACCGGGCCGGGGCCCGCCAGGCCATGACCCTGGACAAGCTGCGGCACGCCCAGCGCACGATGGCCCAGACCCGCGCCGAGGCCACCCGCGCCCTGGCCGACCTGGAGCGCAACCGGGCCGCCGTCGCCCGCCACAAGCGCGCCGTCGAGGGCAAGCTCCGCGAGGCCCGCCGGCTGCTCGACTCGCTGCCGCCCGAGGAACGCGCCTCCTTCGACCGGGCCTCGCGCTCCGGCCGCGACGACGTGTCCGGCCTCTCCGGCCTCGGCCCCGCGTCCGGCCGCGCGATGTCCGCCGTCGCCGCCGTCCACCAGGCGCTCGGCAGACCCTATGTCTGGGGCGCCAACGGCCCTTCCGGATTCGACTGTTCCGGCCTGATGCAGTGGGCCTACGCCCAAGCCGGGGTGAGCCTGCCCCGCACCTCCCAGGCCCAGCGCTACGCCGGCCGCATGGTGCCGCTCTCCCGAGCGCAACCCGGCGACCTGGTCGCCTACCGGGCCGACGCCAGCCACATCGGCATGTACGTCGGCAACGGCCAGGTCATCCACGCCCCCTACCCGGGCGCAGCGGTCCGCTACGACCCGGTCGGCATGATGCCCGTCTCCTCGGTCACCCGGATCTGACCGTACGATCGGCTGGTGGCCCTACGAGGACGTGACGCGCGCGGGGGAGACCCCCGGACGCGGCGGCGCGCGGCGGGTCCGCTGCTCGCCGCGCTCCTGACCGCGTCCGCCTGCGCGTCCCCCGGCGATCGGGACGCCTCCCTCACCACCGGGGTCCTCGACGCCACCCTGGAACGCCGCGCCGCCGCCGTCCTCGCCCACGACCGGGCCGGCTACCTCGACGCCCTCGCGCCGGGGGCCACCGCGCTGCGGGCCGCCCAGCGCACCGAACTGGACCGGCTCGCCGACGTACCCCTGAAGTCCTGGACGTACGACGTCAGGGGCATCACGCAGCAGGACGGGCGGCGGGCCGCCGCCGAGGTGGAGCTGCGCTACCGGATCGACGGCTACGACACCGCCCCCGTCGCCACCCGCCGCGTCCTGGAGCTGAAGCGCGACGGCGACCGCTGGTACATCACCGCCGACCGGCCCGCCAAGGGCGCCTCCGGGCAGCTGTGGCAGCAGGGGGACGTGGAGGTCGTCGAGGGCGACCGCAGCATCGTCCTGGGCGTCGGCCGGAGCGCCGAGGAGCTCCGGCAGATCGCCGACACCGTGGACCTCGCCGTCCCCGCCGTCTCGGATGCCTGGCCGCGCCCCTGGACCCGCCGGGTGGTGGTCCTGGTCCCCGAGTCCGTGGAGGCCATGGCGAAGCTGCTGGGCTCGCCGGAGACGGCCTACCGGGGCATTGCCGCCGTCACCACCGGCGAGGTCGGCGGCACCGGTCGGCGTCCCGCCATCGCGGACCGGGTCATCGTCAACCCGCAGGCGTACGCCACGCTCGGCAGCTTCGGGCAGCGGATCGTCCTGACCCATGAGACGACCCATGTCGCCACCCGGACCAGCACCTCGACGGCCACCCCTGTCTGGCTCTCCGAGGGCTTCGCCGACTGGGCCGCCTACCGGGGCGAGGACCGGGCCGCCGACACGATCGCCCCCGAGCTGGCCGAGACCGTCCGCGCCGGCCGGACCCCCGCGGGGCTCCCCGCGGACCGGGACTTCGGCTTCGACGGCGACCCCGCGAAGCTGGCCGGGGCCTACGAGGGCGGCTGGCTGGCCTGCGCGCTGATCGCGGAGCGGTGGGGCAAGGAGAAGCTGATCGCCTTCTACGAGACCGTCGGCGCGCACGACGGGCGCGAGGGAGCGGTGGAACAGGCGCTGGAGGCGGTGCTCGCCACCACCCTCGACCGGTTCACCGCCGACTGGCGCGACTACCTGGCCACCCGGCTCGGCTGACCCCCGGCCACCGCCGCCCGGTCACCGGGCCTCCCCGGCACCGTCGACCGCCACAGCCGCCGCGCCGCGATCAGCGAGGCCGCCACCAGCAGCCCGTTCCGTACGACGAGGAGCGCCACGCCCCACGCGTCGCTCGCCACCACCTGGCCGAAGCCGATCGGGAACTCCAACAGCGTCACCCCCGCCGACACCACCACCAGGACGGCCGGCAGCGTCATCGCCGCGCCCCGGAACACCAGGCAGGCCGCGGCCAGCCCGACCAGCCACACCACGTACTGCGGGCTGATCACCCGGCTGGTGACCGTGAACAGCAGCACCGCCGTGAACGCCGCCTCGGCCGGGGTGTGCACCGTGAAGGTCCGGGCCCGCAGCCGCCACACCAGCAGCCAGACCAGCGCCAGGGCCGCGAGCCCCAGCGCAAGCGTCGACACCAGCTCCACGTGCGGTCCGAGGAACTCCAGCGAGCCGTACCGCAGCTCCACCCGACCCTCCCAGCCGAAGTGCCGCGCCACGTGGAAGACCAGCGCCCCCAGCGACTCGACCTCGGTGCCCCGGTCCCGCTGGAAGGCCAGGAACGCGAACGCCCCCGGCATCCAGAGCGCGAACGCCGCCGCGAGCCCCGCAGCGCCCAGCGCCGCCGCCCCCCAGGCCGCCCGTGTCGGCCACCCCTTGCGCACCCCCACCAGCAGCAGCACCGGCCACCCCTTCAGCAGCGCCCCGAACGCGGCCAGCACCCCCAGCGCGCGGGGCTCCCGCACCCCGGCCAGCAGCGCCGCCACCGCGACCGCCGTCACCATCAGGTCGTAGCGGGCGTAGACCGTCGGCCCCAGCAGCGGCACCCCCACGACCCACACCCACGCGCCCGCGGTTCTCGTGCCGGGCCGCCGCCCCGCGTACAGCAGCAGCACCACCACCAGCGCGTCGCAGACCAGCACCAGCACGAAGAGCGCGGTCGCGTACTCCCAGAACGGCAGCAGGGCGGGGGAGAGGATGGCCAGCGCCGCGCCGGGCGGGTACTGCCAGGTCACGTCGTCCAGCGGATACGTGCCGGTCAGCAGGGTCGCGTACCAGGCCCGGTAGATCACCGAGACGTCCACCGTGACGTCCGGGCCCGCCACCGTGACCACCTTGAACACACAGGCCAGCAACCAGGCGCGGGTCAGCGCCCAGACCGCGTACGGCCACGGCCCCGCGCCCGTGGGTGTTCGTCCCGTCATCGCCGCACCCGTCCGTCGTTCGTCCCGGTCGCCCCCCGGCGGCTCATGATGCCGACGGGAGTCCTCGGAAGCGGTGAAGCGCGGCCGTTCGGTACTGTCGGCGGCGATGGACAAGACCTTGATCGTGACCAACGACTTCCCGCCCCGCCCCGGCGGCATCCAGGCGTTCCTGCACAACATGGCGCTGCGTCTGGACCCCGACCGGGTCGTCGTCTACGCCTCCACCTGGAAGCGCGGTGAGGAGGGTGCGGCGGCCACCGCCGCCTTCGACGCCGAACAGCCGTTCACCGTGGTCCGCGACCGCACGACGATGCTGCTGCCGACCCCGCGCGTCACCCGCCGGGCCACCTCCCTGCTGCGTGAACACGGCTGCACCTCCGTCTGGTTCGGCGCCGCGGCCCCGCTCGGCCTGATGGCCCCGGCGCTGCGCCGCGCGGGCGCCCGCCGGCTCGTCGCCACCACCCACGGCCACGAGGCCGGCTGGGCGCAGCTGCCCGCCTCCCGGCAACTGCTGCGCAGGATCGGGGAGGGCACGGACACGATCACCTATCTCGGTGAGTACACCCGCTCCCGGATCGCCGCCGCCCTCACCCCGGACGCGGCCGGACGCATGGTCCAGCTCCCGCCCGGCGTCGACGAGAAGACCTTCGACCCGGCCTCCGGCGGGGACCGGGTCCGGGCCGGCCTCGGGCTCGCCGACCGCCCGGTCGTCGTCTGCGTCTCCCGGCTGGTGCCGCGCAAGGGCCAGGACACGCTGATCCTGGCCATGCCCGCGATCCTCGCGCAGATCCCGGACGCGGTGCTCCTGATCGTCGGCGGCGGCCCGTACGCCAAGGACCTGGAGCGGCTCGCCGAGGAGACCGGGGTGCGGGACGCGGTGCGCTTCACCGGTCCGGTGCCCTGGGCGGAACTGCCCGCGCACTACGGCGCCGGGGACGTCTTCGCGATGCCCTGCCGGACCCGGCGCGGCGGCCTCGACGTGGAGGGGCTCGGGATCGTCTACCTGGAGGCGTCCGCGACCGGGCTGCCCGTGGTGGCCGGAGACTCGGGCGGCGCCCCCGACGCGGTGCTCGACGGCGAGACCGGGTGGGTGGTGCGCGGCGGCAGCGCCGAGGACGCCGCCGACCGGATCGTCACCCTGCTCGGGGACCCGGAGCTGCGGCAGCGGATGGGGGAGCGTGGCCGGGCCTGGGTCGAGGAGAAGTGGCGCTGGGACCTGCTGGCGGAGAAGCTCAAGACCCTGCTGTGAACGGTGGCCGTAAGGACGCCGCAGGGGCCCGCGCCTGATCGCCAGGCGTGGGCCCCTGCGTACGCGTGGGACCGCTCAGCCGCGGTAGATCGACTCCACCTCGTCCGCGAAGTCCTTCGCCACGACGTTCCGCTTCAGCTTCAGCGACGGCGTGATGTGGCCCGCCTCTTCGGTGAACTGGGCGGGCAGGATACGGAACTTGCGCACCGACTCGGCCTTGGAGACCGCCGCGTTCCCGTCGTCCACCGCACGCTGCACCTCGGCCAGCAGCTCCGCGTCCTCGCGCAGCGACAGGGCCGTCGAACCGGCCGGCTTGCCATGCTCCTCGGCCCAGCGGCTCAGGAACTCCTCGTCCAGCGTGACCAGCGCGCCGACGAACGGGCGGCCGTCGCCGACCACCATGCACTCCGCGACCAGCGCGTGCGCCCGGATGCGGTCCTCGATCACCGCCGGGGCGACGTTCTTGCCGCCCGCCGTCACGATGATCTCCTTCTTGCGCCCGGTGATCGCGAGGTAGCCGTCCTCGTCGAGGGTGCCGATGTCCCCGGTGTGGAACCACCCGTCGGCCAGCGCCTCGGCGGAGGCCGCCTCGTTGTTCCAGTAACCGGTGAACAGGTGCTCGCCGTGGAGCAGCACCTCGCCGTCGTCCGCGATCCGCACCACCGAGCCGGGCAGCGGCTGGCCGACCGTGCCGATCTTCGGCCGGTCCCACGGGTTGAACGCGGTGGCCGCGCACGACTCGGTCAGGCCGTAGCCCTCCAGGACGGTGAAGCCGATGCCCCGGTAGAAGTGGCCGAGCCGCTCGCCCAGCGGGGCGCCGCCGGAGATCGCGTACTCACCCCGGCCGCCGAGGACGGCGCGCAGCTTGCCGAAGACCAGCTTGTCGAAGAGCTTGTGCCTGAGCCTCAGCCCCAGGGCCGGGCCCTGAGGGGTGCTGAGCGCCCGGCTGTAGGCGATCGCCGTGTCGGCGGCCCGGTCGAAGATCTTGCCCTTGCCGTCCGCCTGCGCCTTGGCGCGGGCCGCGTTGTAGACCTTCTCGAAGACCCGCGGCACGCCCAGGACCAGTGTCGGCCGGAACGCGGCCAGCTCGTCGGTGAGGTTCTTGATGTCGGGGACGCAGCCGAGCTTGATCGGGGCCATCACCGACGCCACCTCGACCAGCCGGCCGAAGACGTGCGCGGCGGGCAGGAACAGCAGGACCGAGCAGTCGCCCGTACGGAAGAGGGGCTTCAGCCGCTCCACCACGTTGCCGCACTCCGCGAAGAAGCTGCGGTGGGTGAGCACACAGCCCTTGGGGCGGCCCGTGGTGCCCGAGGTGTAGACGATCGTCGCCGGATCGTCCGCCTTGGCGCTGCGCATCCGCAGGTCAGCGGTCTCGTCCGAGACCTCGGCCCCCGCCCGGCCCAGCGCCTCCACCGCGCCGTCGTCGATCTGCCACACATGGGCCAGATCCGGCAGCGCGTCCCGTACGGAGGCCACCGCGGCGGCGTGCGCGTCGCTCTCCACGAGCACCGCCACCGCCCCGGAGTCGCCGAGGATCCACTGCACCTGCTCCGCGGAGCTGGTCTCGTACACCGGCACGGTCACCGCGCCCGCGCTCCAGATCGCGAAGTCCAGCAGCACCCACTCGAAACGGGTACGCGACATCAGGGCGACCCGGTCGCCGGGCTGCACCCCCGAGGCGATCAGTCCTTTGGCGGCGGCTCTCACCTCGGCCAGGAACTGGGTGGCGCTGACGTCCGTCCAGACGCCGGCCACCTTGCGGCTCATGACCGCGACATCGGGATGCTGAGCGGCATTGCGGCGGATGAGATCCGTCAGGTTGCCGTCCGTCGGGACCTCGTACAGGGCCGGAAGGCTGAACTCGCGCAAGACTGCTGCTCCTCATCGGGCTCCGGTGCCACGGCTCTGTGTGACGCACCGGCTGCTGTCCAGGAATGGCGGGTGCTCAGTGGGGTGAGCACGACTGGACTGCCCGGACGTTACCCACCGGTACTCGGTTCCGGATAGGGGGTTCCGGCCAGATGTCTTATGCATCACACAGATAAATGGCCCTTTCGCGCACAGTAGTCCACCGCTGTCCCGGCGTGGAAGTAACCGCAGGTCCGGGCGGTCTACCCACGGGCTGAGCGGGCGATCTAGGGTGATCCCATGCGAGGCAGCGAACCGGACGACGGGGGCTCGGCCGCCCGGTCCACCCGGATCCACGTGGTCAGCGACGTGCACGGCAACACCGAGGCCCTGGCCCGCGCCGGGGACGGCGCCGACGCCCTGATCTGCCTCGGTGACCTGGTGCTCTTCCTCGACTACGCGGACCACTCGCGCGGCATCTTCCCCGATCTGTTCGGCGTGGAGAACGCCGACCGCATCGTCGCCCTGCGCACCGCCCGCCGTTACGACGAGGCCCGCGCCTTCGGCCGCGCACTGTGGGCGGGCCGCGACCGCAACGCGGAGATCCTCGACGCGGTGCGCAGGCAGTACGCCGAACTCTTCGCCGCCTTCCCGACGCCGACGTACGCCACCTACGGCAACGTCGACGTCCCCGGCCTCTGGCCCGAGTACGCCCGCCCCGGCACCACCGTGCTGGACGGCGAGCGCGTCGAGATCGGCGGCCGGGTCTTCGGCTTCGTCGGCGGCGGCCTCAAGACCCCGATGAACACCCCGTACGAGATCAGCGACGAGGAGTACGCCGCCAAGGTCGAGGCGCTCGGCGAGGTCGACGTCCTCTGCTCGCACATCCCGCCCGAGGTCCCCGAGCTGACGTACGACACCGTCGCCCGCCGCTTCGAGCGCGGCAGCCCCGCCCTGCTGGAGGCGATCCGCGCCACCCGTCCTCGATACGCGCTTTTCGGCCATGTTCACCAGCCGCTGGTCCGCCGGATGCGCATCGGCGCCACCGAATGCGTCAACGTCGGCCACTTCGCCTCCACCGGGACGCCCTGGGCGCTCAGCTGGTGAACGCGGGGCACAGGGCCGTGGACCGCGGCGCCCCGCGCACGCGATAGCCTGCACAGCGGCAGGCTCCTGCCGAACGCGACCGGTTACACCGCACTGGAGGGCCACGGCGATGGCTGAACACACCAGCTCGAGCATCACGATCGAGGCGGCACCGGCCGACGTCATGGGCGTGATCGCCGACTTCGCCCGCTACCCGGAGTGGACCGGCGAGGTCAAGGAGGCCGAGGTCCTCTCCACCGACGGCCAGGGCCGCGCCGAGCAGGTCCGCCTCGTCCTGGACGCCGGCGCGATCAAGGACGACCACGTCCTCTCCTACACCTGGACCGGTGAGAACGAGGTCAGCTGGAGCCTCGTCAAGTCCCAGATGCTGCGTTCCCTGGACGGCACCTACGCCCTCACCCCGCTCGCCGGAGGCACGCGCACCGAGGTCACCTACCGGCTCGCCGTCGACGTCAAGATCCCGCTGCTCGGCATGATCAAGCGCAAGGCCGAGAAGGTCATCATCGACCGCGCCCTCGCCGGTCTCAAGAAGCGCGTCGAGTCCGCCCCGCGGGCCTGAGTCCCGTGCGCACGGTCCTGGTCACCGGCCCCGGCGGCGCGGGCCGGACCACCGTAGCGGCGGCCACCGCCCTGGCCGCCGCCGACGGCGGCGCCCGCACCCTGCTGCTCTCCGCCGAGGCCGTACCCGGCTTCCCGGCGGCCACGGCACCCGTCCGGGTCACGGACCTGCTCGACCACGCCCGCATCGACTCCGGCGAACACTTCCGCGCCGAGCTCACCGAGCTCCAGGACCGCGCCTCCGGCATCCTGGACCTGCTCGGCGCGGGCCGGCTCGACGGCGAGGAGCTGACCGAACTCCCCGGCTCCCCGCAGCTCGCTCTCCTGCACTCTCTGCGCCGCGCCGCCGTGGGCGACTGGTCCGGCTACGACACCCTCGTCGTCGACCTCCCGCCGACGGCCGAGGCCCTGGCCCTGCTCGCCCTCCCGGAACAGCTCCGCCGCTATCTGCGCCGACTGCTGCCCGCCGAACGCCAGGCCGCCCGCGCCCTGCGCCCCGTCCTCGCCCAGCTCGCCGGGGTCCCGATGCCGGCCCCGTGGCTGTACGAGGCCGCCGCCCGCAAGGACGCCGAGCTGGCCGCCGTACAGGCCCTCGTCGAGGACCGGGCCACCACGCTCCGGCTGGTCGCGGAGCCGGGCCCGGCCGCCGAGGACGCCCTGCGCACCGCCCGTACCGGCCTCGCCCTGCACGGGCTCCGAGCCGACCTGCTGGTCGCCTCCCGTGTGCTGCCCCGCCACTCGCCCGACCCCTGGTTCGCCGGACTCGCCGCACAGCAGGAGAAGTGCCTGGACCACTGGCGCCAGGACCTCGCCCCGGACCTCCCCGTGCACGAGTCCGCCCACGCGGGCCGCGACCCGTACGGCCCCGGCGACCTCGCCGCGCTGGAGATCCCCGCCCCCGACCGGCGGACGCCGGGGCGGGCCGGCGACCCCTGGTGGACCGAGGAGGAGCGCGACACCGAGGACGGGACCGCCACCCTCACCTGGTGCCTGCCGCTGCCGGGAGCCGTCAAGGAGCAGCTGCGCCTGGTCCGCCGGGGCGACGAACTCCTCCTGACCGTCGGCCCCTTCCACCGGATCGTCCGCATCGCCTCCGCGCTCCGCCGTTGCACCGTCTCCGGCGCGGCCCTGGCCGACGGAGTGCTGCGGGTGCGGTTCACACCCGATCCCGCCCTGTGGCCGCGCACCACCTGAACCGCGTGCGGCCGTTCGGGTAACGTCGGTGGTACGTGAACCGCAGGCCGACCGTCGGCCGCCCGCGTCGCAGGAGCCCGCCATGAGTGAAGCCACCGACCGTCCCGTGGACGGCGACGCGTGGGCCGACGCCTGCGCCGAGGACCTCGCCGCCGAGAAGGCCCGCCGCCGCGCCCGGTACGGCACCCCGCCCGGATCGGCCGCCGAGGAGCTGCGCAAGCTGGTCGACGCCGTCGCCGACAAGGTCTCCTCGCTCCGGACCCCGCTGCTCGGCGCAGCCGCCCAGGGCGCGGTCCAGCAGGCCATCCGCCAGGCCAGGTCCGCCGTCGAACCCGTCATCGAACGCAACCCGCAGGTCTTCGACCACCTCGCGGCCGCCGGCAGCGAACTGCTCGCCGCCTACCGTTCCGCGGTCGAGGGCCAGGAGGGCCGCTGGACCCGCACCACCGAGGGCGCCTCGGGGGCGGGCCCCGCGCGGAAGGCCGCCGACGGCCCCGCCGACCCCCGCGACGACGGCCCCTCCGGCACCGAACGCATCGATCTGGACTGACCGGTTCGCCGCTCCCCACCGCCCGGACGCGACGGCCGGGACCCACCGGCTCCGGCCGGGGCGGGGCGCGGCCTCGGGTACGGTTGGCCCTAGCGGGGCTCGACCGAAACTGAGGGATTCATGGGACTCACCATCGGCGTCGATATCGGCGGCACGAAGATCGCGGCTGGAGTGGTCGACGAAGAGGGCCGGATCCTCTCGACGTTCAAGGTGGCGACCCCGCCGACGGCCGAAGGCATCGTCGACGCGATCTGCGCGGCGGTCGCCGGGGCGAGCGAGGGGCACGACGTGGAGGCCGTCGGCATCGGCGCCGCGGGCTACGTCGACGACAAGCGCGCCACCGTCCTGTTCGCACCCAACATCGACTGGCGTCACGAGCCGCTCAAGGACAAGGTCGAACAGCGCGTCGGCCTGCCCGTCGTCGTGGAGAACGACGCCAATGCCGCGGCCTGGGGCGAATACCGCTTCGGGGCCGGCCAGGGCCACGACGACGTCATCTGCATCACGCTCGGCACCGGCCTCGGCGGCGGCATCATCATCGGCAACAAGCTGCGCCGCGGACGCTTCGGCGTGGCCGCCGAGTTCGGCCACATCCGGGTCGTCCCGGACGGTCTGCTCTGCGGCTGCGGCAGTCAGGGCTGCTGGGAGCAGTACGCCTCCGGCCGCGCCCTCGTCCGGTACGCGAAGCAGCGCGCCAACGCCACCCCCGAGAACGCCACTGTGCTCCTCGGCCTCGGCGACGGCTCCGTGGACGGCATCGAGGGCAAGCACATCAGCGAGGCCGCCCGCCAGGGCGACCCGGTGGCGGTCGACTCCTTCCGTGAGCTGGCCCGGTGGGCCGGTGCCGGACTGGCCGACCTCGCCTCGCTGTTCGACCCGTCCGCGTTCATCGTCGGCGGCGGCGTCTCGGACGAGGGAGAACTGGTCCTCGACCCGATCCGCAAGTCGTTCCGGCGCTGGCTGATCGGCGGCGAGTGGCGTCCCCACGCCCAGGTGCTCGCCGCCCAACTCGGCGGCAAGGCAGGGCTGGTGGGCGCGGCCGACCTGGCCCGCCAGGGCTGAGGTCTCCGCGGTACGACGCATCGGACGCCCGCCGCCGCCCTCCGGGGCCGCGGCGGGCGTCCGTCGTATCGTGGCCCGCATGGTCCTGACGCCCCTGCCCGACTCCCGTACCGAGGCGGACGGTTCAGCCGTCATCCGCGTGCTGAGCTACAACATCCGCTCGATGCACGACGACACCGCGGCGCTGGCGCGGGTCATCCGCGCCTGCGCCCCCGACCTGGTCCTCGTCCAGGAGGCCCCG